>CAZSJU010000176.1:0-1570 GCA_964607235.1 uncultured Anaerolineae bacterium | reverse complement strand
AGCCCCGACCGTCGCGGGCATCCGCGCCCTGGTCCAGGCCCTTGAGCTATGAAAGGTCCCTACCGTTGGATCACCGTTGGATCGATTGAATCGATTGAATCAACTCTTGTTTAAGGTCCCACAAGCGCCGCGTGAGAGACACGTGATAGCGGTGCGGATTCACGAGGCGCTTGACGCCCGGGTCCAGCCGCGCCATGTCAGCCTCGCGCCGTTCGCGGGCGCCTTTAATCGACGGGGGATCGCAAACCAGCGCGCCATCCCGCAACACATCGACCAATAACGGCTCAATCTGCGAGACCTCTGCCTGGGTCAGCGTGCGATACTTGGTGTGTTCGGTCGGATGGTGTAACAAGATCTCTTCCATGGTCTGCGGATCATCGTCGTCCAGGCTGAGCAAATCGGCCGTCGATTTTTGGTTTTGGCGTTGGTCGTATAAACGCCACACGTGCTTGTGGCCCGGATTAATCGTCTTGGCCGGGGTCTCGGAAACCTTGATCGCCGGCACCCACTCCCCGTCATCTTGTACCGCCACCAGCTTGTAGACGCCATCCAAAGCCGGCGCGCCTTTGGACGTGATGAGCCGTGTGCCCACCCCATACACCAACCGGTTGATCAAGTGGTCCGCGTCAACGCCATAACGTGAGGCCTCTTGTTCAATCTGGGTGATGATCTGCCAGATGACCAACTCGTCCAGTTGATTAGACAACACGATGGTGGTATCGGAAAAGCCCGCGTCGTTCAACAACTTGGCAGACTGGATGCTCAAGTATGCCAGGTCGCCCGAGTCTAGCCGAATGCCTACCGGTTCGTGCCCCTTGCGCCGCAGTTCCTCAAACACCTTGATCGCGTTAGGGACACCGCTCTCCAGCGTGTTAATGGTGTCCACCAGCAACAGGCAATCGTCGGGATACACCTCGGCATAAGCGCGAAAGGCGCCGATCTCGTCCTCACCCAACGCCATAAAGGCCTGGACCATGCTATGCGCGTGCGTGCCCTTGGGCGGATAGCCCAACACGTGCGAAATGCCCACGTTTGAGGAAAAATCCGCCCCGCCGATCAGCGCCGCCCGCACCCCGGCGTTAGCGCCCTTGGCCTGGGCGCGGCGCAACCCAAACTCTAACAATGGCCGAGCGCGTCCGCTCTCGTGAATGCGGGCCGCCTTGGTGGCAATGAGCGTCTGATAGTTGAGATGATTAAGCAGCGACGTCTCTAGGATCTGGGCCATGGCCAGCGGCCCTTGCACGACCGTCAACGGCACATTCGGGTGCACCACGCGCCCCTCGGGAATCGCGCGCATGGTGATCCCCTCAAACGTCCCATTGCTTTGCAACCAGGCCAAAAAATCGTCGCCGAATATCCGGCTGCCGGTCCGCGCCGTCTGTCCTCTCAAGTAAGCAATGTCCTCATCACGAAAGCGCGCTTCCCGCATCCAATCCAACAGCCATCCCAGGCCGGCATTGATGCAATAGCCCGCCTGGTGAGAGCCATAATCGGGATAACGCCGGAAAAAATGGTCAAACTGGGCCAGCCTGTCGTGCAAGCCCATACGATAATACAATTGGGCCATCGT
>CAZSJU010000175.1:0-7096 GCA_964607235.1 uncultured Anaerolineae bacterium | reverse complement strand
AAGTGTGTAAAATTAGAGGGATGCTTGACATAGAACGCCCATTATAATATAACACTCTCTAACAAGCGCACGTTTCAAAGAAACGCTGGTCCTGGGGGTGTTTGCTCTCATTCCACTCTTTACTCACCACGTCACAGCCGCCATCTTGTTCTGAGGGCAAGCGGGCCATATTTCATGTTGAATTCGCCGTCCACTCGGGCGTGCTCATAGCGCAAGGGTGATAGATACAAGTGCTAGTCTTTCCCACCGATTATCGTACAAGGAGGCAAGTCCAAAATGACAGATTTTGTCCAAGTCGCCAAAGCGTCAGAGATTCAGCCTGGAGAGCGCAAGTCCTTCTGGGTCAGCAGCCAGAGGGTCATGGTGCTCAATATCGATGGAACGTTTTATGCGGTTGACGAAAGTTGTCCGCACCGCGAGTGCTCTATGGCCGAGGGCAAGCTCACCGGCAAGGTGATCACTTGTCCATGCCATTATGCGCAGTTTGACCTGGAGACGGGCGAGGTGCTCGTTCAACCCGCCAGCAATCCCCCCACATTTGAGCTGCCCATTCATCAAGTCAAGTTAGAGGATGACAACATTATGGTGGCCTTGTGCCAAGAAGCAGACGCTTATTAAACTTACGTACAGAATTAAAAAAAGGAGGTCTTTAATGGCCAAGTGGCAATGCACGGTATGTGGTTACGTCTATGATCCAGAGGTCGGTGACCCCGACAGCGGGATCCCCGCCGGTACGTCTTTTGAAGAATTGCCCGATGATTGGTATTGCCCCGATTGCGGCGTGGGCAAAGACCAATTTGAAAAGATGGACTAGGCAATGTTATACGCCATCGTAGGTAACGGTGTGGCTGGCGTGACGGCCGCGCGGGCCATCAAGCAAGCCGATGCCTCCGCTGATGTGCATCTCTTGAGCGCAGAGCCTTATCCTTACTACCGTCGCCCCCAGTTGTGGGAGTTTATCGCCGGCAAGATTGAACAGGATGCGCTTTTCTTCAAACCGGCCGAGTGGTACGCGGAGCAAGGCATCCAGTTGCACCTGGGTGTGAAAGCGACCGCCCTTGACCCTGGGGCGCATCGCCTTGACCTGTCCGATGGCGCCAAGATCGAATACGACCGCTTGTTGCTTGCGACAGGCGGTCGTTCCTTCGTCCCCCCGTGCCAGGGCACGGACAAGGAGGGCGTTTTTACCTTGCGCTCCCTGCAGGACGCGTTGGCCATCAAGGCTTTTGCAGAAAAAGTCTCTCAAGCGGTGGTGATCGGCGGGGGACTGCTGGGGCTTGAAACAGCCCGCGCGCTACAGTCCGCCGGCCTGGACGTGACAGTGATCGAATACTTTTCGTACCTGTTGCCCCGCCAGCTCGATCAACCAGGCGCACAGGTCTTGCAGTCGCTGTTGGAAGCGCAAGGTCTGCATATACTCACCAGTGGTGCGACCAAGGAGGTCTTGGGCAATGGCCACGCGCAAGGGGTCCGCGTCGCTGACCCTCACTTGCCCTCACGTGCAGTGCCAGGGGCGGGCCAAGCGGATGAGGTACATATCCCTGGGGAACTGGTGATTTTTTCTACCGGTATCCGTAGCAGGATTGCGCTGGCCGAGCAAGCGGGCATACAGGTGGGTCGCGGTGTGATCGTCGATGAGCAGTTGCGGACCAGTGCCGAGGATGTCTTTGCTGCGGGCGATGCGGCCGAGTTTGAGGGGCAGGTGTACGGTATCATTCCCGCTGCCATCGAGCAAGCCCAGGCAGCGGCGGCCAACATGGTCACGCCAGGCAGCCAGGTCTACACTGGGACGGTACCCGCGACCACGCTCAAGGTCGCGGGGGCACAGTTGACCTCAATGGGTGAGGCGACTCTGTCAGAAGACGAATGCACTCCCATACGCCATGTGGATATGGAAAATGGGGTGTATTACAAGTGTGCCCTGCGTGATGGGCGCATCGTGGGCGCGATCTTGCTCAACGCCCCGGGGCGTGTGCGCGCCTTTGCCCGGCTCATCAAAGAGGGGGTAGATGTATCAGCTTATGTCGACCGGCTCTTTGACGATGACTTTTCGCTCTTGTAAAATCAGACGGTGTTTTTTGCCCGTTGACAGAAGGCGGGGATAAGAAACGACAAGTGTTTCAGTTAAACTAGCATGATAGGAGGTAGTCCATGAGCGTATTGATTCAGCAAGCCGATTGGAAGAAGGAAAAGCACGTGCCGGTCATCACGTGCCCAGACAAGGTAAAGGCGGGGGAGATTTTTCAAGTGACCGTGAGTATGGGAAAGGAAATCGCCCATCCCAATACCACCGAGCATCACATCAGTTGGATTAGCCTTTACTTTCATCCAGAGGGGGCCAAATTCCCGCACCAGGTGGGTCACTTTGAGTTTTGTGCCCACGGCGAATCCACCGCCGGCCCCAATCAAGGCCCGGTTTACACGCACCACGAGGTGATCACGTCTCTCAAGGTCGACAAGCCTGGCACGTTGCAGGCCCTGGCTTATTGCAACATCCACGGCTTGTGGGAGAGCAGCCAAGAGTTGGCTGTAGAATAGATAGAATGGATGCAGGCCTTCCCAAAAGCCCGGCAGGGATAGGGCCCGGTAGAAATAGGGGCTTGATTTCCTGCGGGCTTTTTGGGAAGCAAGTGTCGGTTTTGGGCTTTGCCAGGACAAGATGAGGAGTCGTGAACTTGAAAAAAGCGAAATTGTATGCGTTGAGTACGTGCGGGTGGTGCAAAAAGACCAAAAAGTTCTTGGATGAGCATAATGTCGATTATGAGTGTGAGTACGTCGATCTTTTGACCGGCGCCGAACGCACCCGCTGCATGGAAGAGTTGACGCGTTGGAACCCCAAGCGCAGCTTTCCCACCATCGTCATCGATGACGGCGAGGTCGTCGTGGGGTATCAGGAAGCGCTTTTAAAGGAGGCCCTGGAACTATGAGTTCACCAAAAGCTCAAGCGTTGTACGAGCGTTTGAAGCGCGAGGCTGAGGCAGCGGGGTATTATCTCAACCCTGATCTGGACTTTGTTCTCAACTTGGTGGAAGGCCTTTTGGTCAACGAGGAACGGTACGGTTATTGGGCTTGCCCCTGCCGTCTGGCCGATGGGATCCGCGAAAAGGACCTCGATATCATTTGTCCCTGCGATTATCGCGACGCCGACCTGGTAGAATATGGCGCGTGTTATTGTGCCCTTTACGTGTCGGAGGAAATCGCGCAAGGTACACAGGACGTCCCGGTGGTGCCGGAACGCCGGCCCGTCGAGCCGTCGGATGCCGGGGAAGAGCAGCACGAGGAAGAATTGGTCGGCTTTACGCCGGGCGGCATCCCCATCTGGCGTTGCAAGGTGTGTGGTTATTTGTGCGCACGTCCCAAGCCACCGCTCAAGTGTCCCATCTGCAAGGCCGATCAGGACCGCTTTGAACTATTTATGTGATTGCAAAGTTCTAGTGTTGGTAGAGAGATGAAATAGAGAGCTGGAAAGGAAAGAGAGATGAGTCAAGAGCCCAAGCCCTGGTGGAAATGTTCAGAATGTGGATACACGTTCAAGGCCGCCACCCCGCCCGAGTTGTGCCCAAGCTGTAAACAAAAATGTACTTTTTTGGACGCGACGTGTTATACGCCCGAGTGCGGTGGCCCTACGTCCGGTAATCCGGACCACCGGATCGGCAGTAAATGAGTGAAAAAATCGCCCTCGTCTTGTTCGCCGGGCCCGAGATGCCCTGCCGTATGATTCATACGTTTATTTGGGCGCTCGACATCACAGCGCGGGGCGGGGAAGCCAAGATCGTCCTGGAAGGTGAGGCCCCGCGTTGGCTGTTGACCTTGCCAGACCCCGAGCACGGACGCCATGGACTCTATCGCAAAGCCAAAGAAAAAGGGCTGATCGACGCCGTGTGCAAAGCCTGCGCGGTCCAGGCCCAGGCGATCGAGGCGGCGGCCGAAGAAGATTTGCGCCTGGTGTATGACGCGTCTGGACACGTCAGTCTGATCCCCTACACTGAGGCCGGATACCGCATCGTGACGCTATAGATAAATCAGCCTGGTGCTCAAGCTGGGATCATCCCATCGTTGTGCCGCCAATGGTTAGACCTCTGAGATATGGCCCTGCTCAGAGGTCTCGTTTTGCTGACCCTACGGGCAGCACAGGTGCTGACCCTTTAGGCCGCACGGGTTCGGCGTCAGCGGGGCAGGACGCACACGGTGGTCAGCACGACGTGGTCGGTCTGCAGGCGACCGCCGCTGGGCGTGACGACCAGCAACGCACCCGGGTCGTCGGAAGGATAGACCGCAATATAGACGTCATACACGCCCGGGGGCGCGTCGTCAAAGATGGTGAGCGCCCGCGGCTCGGCGATCAATTCGCCCGGTGCCCAGGTCGAGGTGGGCCGCGCCCCGTCAAAGGGCCAGGCGTCCTTTTGGGCAGCCTTGACCCCATATTCGTTCACCAACTGGGTCGAGATGGAATAGTTGTGCGCCATGGGCCGTTGGGCGCGCCAATACAGCGTCAACGTGCTCGTCTCGCCGGGCCGGAGCGCGCGCCGGTCCAGATCATAGCCGAGCAATCGCATCTCTCCACCCAGGTCGATCGAGATGGGATTGGGCCAGTCGCCCTCTCGCGCCAACACCTCCACCGGGCTCAGGCGTGCCTGGTCGCCCACGATTTGCCCCGTGGCATCTACGGCGGTCAGGCGCTCCCCCGTTTGATAATCGTACAACCCTAGCGCAATGCTCACCTGGTTGGGGCTAAAGGCGGTCTCTGGCAGGGTCAGTATCCGCTCCTCGGCCCAACGCTGACCGGGCTCAAGCCACTGGGTGGAATACATCCCCATGCCAGGGTAAGCGTCACGCTGTGCCGCGATCAGGTTTTGGGCATCGATCAAGTGTACAAAGGCGCTATAATCCCGGCCAAAGGCCTCCAGGGCTTCCCAGTAGAGGGTGATGGGCACGGACTCGCCGGGATAAGCGGCCGTGACCGGCGCTTTATAGCCCAACAGTTTGAGCTGCCCCCTCGCCGGATGGAAAAAGGTCACGTCGACCCGCTGGGGGATGGCGGCCACCTGCTCATCGGTCAGCACGGGTGGCCGGGCGTAGGCGGGCCGGATCCAGGCCCAGGGCGCGATGAGGCTGATGACGAACAAGAATAACGGCAAGGCCGCAAAGAGCCAGGCGCCAAGCGTTCTGATCTGGCGGGTCCGGACTGTTACTGACCCTGCGAGCCGCACCGCTAAGAAGAGACGGATCAAACGCTCCCAGCCCAGGGCCAGCAGCAGCGACCAGACCGAGATGGCCGAAAAGATCAACCGCCCTTGCGAAGACCACGTGTTAGTGGCCCAGGTAATCCATAGCACGACGACCAGCAGCGGCCACGAGAGGGTGATCAGCCAGGCTATGCTGACCCTCACTTGTCCTCCCTGGCAAACGTCTGCCCCCTGGCACTCACCTGCACTCACTTGCCCTGGCGGGCAGTGCCAGGGGCGCGCAGGCGCAAGTGGCCCGCCCCCTGGCGCTGCCCGCCCCCTGGCACCGGTGTGGGAGGTCCGTCGTCCTTTGGCCAGGCGCAATAGCCAGGTGAGCAGGATGAGAGCCAGGCCCAATACGCTCAGCAGCGCGATAATGTCCAGCGCCACGTAGACCCATTCTGCCATAGGCACGTTCAACCCGCCAAAATTGCCCCAGTATCCGCGTACGAAACTGACCCGCTCGCGCCACAGTTGCGCCAGGTTGGCCGGCACGTCGCGCTGTCCCAGGATCTCGATAAAGACGTTTTGGCCCGTCGGGTCACCGTAGAGTTGCCAGTTGCGCAGATACCACCAACCGGCGATCAATAACGTGGGCGCCCCGGTCGCGACGCTGCCGGTGAGGAACGTGCGCCACCCGGCCTTGCCCCCAGCGCTTGCATGTTGGCGCCACGCGACGTATCCCACGGTCAGGGCGGTGAGGAGCACCAGCCCGCCTGCGCTCTCCTTGGTCAGCAATGCCATGCCGACGACGATACCCAGCGACATGAACCACAAGGCTTGGGAGCCAAATCGTTGGGGGAGCGCATGGGTGACGAGGCGCACCATCAGCCACAAGGCCAGCGTGCACAGCGGGATGACCAGATTGTCATTGTTGACGGCGCCGGAAATAAAGACAAACATCGGGGTAAAGGCGTGGATGGCCGCTGCACCCAGCGCCAGTGTAGGACGGTCGGGCAGCAGTGCCAGCGCCAGTCGATAGGTCAGATACACCGCCGCCGCGCCCATCAGCACCGACAACAGGCGGATGAGACGCACAGCCAGGGTCGTACCGCGCCAGGGAAAAGCCTCCGCCGTGGGGTGATGGGTGATGAGATTAATGTTGCCATCCGCCGTCGCCACGCCATTATCAACGTGCGGGTTCAAGTGACGCACCGTCTCAATGTCCGATGTGTCGATCCAAAAGGTGGCGGCGGCTGCAATAAAATAATACAGCGGGGGTTGGCTGCCCTCTTGTCGCCAGGGGCCGATGTTTTCGTGGTCTTGCACTGGCAGCGCCCAATGGTCGGCGATGTACTTGACCATCGGATAGTGCCATAGCTCGTCGGACGCCTCAAAAGGCGGCACGGCGATGGCGTACAGGCTGGACAAGACGACAAAGACGAGCAGTAGGACGTAAATTGCGTTATCTTGAGTGACTCTGAATTTTTCCACGGCGCTATCTCGCTGTACTCAGCTTGCAGGTTGACCGGGCAACGAGGCGCCAGTATAACATCGGTCGCTAGGCTGCGCCAGTCAAAGTCAGCGTGCTGAACAGCGCGGCCGTGCGGGCGGCGATGCGCTCCCAGGTGAATTCAGTCGCGAGCTCAGCCGCCCCGCGCGCCAGCCGTTGGCGGCGCTCAGGCGCCTGGGCCAGGGTGGTGATGGCGGCTGCCAGCGCCTCGGGGTCATTGGGCGGCGCCAGCCATACATTTTCCCCGTGGACCAGCTCGGGTAACGCGAACGGTGGGCGGGTGCTGACGATAGGGCACCCGTGGGCCAGCGCGGCCATGAGTGTGCCGTGGTGAAAAGAGATGCCATCCGCATAAGGCAAGATGCACAGGTCGGTGGCGGCAAAGGCCGCCGACACCTCGGCCGCCGGCACATAGCCC
>CAZSJU010000174.1:2251-7177 GCA_964607235.1 uncultured Anaerolineae bacterium | reverse complement strand
GAGCAGGGCGGGACGAGCGCGGGGACCTACACCCGCACCTACGCCTACGACGCCCCTTCGACAAGCTCCCCTGGCGGGTCGGCGTTGATCCGGTGGTGCGATCAAATCAACCCTAGCCATCTCGCCACCGTCCCACCCCAGCCCGCCATGTTCACGGTGAGGGGCAGCAACAATATGCCCATACAGTTCATACGCCGCGCGCCCCATAACACCGGAATCATGCCGATCCCGGTGGCGACGGCAGCTACCAGCAGACCGCCAGGCCCAGTGGTCAAGGTCACCATGGCCAGCAACAAGGCTAGCATGGCGGCCGAGAGCCAACGGTAATTCACCCGTTCCACCAGCCGCATCATTATCCGGGTCAAGGGCAGCAACAGCAAAAAAGAGAGCACCCCGCTGAGTAGCACGGCCGCCATCGCCCGATAAAAGGTGTCCGGGGTGCAAGGCGTGTAGACACTGCTGAGCATCCATGCCATACCGCCCCGTGTGAGGTGCAAGCCGGGGACGAAAAAGAGCAGCAATCCCCCGACATAGTACACGACTTTGCTGGCGCCTTGCGAGATGAGAAAGACCCGATCGTCGCGCTGGGCAGTTGCATGTCCGGCGATCAAGCCGCCGATGCCGCCAGTGACCACAGGAAAGAACGCGGCGAACAACCCACCCAGGCTGCCTGTCAAGACCCCGCGCACCAGGGTTGGCGCATCTGCATCCACCGAGCTGGTGAGTTGTTGAGGGGGGATTACGGCCCGCGAGCGCAGATTGTTCAACAGCCAGGGCAGGGCAAACAGGCCGACGAAAGCGGGCATCAAGTTTTGGTAGGCGCGCTCCAGCGGGATGATTTCGCGGTAAGTGAGGATAAAGCCCAGCAGTCCCGCCAGTACAAAGGTGCTCAGACCGGCGGCGAGCGATCTCCAGGCCTCAGCCAGCCTGCCCCAGCGGGTTGTGGCCCGGTCCGTGCCCTTGGGCCACTCGCTCATCAGCATAAACAGGGTGATGCTTGGCAGTATCCAGTGTAAATGGGGCTGCAGAGTAGCATGGACGGTTGGACCCCAGGCCGAGGCCAGTGGGGTCAGCAGAACCAGGGCGCCCACACCGCCCAATCCCCCGACGCCGGTCAGCAGCGATGCTTCCCAGCCTCGTTGCTGCCGCAGGTACTTTTGGCCGGGCAATACCACAAAGATGGTGCTTTCTTCGGGAACCGACAAAAAGATGCTGGGGATAGCGTTGAGCATTGCATAGCCGGTGATCAGACCCAGCATCAGCGCGGACAGCGCTTCTGGCCCGATGAGTGATCCCACTTTTATGTTCAGTGCGAGCAACAAGCCAACCACGTTATACACGTGTAGCGCCGGTACGCAAGCCAGGACTGAGGCGGCCAGAGCGCCGCTCAGGGCATAGACGAAGAACATTGTCTCTCCCCATAACTGCAAAAGGTTTATGCTGCTTGATGCCGAGTATGAGTGAGGCAGTCATTGATCGTGTTGGCCCCACTATTATACATTTATACGAGTGCTTGGCAAATATGCGGACTGTTGTGTTGCGGGTGTAGATCGATAAACTTTTTTGCCCTTGCGGGCGTAAAATAAACATTGGAAGCCAGTATTTGACCGGGTGGGATAGATCGTACTATTATTTTCAAGGCGTTTTTTGCTTGGCCCTTGAGTCAGGTTCTGCTATAATTGTGTTCGGTGGGCCTGGTTGATGGGTAGCGTCCGCTTTAAAATTGATCGGAAAGGGGATGGCACATGAAAGATGTGTCGCAAGTAGCAGAAATTATCATTGAAAACATTGAGCATGTTATTCTGGGGAAACGTGCGGCGGTTGAATTGACGGTCGTTGGTTTATTGTGTCAGGGGCATTTGCTCATTGAGGATGTGCCGGGCGTTGGCAAGACAATGTTGGCCAGATCATTGGCGTGTTCCATCGGTTGCGATTTTCGACGTATCCAGTTCACGCCCGATATGTTGCCCAGCGATATCACCGGCGTCTCGGTCTTTAATCAAAAAACGCGTGAATTTGAGTTCCGTCCGGGGCCGATTATGGCCCAAATCGTCCTCTCGGATGAAATCAACCGAGCCACTCCCAAGACTCAGGCGGCTCTGCTAGAGGCGATGGAGGAGCGTCAAGTAACAGTGGACGGTGTGACCCACCTTATGGCCCAACCTTTTCTGGTCGTTGCTACCCAGAATCCCATCGAGTACGAAGGCACTTTTCCGTTGCCAGAGGCGCAACTTGACCGTTTCATGTTGCGCATCAGCCTGGGTTATCCAGAGCCCAGTCAAGAAGTCAATATTTTAAATTCTCAGCAGTATCGACATCCCATCACCCAAGTTGAGCAAGTGATTAGCGTGGATGATCTGTTGGCGGCCCAAGAGTCCCTTAAAAAAGTTTACGTGGATGATCTCGTCAAAACTTATATCGTCGAAATCGTCAGCCGAACGCGCCGCCATCCTGATATATATTTGGGCGCCAGCCCGCGTGGTTCGCTCACGCTTTACCGCACCGCTCAGGCACGGGCGGCGCTCCACCAGCGTGATTATGTGATCCCGGATGATATCAAGGCCCTGGCGCTGCCGGCGCTGGCGCATCGTATGATCGTCAGCCCTTCGGCACGCATCAAAGATATTTCGTCCGAGGCTGTCTTGAGCGATATCCTTTCGAGTGTGCCGGTGCCTGGCGCTCAAGTGACCCGCGACTAGTGCTCATGCGTCGTTTTGATTTTCTGAGGAGGAAATAATCGTGCATCGCCTGCGTATGGTGGTGCTTTTGGGTTTGCTAAGCATCGTCGCTGGTCTGGCGACCGGCCGTGCGATCTTTTACCAGTTGGCTTATTTGTTCGTGGCCTTGATTCTTTTGGCCTTGCTGTGGGCATGGAACGGGATCAGTTGGGTGCATCTCAAGCGGCAAACGCGCGCCCGCCGGGCGCAGGTGGGACGCATATTGGAAGAACGGTTTGCTGTGCGCAACAGCAGCATCTTTCCCAAGTTGTGGCTCGAAGTGCACGACGGCTCCGATTTGCCAAACCATCGGGCCAGTTACGTGGTCAGTGCTTTGCCGGGGCAACAGGAACGGGCCTGGACGATTCGCACGATTTGCACCGAGCGTGGTCGCTATACGCTCGGCCCGATTACGCTTATCAGCGGTGACCCGTTAGGCTTGTTCCAGTTGCGTCGTTCCCTCAAACCCACTTCTAGTATCGTGGTTTATCCTTCCACGGTAAATATTCCCTTTTTCCCCTCACCGATGGGGGTATTACCCGGCGGTGATGCGCTGCGCCGCCGTACGCACTATATCACCACTAACGCCGCCAGCGTACGCGATTATGTCCCTGGCGATAGCTTTAACCGCATTCACTGGCGTTCAACGGCGCGCCGCGACCGGCTGGTTGTCAAAGAGTTTGAGCTAGATCCACTGTCGGACGTATGGGTTTTCCTGGACATGGATCGTTACGTTCAGGCCGAGCTGCCTGCTAAAACGGCAGAGCAGATCAGTGATTTGCCTTTCTGGCAGCGCCCGCGTCAATTCATGCTTCCTCCTAGCACCGAAGAGTATGGGGTTTCTGCCGCTGCGTCTGTGGCGCAGTATTTTCTGCGACGAGATCGGGCGCTTGGTCTCGTTTCTTATGGGCAGCGGCGTGAGGTGATTCAGACCGATCGCGGGGAGCGTCAGTTGACCAAGGTGTTGGAGACGCTGGCCGTATTGCGCGCCAGAGGCGAGGTGCCGTTGTACGAGGTCGTCCGAGCCGAAGCACAGCAGTTGGCGCGGGGCACAACCGTCGTCATCGTCACGCCCTCGATTGACATCGAGTGGGTCGTGGCGGCGCGACAGATGGAGCGCGCCGGGTTGCGTATGGTGATGGTGATTATTGACGCGTCAACTTTTGGAGGCGAAAAAGGGGCGGAAGAGTTGGCGGCGCAGTTGTCTGTGACCGGGACTATGACTTATCTGGTCAAGTGCGGCGACCCCTTGGATCAGGCACTCAGTCACCGGCACGGCTAGCGTCAAGGGGATCGAGAGGCGATAGAAAACGAACGGTTGTCGATCTTGACGAATCCTCTAATTTGGGTTAGAATGTTAGTCGTTGCTGCTCGCCTGGACTTTGAGGGTTCAGGGTGGGCGCTTGGGCTGAAGCCACGGGCGGGTTGCCTCTTGGAAGTCACAAGGCCCCGTCTTTTTGTTTGTGGTGCTTTTGGGGTTAGGCGTGCCTTTGGCGGAAACGCTTACCGCCCATCAGGCGGGCCGGCCTCAGATAAAAGCTCTTATACACGTAAATAAACTCTGGGGAGATAAAATTATGGAACAGATTGAACTTGTTGCCCATCGCCGTCAAGTCGCCAAGCGATTGGCCAAGCAACTGCGCAGCGAGGGCTGGGTGCCGGGTGTGATGTATGGCTATGATGTCGGAAGTGTGCCGTTAAAGTTTGAGGCGCTCAACCTTGCGCGTACCTTGAATGAGGCGGGGGCGTCGCAGTTGATCTATTTGCGCATTGATGATACTTCTGTTGTGCATCCTGTTTTGGCGCGTGAGATTCAGCGCAACATTTTTAGCGGTGCACCGACACACGTCGACTTTTTGGCGGTCAGCATGACCGAAAAGATCACGGCCGAGGTGATCATCAACCTGGTTGGTGAGCCTGTGCCTGTGACGCAAGGTGAAGGCATCTTGTTGCAAGGCATCAACTCGCTCGAAATTGAGTGTTTACCGGGCGACCTGATTCCTTCTCTAGAGGTAGATATATCTGACCTCGATTTCGACGTCTCTATTTTTGTCAGTGACTTGGACCTCCCCGAGGGTATCACCATCTTGTCAGACCCTCAAGAGATGGTCGCCCAGGTCACCTACGAACAATTGGAAATCGCGGAAGAGTTGGAAGAAGAAGAGGAAGGGTTGTTTGTAGAAGAGTCAGCCCAGGTAGAAGTTATTGG
>CAZSJU010000174.1:0-2151 GCA_964607235.1 uncultured Anaerolineae bacterium | reverse complement strand
GGCTTGAAATGGTTGCTGCGCGCGCTGCTCCGTCTACCTGCTTTGCTGTGGCTTGGTTTTAAACGTGCGCTGCGGTGGTTATTTCGCCTCCCACGGTCCTTGTTTGACGGGCTAAAGGGACTGTGGCGGTTTCTACGTTCCCTGCCGGAGCGGGTGCGGCAATGGGGACGGCGGTTATCGGCCGGGTTTTATCGGTTGCGGCTACGTTGGCGCGAATGGCTGGCCCGCTTTGCTGCTTGGCGCCGCGCTCGTGCGCCGCGCTCACGGACGCTTGGTCCGTGGACGCAAGGGGCGCTGTTCCTGACGTGGGTTGCCAGTTTGGCGCTCGTTGTGTTGTGGGTCGGCGCGTTGCGCCGTGCTCCGCCTTGTGAATCAGAGGCCGTTGCGGTGACCGCCTCGGGCGCGCGCGCTACCTCTCGGCCTACGCTGATATCCTCTACACCAGTGCCCACGGTTCCGGCCTCTCTTGCCGCTGAGAGGCCTTTTGGTGGCGGCGGTGCCGTGGCCTTTACCTTGCGACGCAATGGCAATGATGATATCCATGTGCGCAAGTTGGACGATGATCAACTGCTGCGGTTGACTTTTCATCCCGCAGAGGACTGTGATCCGGTCTGGGACCCTAATGGCGAGACTTTGGCCTTTACGTCGCGGCGTGGGCAAAGTTGGGACATTTATCGCCTGGACCTGATCAGTGGTGCGCTGATCCGCTTGACGCGCGACGCGCACTATGACGCGCACCCCAGTTGGTCGCCCGATGGGGCATTTGTCGCTTTTGAATCCTACCGTAGTGGCAACCTCGATATCTATATAATGTCCGCGAATGGCAGCCAGATCTTGCAGCTAACTTTTGATAAAGCGGCTGACTTTGCCCCCGCTTGGTCGCCTGATGGTCGCCACATCGCTTTCGTTTCGTATCGCGAGGGCAGCAAGGATATTTTTCTCTACCCCTTGGATGCCGGCACCGAGTCGGCTGTGATTAACCTGACAGACACGCCCGACCGGGACGAGGACGCGCCGACCTGGTCGCCTGATGGCCGGCGGTTGGCCTTTAGCGTGGGCCGCTCTGGCGGGGAGACGATTTATATCACGACTTTTGACTGGAGCAGCAAGTTCCTCGATGAGGCCCAGACGCAATCTTTTAACCCTGGGCGTCGTCCTGACTGGTCGCCAGACGGTCAGAGCTTGATCTATGAATATCAACGCGCCGGACAGGCTTATTTGATTGCGGATAGTGTGTCCGAGTGGGGGGGCGGGCGAGAGGTGTTCAGCAGCGACGTTCTGGCCCGTGAGCCCAGTTGGGATTTTCCCAGCGTCGATCCACAGATACTGGCGCAGGAGCGCCAGTCGGCGCCCCTGTCATCTGCGGCGCTCTACATTGAAGAGATTTTGGCCATACCGGAGAGTGGCCCACCCTATACGATCGTGGCTTTGCAGGACGTCAATGGGGGCGACGACCGCGAGTTTCTGAGCGACCGGGTGGATGGCTCTTTTCAAGCTTTGCGAGAGCGCGTGCTGCAAGAGACGGGCATCGATTACCTGGCGACGATTGGCGACTCTTTTCGAGCGATCACTGTAGAACCGCCACCAGGCCAGTCACCGCATAGCTGGCATAAGGCGGGACGCGCCTTTGACCTCAACCAGGGCCTATATGAGCGGGAGGAACAACTGGTTGAGCTGGTACGGGAGGATATTGGTTTTCGTACCTATTGGCGGGTTTATCTGCGAGCTGCTCGTCATGATGGCAGCATGGGACGGCCGCTATATCAGGCCCCGTGGAATCTAAAAGCGCGTCTTGGCGGCGGATTGGCGGCGCGAGAGGGGGGGGCGTTGGAGCAGCAAGTGCCGTTGGGCTACTATGTAGATTTTACCCAGCTTGCGGCAGATTATGGTTGGGAGCGCGTGCCTGCCAATAGCCAATGGCGCGAACAGTGGGCTGACATTAACTGGTGGCAGTTTCAAAAGAGCCAGGGCTTGACCTGGTTGGAGGCTATGTTGGAATTGTATCGGCCCGACCAGATTGAGGCTGTGTTTGGTCCTTTGGACGGGGCAACGCCCGAGTCGTGACTAGAGCAAGTACAAGAGAATGGCGAAATAGTGGCAGATGCTGCCGCCTATGACAAATAGGTGCCAGATGGCGTGATGGTAAGGCAG
>CAZSJU010000173.1:5026-7277 GCA_964607235.1 uncultured Anaerolineae bacterium | reverse complement strand
CTGGGCCGCGTCGCCGTGGCCGAGATGGCGCGCTTTTATGACTTGCCGCATTGGGGCTATGCAGGGCACACGGATAGTTGCGTGATGGATGAGCAGGCGGCGGCCGATGCCACCTCGTCTGTGCTGGTGGCGCTGCTCAGCGGACAGCATCTGGTGCACGACGTGGGCTATCTGGAAGCGGGGATGACCACCTCACCGGAGATGATCGTGTTCACCGCCGAGGTCATCGCCCGCACGCGGCACTTTATGCAAGGCATGGCGCTGGATGTCGAGTCGATGGCGCTGGAATTAATCCAAGAGGTTGGACCGGGGGGCGAGTTTTTGACCACGCCGCACACCTTGAAACATTTCCGCGAGCTGTGGCAGCCCACGCTGTTCAGCCGCCAGCGGATGGAAGGTTGGGTGGCCGACGGACGTCAGCGGCTGGGCGACCGGCTGCGCGAAAAGACGCTCGCCATCATGGCACAGCATCAGCCGGAGCCCTTGCCGGCCGGCGTCGTAGAGGAAATCGATTATATCCTCCAAAGCAGTTAATCTGCTTCTCTATAGTTGAGCAGTCACCATAGGAGGTGACATAATGGAAATTGCGATTCAGGAAATTCGTGAACTGTCGGCAAAAGTGTTGCGTCAGCGCGGGCTTGAGCCGGATGAAATCGAGATGGTGCTGGATCACTTGTTGGATGCCGAGTTGAGCGGCAAGCCCTCCCACGGGTTTATCCGCGTCATTCGCATTTGCAAGATCATCGACGCAGACCCGATGGGGGAGATACGTATCGCCAAAGAGACGCCGGTGTCGGCCCTGTTGGACGGAGGCAACCGGCCCGGTATCGTGGTGGCGACCCGGGCGACCGAGATCGCGGTCGAAAAGGCGCGGGCGCACCACGTGGGGTTGGCCGGCGGTTACAATTGTGACGCGATATATGTCACCGGCGCCTATGCCCGGCAGGCCGCGTTGCAGGGTCTGATCGGGATCGTGACCTGCAATTCGACGGCGGCGGTCGCGCCTTGGGGCAGCATTGACCCCATTATGGGCACCAACCCGTTGGCCATCGCGGTGCCCACCAGAGACGAGCCCATCGTGCTGGATTTCGCGACGTCCAAGACCACCTATGGGGACGTGATGGTGGCGATGAAAACCGGGCTGTCGTTGCCGCATGGCATCTTGATCGACAAGGAGGGCCAATCCACCACCGACCCCAATGCCATCACAGAAGGGGCGTTGTTGCCCATCGCAGCGCACAAGGGATCCGGGCTTTCCATAATGTTAGAGATTTTGGCCGGGCCGTTGGTCAACGCCAAGGGTGGGCGGGAGGCGGTGCCCGGTAGTTGGGGCTTTTTTGTGATGGTTTTTGACCCCGAGGTGTTTGGCCCGTTGGACGTGTTCGAGTCCAAGCTGGCCCGCATGGTGGAGGAGATCAAGAGCGCGCGCCGCGCTCCCGGCTGCAGTGATGTGTTGTTGCCGGGCGAAAAGGGAGCCCAGACCCGCGCGGCCAATGCGGCCCGCACGACATTACTCATCCCCGATCCCGTCATCGCCGAGATTCAGGCGCTGCGTCAATGAAAGTGGTGTGATATGTCTGTTTCCTTTGTGCTCAATGGAAAATCGGTCACGGTCGACGCCGCCCTTCGACAAGCTCAGGACCATGACCCGGCCGGGAACTTGTTGGACGTCTTGCGCGACGCGCTGGGCCTGACGGGCACCAAGCGCGGCTGTGACTATGAGGGCGAATGTGGCGCCTGCACGGTGTTGCTGGACGGGCGTCCGGTGCGCTCGTGTCTGACGCCGCTGGGCAAGGTCGCCGGGCGGCAGGTCCTGACGATCGAGGGGCTGGGGGGCGCGGAGCACCTGCACCCGCTGCAGGCGGCCTTTATCGAGGCTGGGGCGGTGCAGTGTGGCTATTGCTCGCCGGGCATGATCATGGCGGCCAAAGCGCTGTTGGACCGGGCGCCGGATCCGACCCGCGAGCAAATTGTCGAAGCTCTGGAAGGCAATCTGTGTCGCTGCACGGGCTATACGCGCATCGTGATGGCGGTCGAGTTGGCTGCCGCGCGTCTGCGGGGCGAGGATGATGCGCGCTTATTGGAGGCGATCCTGGATTACGAGGCGCCGGTGGTCGGTGGGGAGGCCTGTCGTACGGATTCGGTCGCCAAAGTGACGGGCCAGGCCCAGTATGTCGAGGACATTCCGATGCCGGGTTTGCTCCACGCCCAGGTGTTGCGCAGCCCGTACCATCACGCGCGCTTGTTGGCC
>CAZSJU010000173.1:2776-4926 GCA_964607235.1 uncultured Anaerolineae bacterium | reverse complement strand
TTTGCTCCACGCCCAGGTGTTGCGCAGCCCGTACCATCACGCGCGCTTGTTGGCCTTGGAAACCGGGGCCGCCGCGCAGGTGCCGGGTGTGGTGCGCGTCGTCACGATGGCGGATGTCCCCGGCAAGAACAGCTTTACCGAATACAGCCGCGACGAACCGGTGCTGCCGGCCATCGGCGAGACCCTCAAGATGGTGGGCGCGCCGGTCGCTCTGCTCGTCGCCACCTCCCCCGAGGCGGCGCAGGCGGGCGTGGACGCGTTGCAGGTCGAATACGAGCCTTTGCCCTACGCCTTTGACACCCAGGAAACGCTGGCCGAGGATGCGTTCCCGATCTATAAAGGCGGCAATGTCCTGGAGCGTTACACGGTGGCCCACGGTGACCTGGCGGCCGCTTTTGACGGATCGGACGTGATCCTGGAGACTTGCTACCGTACGGCCTGTTTGGAACACGCCGCGCTAGAGCGCGAAGCGGTGTTGGGCTATCTGGATGAGGCGGGGCGGGTGACCGTCGTCGCCGGTAACCACGAGCCCCACTGGGCCCAAGGCTACATCGCCGACGCGCTGGCGCTGGACCGGGAGGCGGTGCGCGTGATCGTGCCGCCGACGGGCGGGTCCTTTGGCGGCAAGCAAGACCCCTGGCTGCTGATTGTGGTGGGGCTGGCGGTCTATTTGGTGCGCCAACCCGTGCGCTTGATTTATTCGCGCCGCGAGTCTTTTGATGCCTCGCCCAAGCGACACCCCTATCAGGTGTGTTACAAGATGGGTGCGACGCAAGAGGGCCAGTTGACGGGCATCCACGTGCGCGTAGACGCAAACACCGGTGGTTATGATGGGCACGGGCAGTATATCGCCAACTATGCCGTCACGGCTAGCGGTGGCCCTTATCAATGGCAGGCTGTCGATGCCAGCGGGCAAAGCGTCTACACCAACGGTCCCAAGGGCGGCCAGTTCCGTGGGTTTGGGACCTCGCAGTCCATTTTTGCCCTCGAGTGTGCGTTGGACGAGTTGGCACACAAGCTAGGTCAGGACCCGCTCGAATTTCGTTTAAAGAACGCGCTGGGACAGTCGGGCATCTCTTTCTTGGGCTACCCGGTGGCGGAATCGCTGGGCTATGTGGAGGTGTTGGAGGCGCTCCGGCCCCATTACCTGGCGTTTCGGCGAGATGTCGTTGCACATAATCAGGGGGGGGCGACAGAGTGGGTCAAGGGTGTGGGGCTGGCCGGCATGTGGTACCGCTTTGGCAAGTCGGGGTCGCTAAAGGTAGAGGCCCACGCCGAGTTGGCCCGCGACGGACACTTTATCGTGTATTGCTCGGCCCCGGACTATGGTCAGGGTACCAACACCGTGATGAGCCAGTTTGCCGCCGAGACGCTGGGCGTGTCCCGCGTGCAGGTCGAGCTGGTCAACGCTGACACGGCGTTGACACCGGATAGCGGCATCCAGGGCGCGTCGCGCTCTACTTATTTCGTGGGCGGGGCGGTGTGCCAGGCCACGTATAATCTCAAGCAAGAGATCCTGGCCACGGCGGCGGAGCTTTTGGATTGTCCGCCTGGTGACTTGATGTTGGATGAGAACCGGGTTGTCTCCCTGGTCGATGGGCAAAAGTCTGTCTCGTTGGCCGAGGTGGCCCAAGAGTTAGATCGCATCGGCAAATCCCGCAAGGTGCCGGGCGTGTTTGACCATTCGCCCTTGTTCCCAAAAGAGACGCGTCCGGAATACGTGCCGTACTTTGTGACCGGCGCGCAACTGGCCGAGGTTCGCGTGAACGTGCACACGGGCGAGGTGCAGGTGCTGCGCGTGGTAGCGGCCCACGACGTCGGTCACGCGGTGAATCCCATCGACGTGCGGGGACAAATCGAGGGCTCGGTCGTGATGGGCATCGGCGCGGCTCTGATGGAAGAGTATATACCCGGGGCCAGCACCGGCTTTAGCGACTATTATCTGCCGACGGTGCAATCGATGCCCGAGATCGAGGTGTTGTTGGTCGAGGTGCCCAGCTATCACGGCCCGGCAGGGGTCAAAGGCTTGGCCGAGGCGTCAATGTTGCCCTCGACGCCGGCCATCATCAACGCGGTCTCGCACGCCATCGACGCACGCCTGCGCGAGATTCCCGCCACGCCGGAGCGGGTGTTGCGGGCGATGGGATGGA
>CAZSJU010000173.1:0-2676 GCA_964607235.1 uncultured Anaerolineae bacterium | reverse complement strand
CGCCTGCGCGAGATTCCCGCCACGCCGGAGCGGGTGTTGCGGGCGATGGGATGGAAACACAAGGGGGGCGGAAATGACAGACTATGTGAGCCCTGGCACGGTGGATGAGGTCATCGCGTTGTTGGCGCGCTATGAGGGTCAGGCGCGGATCCTCGCCGGGGGGACGGATGTACTCCCTGACCTGCGCCGGCAAAAGTTTGCCCCGCAGTGCCTGGTGGATGTCACCCGCGTCTCGGGTCTGGACCAGATTCGAGTGACTGAAAGGTTTGTCGAGGTGGGGGCCGCGGTGACGTTTGCGCGCATCAAGGACCATCCTTTGCTGCAAACGCACGTCCCGGCCTTGACCGACGCCGCGCGCTCGGTAGGGGCGCTGGCGATACAAAACGCCGCCACCTGGGTGGGCAACGTCGTGCAGGCGATGCCCGCCGCCGACGGGGCGATCGTGGCCATCGCGCTGGAGGCCGAGGCGCGTGTCCTGGACGCTCATGGCGCGACGTGGCAACCGGTTGAGGCCTTGTTCCTCGGGCCGGGTGTGTCGGCGATCGACCCGTCGCGGCAGTTTGTCACGCACCTGCGTTTCCCTTGTCCGCCAGCGTTGGCTGCCGCTGAGGTCGGCGAGGAACGCCCCGCCGGTGCAGCGCGCTGGGGCACGGCCTGGGGCCGCGTCGGGCGCCGGCCTTCGCTGGTGCTGCCGATCTTGAACTGTGCGGTCAAGCTGTGCTTTGCAGGGGATGACGATCAAATCACGCGGGCGACGATCGCCCTGGGACCTGTCGCCCCACGTCCCTTTCGCGCCCGCGAGGCCGAGACGTTTCTGCAGGGTCAGCCGCCCACGGCGGCGGTTTTTGAACACGCGGCGCGCCTGGTTCAAGGGGCGTGTAATCCGCGCAGTAGCATCATGCGCGCTTCACGGGAGTACCGGCTGACCATCATTCCCGCGTTGGTCAGCGATACGTTAAGGGGCGCGGCAGAACGCGCCAAACAAAATTAAAGAGGTGAAAAAATGGCATTACAAAGTAACTATGTCGCATTCAACACACCGCAGTTTCGCAAGCTGTCCGATGATCAACTGGAACGCTTGCACAACGCCAGTCTGGAGATTTTGGACCGCACCGGCGTATGCCTGTATGAACAGGAGGCCCTGGACCTGTTGAAAAAGGCCGGCCTCACCATCGATGACGAAAACCGGGTGCGCATCCCGCCCGGCCTGGTCGAGTGGGCCTTGTCCGTCGCGCCCAAGCGCGTGGTCCTGTGCGACCGCCAAGGCCGGCGCGTGATGCCGCTGGAGCGCAACAATGTATTTTATGGGCCGGGCTCTGACTGTCCCAACGTGATCGACCATCGCACGGGCGAGCGACGGGCGGGGACCTTGAAAGACATCGAAGAGGGGATACGGCTGTGCGACGCGCTGCCCAACATTGATTTCTTGATGTCATTGTGCGTCGCTTCCGATCTGGAGCAAGAGACGGCCGACCGTTACCAGATGCGGGCGATGTTGATGAACAGCACCAAACCGATCTTGTTCGTGACCACCGAGTTTCCCGGTTGCGTGGACGTGATCGAGATGGCCGAGATTGTGGCCGGCGGCGCGGAGGCGTTGCGTCGCAACCCGCTGTGTGCGTGTTACATCAATGTCACCAGCGCGATGCGTCACAACGGTGAGGCGCTGCAAAAGCTGCTTTTCCTGGCGGAAAAGGGCTTGCCCACCACCTACACGCCCGTCGTGCTGCGCGGGGTGAACGGGCCGGTCACGGCCGCCGGCGCCATCGCGCTGGCCAACGCGGGCGAGTTAGCGGGCCTGATATTGGCTCAGCTCAAGCGCGAGGGCACGCCCATCATCCTGACCGGCGGCGTCAATGACATGCTAGATATGCGCACGACGGTCGACAGTTATGGCGCGCCCGAGAACCGCGTGATGTTGGTCGAGTTGGCCCATTATTATGGCTTGCCGGTGTTTGGCCTGACCGGCTGCAGCGACGCCAAGGTCCCCGACGAGCAAGCTGCGGCCGAAGCGGCCTTTTCGCTTATCCTGGAGACGCTGTGTGGCGCCGGAATGGCCCACGATGTGGGCTATCTGGAAGGCGGCATGTGCCAATCCCTGGAGCAAATCGTCATCTGTGACGAGTTGATCCACTATGTCAAGCGCTTTATGCAGGGACTCGAGATCACCGAGGAGACGCTGGCACTGGACGTCATTGATGAGCTGGGTCCGGGCGGCGATTTCCTCAGCAGCAAGCACACCATGCGCCATTTCCGGGAGGATTGGTACCCGTCCCTGTTCGACCGCAAGAACTATAGCGAGTGGAGCGCCGCCGGCAGCAAGACCCTGCGCCAGCGTGCCAAGGAACGGCTGGAGGAGATCCTCGAAACCCACCAGCCGGAACCACTGCCCGCTGACGTGCAAGCCGGGATAGACGCGGTGATCGCGCGCGCGACGGGGGAGGATCCTTCCAAGCGCTA
Organism: uncultured Anaerolineae bacterium; assembly: GCA_964607235.1. Classification (GTDB taxonomy): domain Bacteria; phylum Chloroflexota; class Anaerolineae; order S140-20; family S140-20; genus CAZSJU01. Next base: position 216 of record CAZSJU010000173.1, on the reverse strand, counting down.
GCTGCTTGGGCTTGTTGAGCGTTTGAGGGTCTTTGGAAGTTTGTGTGGTTCCGCTCCAAGGGGATTGTCACACTTGCCCTGGTGTGGCAGTGCCAGGGAATCCCCGTACCTTGTGAGTTCATAGATTTTAGTATACAGCCAGGCCCGGTAGGGCCTGGCTGTACGTCTTTCTCGCCACGCGTCGATTCGATTCGCGCGATGTTGATCAAGTCCCGC
>CAZSJU010000172.1:5284-7353 GCA_964607235.1 uncultured Anaerolineae bacterium | reverse complement strand
TGGTGGATGAAACGGGCGTATCTGGACGCCGGCACCGTCTTGACCGCCCATGTCGGGTCCACGGCGTCCAGCGCCGTGACCTCGACCGCCGCCATGTAGAGCATCCCCTCACCCTGCCAGGCCTCGGGGTAACAGGTGAGGCCGTAATAATCCCCCCACCCGGTGCAACCCTCGCGGCACGCCAGTTGCCGGGCGAACAAGCGCCACAACTCCCCAACCGCCGCCTGCTCCTCCCGCACCAGCGTCATGATCCCGGCGACTTGAAAGGCCGCCTTTTCCACCAACTCGGGCTTGAGGGTCGTACCCTGGTTGATGTGTTCGAGATAGCCACGGCTCAAGCGCGGCATGAGCCATCGCACGTCGACCCAACCCTGCTTGCGCAACTGGCTGGGCTGAGTGGCAAACATGCGCTTAAAGGCGCGGGAAAACGTCTCGGGGTTGTTGAACTGGTAATCGAGAGCGACGTCTAGAATCAGCTTGTCGCTTTCCAGCAACTCGCGGGCCGCCTCGGAAAGCCGCCGGCGCATCAAATAATCGTACGAGGTATGGCGTGTAGTCTGGCTGAACACGCGGCAGAAATAGTACAACGAATAAGAGACCGCCTCCGCCATATCAGCCACGGTGACGGCCTGCTTGAGATGGTCTTCGATAAAATCAACCGCCTGGGACATCAACGCAATCGTGGGCATACCGGGCATAGCCTTTGCACACCTGCTTATCTTGCTCAGATCCGATCAGATACCGGTCCATCAACACGTGACGGGCACGTAAACCTCCAACACCGATGCGTCGATCTGATCCAGGCCCTTGAAACGCGCGTCGTAGCGCTGAAAGCCAAAAGGATACGCGCTGCGATAGCCTGATTGGGACATCCAATCGGTGTAAATCAACTTGTTCCAGTCAGAGGTAATCTGCTCGCCCCGTAAGGTAAAGACCGCATACGTCGTCGCGGGCAACACTTTCAACGTCACCTCTACCGGCACATCGTCCAACTGGGTCACTTGCAACCCGACAAACACCTCATACTCACCGGTGCGGGGTGTCTCTGGGTGCTCGATGTGCACCTCGTACATCACCGCTTTATCCTTGACGTGCTTGATTTCCCCTGGATGCTGCATCAGATAGGCCATAAACCGGTTCCAGAGCCGCCCAATCTCGTTCTCCTCGGTCCATCCCGCGCTGATCTCGAACGGGTCTCCAAAAAAACTGAACCCCAGCAGTAACATCCGTGCCGCTTTAATGACTTTTGGTTCTATCATGCGCGCTCCTCACAAGCGATAGATCGTCCCAGGCCGTGACCTGGGACGATCTATCCGCCAACCTCAATTGCCGCCTATTGTCTACTCCTCATACTCTTCAAGCCCAATGCCATCCTCCGGCATCCACTCGGGCCAGTCGACGAGCCACTCGGGAATGTGCGCCTGTTTGACCCGGTCACACACGGGAAAGTATGCCTTGAGGTCCACGATTTGCGAGCCATCAAAGGCATCGATATCCGCCACCTCGACCAGGCCATCCTCCTCATCGACGCCCAGCAGCTTGCAGGTCGTCATCGCGATCGGATTAGGCCGGTACGGGGCGCGGGTGGCAAACACGCCGGACAGATGCCCCGGCGCATAAGGCGGATCGACTTGCAACATATGACGCCCCTCGTCGCTGTCAAACTGGTCGGCCCACCAAAACACCATGACGTGGCTAAAATGACCCAATTGTTTCAGCGCGGGGCGAAAAGGCGCCTCGATCTGTAGGCGAATGCCATCCTCGGTCCGCTGCACCTGCCCGATGGGATACAATTGATAGACCGCTCCCTGCTCATACGATTGATCGTTCATCCATTCATCTCCTTGCAGTGATTACTGGTATCAAATTTTTAACGATAGGTCCAGTATAGCAAAGAGATGCAATTTTCTCTTGATGCTCCTTGCGCCGTTCAGGGGGCAAATCACCCCTTTTCGACACCGCCCTTGACGATACTTGCGGTCGCTTGCCGGTAACCACCGTTCAACAGGGAGCTGAAAACCAGATTCTAGAGCGCCGACACAATCTTTGCCGCCGTCTCTTCCAAGGCG
>CAZSJU010000172.1:2780-5184 GCA_964607235.1 uncultured Anaerolineae bacterium | reverse complement strand
CGCGCCACGGCCTCGGATAAGTTTTTGCGCCCAAAGCCGACGCGAAAATGATTCCCCGGGTGGTCATACATCGTGCCCGGCAGCAACAACACGCTGGACGTGCGCACCAGGTCTTCACAGAACGCTTCGACCGGCTCACCGATCAAGCGCGGGAACGCGATAGGGCCAGCCTTGGGCCGGCGCCACACGAACCGCCCGGCGTGGCGTTCAAAAAACTGATCCAGCCGGTCCAGATTACGCGTGATGAGGCCTACGTTGCGCGCGATCAATGCCGCGCGGTGACGCAACGCCACCTCGGCCAGGAACTCGCTGGGCGCGCTGTTACAGATCGTCGTGTAATCCTTCAACGCGGCCATCCTGGCGTACAGGTCCGCGTCGCGCGTGGCGATCCAACCGATGCGCAACCCCGCCAGGCCATAGGTCTTGGAGGTCACGCCCAGCGACACGGCATGTGGGCCGACGTCGCACGCCGCCGGCAAGCGGTCCTCGGGCCGGTGCTCCGACTCGCGGTATACCTCGTCACAAAAAAGGATGACCCCGGCCTCCTGCGCGACCTGGTGGACCGCCTGGAAGGTCTCGGGCGACATCAAATAGCCGGTGGGGTTGTGCGGGGTATTGATCACGATCGCGCGCGTGTTGGGACGCAGGTGCCGTCGCAACGCCGCGACATCCAGCGCCCAGCCGTCCGCTTCGCGCGCCTCCCACAGCGTCACACCGCAACCGATGCCCCGCGCCACCTCGACCAGCGACTGGTAACATGGCCAGTGCACGATAATATGGTCCCCGGCCTCGAGCGTGGCGTGCATAAACAGGAAAATCGCCTCTTCGGCGCCACTGTGCACCAGCACCTGGTCCGGCGCGATGGTGCGGTACAAGCCACAGATTTCGCGCCGCAGCGCGGGACTGCCCGGGGATTCCGTATAGCCCAGCCAGTGCCGCTCAAAACGCTCGGCAGCCCCTGGCTCCAGCGCCAACACCTCGCCAACGGTCAACGACTCGCAGTCCGAACTGCACAACAAATGCGTTACGTCAAATTCATAGCGCGCAAAATAGCGCTCCAACTTGAAAGGCAACCAGCGCACCGTCCTCACCTCCGCCGCATCATAATCGATCACCATACAATCACCATACACCCGGTAACAGCCGGTATCGCACCCGCCGGGCATACGCACCATAGCCCGCCAGTTCCGCGCACAGCGTGCGGTCCTCAAACCGCGTGCGCACCAACAAAAAGCCCACCGTCAGCGCCGCCGGGATGAGCGCCCACAGTGAATCGAGGATCAAGGGCGCCACGAGGTTGCACACCATCCACCCGCTATATCCCGGATGGCGCACGTACCGATAAGGTCCGTGAGAGACGACGGCGTGCCCCCGCTCGTGTTGAATGCGCACCGTCGCGGCAAAAAAGCTATTGGTCAACATGGCCCAACTCGCCAGGGCATCCCCCAACGCATAAAGCCCCAGCGCGCCCCACTGCAGCGCCGGCGGCACCGCCTGCGACCACCCCCAGCGCTCATCTAGCCCGCAGACCAGCAGCGCCAACATCCCCATCAGGCCATACAGACCCATCAGCGTCCTGTCCCAACCGGGGGTCCCCTCTTGCACCTGCGACCGTTCCGCCATCAACCCTGTATCCCGACGCAGCAACACCAGGGTGTTGACCGCAATGTCCAGCGCCGAAACGCCGACATAGGCCCAGGCCATGCCCCAATCCAGACGCCCCGACGAGAGAAACAACACCGCTGCCAGGACCACCATCTGGACGCCGACCTGGGACATCCGCGTCACAACCCCGCTTCTCACACCCAAGCGCTCATCCAATTGTCCTACAGAGGTTCTTTGGCTCATGCCTGCTCCTATGCGATGCGCCCAACCGTCCCCCGATCGGGCGCGATCGGGCGCGATTTGCTATCTCGAACGCTTCCCTCTGCCGTTCAGACTATAAAGACGGCTAACGTGTGCATAGCCGACAATCCGCCTGTGGTGAGCTTGCCGAATCCACGCAGCACACGCCCGGAGGGTGCTGCCACTAGGCCCATTCGAGCCGCGTCCGGTCTTGTTTAAAGCGCCACCAGCGATCGACCACCGCCGCCAAATCCTCGCTGACACACGAGTTATAGGTGAACAAGATGACGCGCTTGTCCAGCCGGGTCTTGACGACCTCTACTGCCGGTATGAAATCTTGATCGCCCGTCGTCACCACCAGCGTCTGGACGTGTGGCAGGCTGGCCTGCCACACCAGGTGCGCCCCAAAATCAACGTCAACCCGCCGCTGCCTGTTCGCCCCCGGCGGTCCCGGCTGCATGGGATGGAGTTGCAACACCATCCCGTGTCGCTGCATGGCATCATAAAACGCTTGCAACCCCTCGGGGATGCCATACAGCGAATCATAACCGTTAAAAAG
>CAZSJU010000172.1:0-2680 GCA_964607235.1 uncultured Anaerolineae bacterium | reverse complement strand
TCGTCGATAAACAGCGTCTGCGCGGCAGGCAGGCCCAACCGTTCCAACGTGATACGGTAAATTTCAGCGTCCGGCTTGGCCACCCCAACCAACGCCGAGATGACCGTCACGTCAAAGACGCCATCGAGCCGGTGCGTCTCGCGCAACGCCCGCGCCAGGTCATCTGTCGCGTTGCTCAACAACGCCAGCTTGTAACGACCCTTTAACCGGGCCAACAGCTCACGCATGCGCGGATGCACCTCGCCCAACGGCCCGCCCAGGCGCTCCACCCACGCGCGTCGGGCCGCCAGGGTGTCCAGCCCATACGGCGCCAACATCTGGCGCCAGAACGCCTCATCGGTCAAGCGGCCCGTCTTGGCCAACCCCCACGCCGGCCCTTCAAAGATATGGGACCACATCGCCGCGCCACTGGCAAAACCCAACGCACCGGCCATCGCGTCCCGATGCGCCTCCCAGGCCGCCCAATCAGCCGGCACGGCCAGCACACTGCCAAAATCAAAGATAATCGCTTCCGTCATTCCAAACGTGGTTCCACGCATCATTCCAGACGTCATTCCACGCGTCATCGTCCTCCCAGCCGTTACCCCGCTTTCCTGCACATCAACCCTCAAGCCGCTCTGTCAGCACAGCCCGCCAGTCCATCCCGACGCAAAAATGCAACGCCTGCATCCCCAACGCCCGTGCCGCCTCGACGTTCTGCACAAAATCGTCCACAAAGAGCGTCTGCTCCGGCGCCAGGTCCAACCGCTCTAGCACGATGCGATAAATGGCCGGGTCCGGCTTTTGCACACCGACCAGCGCCGAGACGAGCACCACGTCAAACAAGTCGACCACGTCCAACTCGTCCAGCAGATCGCGCAGGTAGGGCGAGGCGTTGCTGAGCAGCGCCGTCTTGAAGCGCGGCCGCAGTTCCCGGATAAAGCGCACCAACTCTTGATCCAACCCATCCCCGCCGAAATAGTCGCGTCGAAACGCGTCCAGCGCCGCTTCGTCCAGACCCAACTGGGCCGCCACGTCAGCCCAGTACGCGTCGTCGCTGATGATGCCAGACTGGGCCTGGCGCCACGCACGGCTGCCGTGCACCACCTGGTCGACGGCATAGCGCGGCAATTCCAGGCGCTCCTCCCATTTGCGCCGCCCACTATCGTCGACAGTGCGCATGAGCACGCCACCCCAGTCAAAAATGACCGCCTTGAGCATACCTCAGTCCTCCTCGCGCCCAGATTCGCCCGGCGGCGGCACAATGCCCGCCGCCGCCAGCGCCGCGCGCGCCCGCGCCAATACCTGATCCGGGATCAAATCATCGGTGGGCAAATATAGGTCACAATGTGCGCGCGCGTGGGACAACCGATCCTGCATCGCATCCAGGCGCGTCTGCCCCCAGTTGATCCGCCGCCGCCGGGCGATGGTCTCCAGGCATGCGTCCAAAAAGATCAAATAATCAGGCCGGGAGAGGCGGCGCCACATATCGGGCACGTAAGAATGATCCTGGCTACACGCTCGGGCGTTATAGCCCAACGCTCGCAGGTTGCACACCAGCGTGGATTTACCCGCCGCGTCGGGGCCGACGACCACCACCCGCGGCGCCTCTCCCGCCTCTTTGCGCAGACCCATCTCCACACTCCCGCAACCCGCTACAACGGCACCGTGAGCGCCAGCCGGCGCACATCAGCGCCCGATAGGCCCGGCATCTGAGAGGAGCGGCGCGCGCGCACGCTCATCACCAAGATACTGATATCGTCGCTGGCCCGACCCTGGTCCAGCGCCAGCGCTTGCGTCAACAAACCATCGGCGACGTGCTGCGGATCAACGCCATCGTCGCTGCACAAATCGCGGACAAGGCGCGGCAAGTCCAGAGACTGCCCGGTGCGCTGTCCGGCCGCCAGCACCCCATCGGTAAAAAGCACGATGGTCGTCGGTGCACACAAGGGCAACTCGACCACCAGCGGCTTGGTGCCACGGTGCACACCCAACGGACGGATCGGTTCATCCAGAGTCCGCAGCCCCTGGTTCGTGCACACAAAAATGGGACAGTGGCTATTACGCGACAGCACAATAGTGCGACTGACCATATCCAGCGAAAGGATGTTGAGCGTGGCCGACACCTTGCCGCCTCGATAAGTATATAGATAATCGTGCGCGGCGCGGGCCACAGCCCCGTCGCGCACCCCCTCGCCCAACAGCGAGATGGCCTTGCGAGCGACAATGTTAGAGATGGCCTTGGCCGAGCGACCGGAACGCTGTCCATCAACCAACACAAAGCTAAACCCCCCATGGGGGCGCTCGATCATCTCGACGGTGTCTCCGCTCTCGCGGGTAGCATACTTGTGGACCTTGGCAACGGCGACCTGAACTTGCACGGGACCTCCGGCATCAATCGTAAAACGTGGCATGGGCACATCGCCTCGCATTGTACAATGGTTTGGGGTGTCTGTCCATTGATTCCAGAGGCGGCCAAAACCCAACCCTACTCTTTTAAAAGATTTACGTTGACACAAGCGGCCACCTGGCGCGCGATGGCGTGCGCTCCCCCTTCTCCGACGCGCACCGTCAACGGGCCATCAAAGGGCGCTTTGGTCAGCACCTCAACGACCCGGCCCGGCACCAGGTTGATCTGTTTCAAATAAAGCAACAACTCGGGGTCGCGCGCCGATACCTGCAGCACCTGCCCCCGCTGGCC
>CAZSJU010000171.1:5185-7619 GCA_964607235.1 uncultured Anaerolineae bacterium | reverse complement strand
GAGCCTGTCGAAGGGCAGCGCTTCCAAGACGCGGGTGGCCGTCTCTTCCAGCCAGGTCGCGCTCTCGATCACTTGGCCCGTGGTGTTACGGTCGCCGGTGCGGATATAGTTGACCGTCCGTACTTCCAGCGGGTCCATGTTCAACGCCTTGGCGACCTCGTCCATCTGTTGCTCATAGGCGACGCAAGCCTGCGCCGCGCCAAAGCCACGAAAGGCGCTACAAAACGGGTTGTTGGTTGCCACGGATTGGCTGTCTACCTTTAGATTTTCCACCCGGTAGGGACCGGTGGACGCGATGGTCGCATAAAGCAGCACATAGGGGCTCAAATAGGGATAAGCGCCCGAGTCCGAGACCATCTCGATTTCAGCGGCCGTGATGCGACCGCTGTGCTTGACGCCGGTACGATGGGTGATGATAAAGGGGTGTCGCTTGGAATGCGCCAGGATGGACTCTTCGCGCGTATATTCGAGTCGCACGGGGCGGCGCGTGCGTTTCGTCAACAAGGCCAAAAAGATCTCGACCGTGATGTCCTCTTTGCCGCCAAATCCCCCACCCAGCAAGGTGCCACGGATATGCACCTTGTTCTGCGGCACGCCCACGGCCTGGGCGATGCTGCGAAAGTGCTCCACCACCTGGGTACAGACCCGGATGTTAATCACGTCCTGGTCATCCATCCAAGCCACGCCACTCTCTGGTTCAAGGTAAGCGTGATCGATAAAGGGCACGGTATACGTGTTCTCCACAATGACATCCGCTTCGGCCATGCCGGCCTCCACATCTCCCTTGCGGATCTTCCAGCTCGCCACAATGTTATCCGGCTCAAAAACCACCGGCGCGCCCGGTTTCATCGCCTCCAGGGGATCAAACACACCCGGCAGAGACTCGTATTCGATCTCGATCAAGTCCAACGCGCGCTCGGCCGTGGCCAATGTCTCGGCCGCCACCAGGGCGATGGGTTCCCCGGCAAAGCGCACCCTATCAGAGGCCAACACCGGCGCATACGAACCGGCGCGCTGAGCCTGCCCGGTCTGGCCAGGCATGTCAGTGGCCAATTTCCCATCAGGCAAGTCCTCGGCCGTCAAAACACAAACGACGCCCGGCAACTCGCGCGCCTGGCTCACGTCGAGCCGCTTGATGCGCGCGGAAGGTTCACTACTGCGAAACACCTTGGCATGCAGCATGTGGGGCATTTCATAGTCACCGGAATAAACCGTGGTGCCCGTCGTCTTGCCCAGCGCGTCCACCCGGCGCAGCGGCTTGCCGATGACGTGCAATTCGGGCAGTTCTACTGGCGGAAGAGGTTTAGCTTTATACTTTTTCATGACTGTTTACCTCCTTTGAGGGGCCCCCCACCTAGCCTCCCCCCAGGGGGAGGACTCTGCCTTTCAGCAGCCATCTGAACCGCCTCGATAATTTGTCCATAACCGGTACAACGGCACAGATTGCCCGAGATGGCTGTACGAATCTCATCCTCGGTGGGATGGGGGTTGCGGTCCAACAGCGCTTTGGCCGAGATGATCATACCCGGTGTACAATAACCGCACTGCGCAGCACCGGCGTCGGCAAAAGCCTCTTGCAGCGGATGGGGATCGTCCATCGTCCCCAGGCCCGAGTTGGTGACAATCTCTGCGCCTTCCGCTTGCCAGGCCAGCACCAGACAACTGTTCACGGCCTTGCCGTCCATCAACACGGCACATGCACCACAGTCCCCTTTGCTACAGCCGTTCTTGACATCCTTATATCCTAAATCGCGCAACACCTGGAGTAACGTCACGTTAGGCTCTAACGCGACCTGGTGTTTGCGCCCGTTTACGTCAAGCGTCACAATTTTGGGTTGCATCGTTTTCCTCCCTATTTGACCTCATCCGCGACCTGGGTCAGCAAGCGGCGCACCAGCGCCGCCGTCACCCGCTTGCGATAGGCGGCCGACCCTCGGATATCGTCGATGCAGCACGTGGTCTCGGCCGCCAATTGGCCGGCTTGGGCGATCACATCGGCGGTCAAGCGTTCCCCGCGCAGCACATCCTCGGCGTTTTGGGCACGTATGGGCGTAGGCGCTGCCGCGCCCAGGGCGATGCGCGCCTCAGTACAGTGCCCGCTCTCGTCACAAGCGACCATCACGGCCGCACTCAGCACCGAGATGGCATCAGCTTTGCGCAAGGCCAACTTGTGAAAAGCGGCCGCACTGCGGGGCGCCGGCACCGGCCAGCGCACTGCCGTCAACAACTCTTCCGGTTGACGGACGGTCTGACGCACGCCGGTAAAGAAATCCGCCAGAGGCACACGACGGACGCCGCTCTTGCTCGACAGTTCAACCGTTGCATCCAAGACCAGCAACGGGGGCGCCGAGTCCGCGGCCGGCGACGCATACGCCAGATTGCCGCCTACCGTGGCCCGGTTACGAATTAGCGGATTGGCGAAAACAGCCGCGGC
>CAZSJU010000171.1:3580-5085 GCA_964607235.1 uncultured Anaerolineae bacterium | reverse complement strand
CCTTCGCTGTGCTCAGGACTCGGCCCTTCTACACAACGCATGACCGCACGCACGATACTGATAAAGCCCGTGCAGCGACAACGATTCCCCTTTAGATAATCACGGACGTCATCTTCTGTCGGCGCGGGGACCTCGGCCAACAGGCTCTTGGTCATCATGAGCATGCCCGGCGTGCAATAGCCACACTGGAAGGCGTTTTGTTCGATAAAAGCCTCCTGCAGCGGGTCCAATTCCCCGTGCGGACCGCTCAAGCCCTCAACGGTCAGCACCTCGCTGCCATCGGCCGCCACCGCCAGCACCAGGCACGACAGCGCAGGATGGCCATTCAAGTGCACCGTGCAAGCGCCACACTCGCCCAGGCCACAGCCATACTTGGTACCGGTCAACCCCAGACGCTCGCGCAACACGTTCAACAACAACTCGTTCGGCGCGACGTGCAGCTTGTGGGTCACGCCGTTCACGGTCAAAGTGATGAGATGTTGCTCTGCCGGGCCAAGCCGCAGGGCATCGCCATGATGCCGGGCCGGCAGCTCATCGGCGTCGACGGCCTGGGACGCCGGCTGTACCGCTCCGTGGTGAGCTTGCCGAACCGCCGCTGCGTCTGGCGCGCGCCCGGCCCGCTCCCACGCCATCTGCAACACGTCGTGCGTGAGCGCCTTGACCACTTGACGCCGGTACCAGGCGGTCGAACGCACATCGTCGATGGGCGTCACCTCCCCCGCTGCCGTCTCACCCGCCGCCAACGCCAGCTCGGCGCTAAAGGTCTGGCCGACAAGCTGCCGTTCGGCCTGACGTGTTCGCAACACAGTCGGGCCAACCGAGCCAAAGCTCAAGCGGCAGTGCACGATGTGCTCACCTGCACGCACCAGTACCGCTGCAACGCTCACCTTGGCCAGGTCAGCGGCCACGCGCGAGAGCTTGATGAACGCGCTGCCCGTCCCGGGTTGCGGTGCGGCGAGTTCCACTCCCACCAACAACTCGCCCTCCCGGCGGGCGACCTGACCGGGGCCAACCAGAAACTCTTCTAGCGGCACGACCCGCCAGCCCTCGGGGCCGGCAAGCAAGAGCTGGGCGTCCAGCGCCATCAACGCCGGCACCGTATCCGAGGCGGGAGAGCCGTTGCACAGGTTGCCGCCCACGGTGCCCATGATCTGAATCTGCGCCGACCCAAAGGCCGCACAAGCCTCAGCCAGCGCTGTATACCCGGCCTGAACTTGGGGCGCATTCCGCAAGGCCCGAATAGTGGTGAGCGCCCCGATGCGCAAACCGTCACCCTCAACAGGGAAAATGCCGTTTAACGCCGGCACATTATTGATATTGATCACGCATTCGGGCGCCAGGCGCTCCATCTTCATCTGAATCAGCAAAAAGGTACCGCCCGCCAACACCTGAGCCCGGTCGCCGTATTGCCTGAGCAACGCGGTCGCTTCCTCCAACGAGGTCGGCTCCCGATACTCGAACTCTTGCAGGAGAATATGGGTATTGGTCATCTGATGCTTATGCTC
>CAZSJU010000171.1:0-3480 GCA_964607235.1 uncultured Anaerolineae bacterium | reverse complement strand
TTGCACACAGCCAGGATCATTTCCGGTGTGATCGGCAGCTCGTAGAAACGCACGCCCAACGCGTTGTAAATCGCGTTGGCATACGCCGCGGCCACCGGGTTCATCGCGGCCTCTCCGATCCCCTTGGCGCCACACGGCCCCGTGGGCTCGTAACTGTGCGCAAAGTAAGCGCTGAAATCCTCGACATAAGGGCTCTCACCGATGGCTGCTGTCTTGGCGTCGATCCAGTAACCACCAGAGCGGAGCTGTCCGTCCGCCTCCCAGATGTTACTCTCGTAAATGGCATAGCCCGCACCCTTGGAAAGACCACCCTCTAGCTGCCCTGCCGCCATCATCGGATTGACGACCGTGCCACAATCGCTGCCCATCGCCGCCTTGACCGTGCGCACCTGCCCGGTCCACGTGTCCACCTCTACCTCTACGAACACGGTGACATACGCCGGCGGACAGTTGACCGGCCGGTAGCTCTCGACCGCTGCGATGGTCTTCCAGCTCTCGCTCCAACAGCGGGTCGCGAGTTCGGCCAGGGTCAGTTTGCGGTCCGGGATGGAGGGCACATAGACGACGCCTTGCCCCAATCCTTCGACAAGCTCAGGACCCCGCGCTTCATCGAGCTTGAGCGTCAACGCTTCGGGCTGCACGTTCAGGTAATGCGCCGCCGTCTCGATGATCTCTTTGCGCAGCGACTGGGCCGCCTTGTGCGCAGCGCCACCGCCGGCATAAACCCCACGGGTGGCGTGCGTGACACAGTCGTAAACCGTCGAGCAGGTTTCCGCCGGCGCCATGTTGACCTTGTCCAGCGGTGCACACAATACCTCGGCCACCAGCTTGTTCAACGCTTCCAACGTGCCCCCGCCATGGTCCATCAACGCCGTGATAACGTCGACCGAGCCGTCGATGTTGAGCTTGACCATCGCCCCGGAAAAGTCGATCACGTCACCCGGCTGCGGCGCGCCAGCACTGGAGGTATGAAAACCACGCCCCAGGCCGATACCCCGGCGATAGCGGCCCGTCTGTGTACCGGAAGGGACGCGCTTTGACCAGCCGATGGCCTCAGCGCCCTGGCGCAACAGCTCGGGCACCCCATCGCTTTGGACGATCGAGCGCACCAGCGGCCCCTGGCCCCAGAACGTATCACCCAGGCCCACATAGTTCTTGAGCCGCAACTCGAGCGGGTCCATATCCAGCTTGGCAGCCAAATCGTCGATCAAGGACTCGGTCACAAACGTGACCTGGGGGTTGCCAAAGCCCTGCATCGCGCACGAGATAGCCTTGTTGGTATAAACCGCCGTGCCGCGATAGCGCACAGCGGGCAACTTGTAGAGCGAGACCAACCACCCCACACACACGCCCAAAAACGAATAGGCCTGGATGTTGTGGCACCCAATGTCGGCGATCACTTTCATCTTGGCGCCGGTCAACGTGCCGTCCTTTTTGGCCGCCAGTTGCAGATGAATCTGGACGCCATAACGGGTGTGATCGTGCGCGTCCTCTTCCCGCGTCAGGGTTAGTTTGACCGGGCGACGCGCCTTGAGCGCCAACGCCGCACAAATCGGAATAGGCGGGTTCATCTGGATGCTGGACCCAAAAGTCCCGCCGATGGGCACGCGCTTGACATTGACTTTGCTCAGCGGGATGTCAAAGATCTCGCCCAACAAAATGCGCACGTTGTGGATAGACTGTGTTGTGGGCCAGACGGTCAGTCCCCCATCCGGCTCCGGGCGGCACAGCACTGACTTGGTCTCCATCTGAGCATGATAGACCTTTTGCGTGTTGAACGTGCCCTCGACCACCACGTCTGCTGCGGCGAACGCCTGGTCCACGTCCCCTTCTTCGACCTCGCGCGCGCAGGCGATATTGTTCTCAATCTCAATTTCCTCTGGACCCCACAGCACCGTGTCATAAATCGGCTCGGCGCCCGACTGCATCGCTTCAATGGCGTCGGTGAGAACCGGCAGAACCTCGTATTCGACCTTGATGGCACGCACCGCCTTTTCGGCCAGTTGCTCGGTCTCTGCAGCGACGGCGGCGACCGCCTCTCCCATCCGACGCACCTTGTCGGCCAGGACGTAATGGTCTTTGTGCAAGACCGCCGGGATGGTGATGATGCGCTCGTTGTATCGCACCTTGGGGATGTCATCAAAGGTGATCACGACCGCCCCCATTGCTTCCGCCGCGCTGGCGTCAATGTGCTTGATCCGCGCGTGGGCGTAAGGGCTGGACAAAATGCGCCCGTGGAGCATGTGTGGCAAGGACAAGTCTACCGTATATTGCTCCTGCCCTGTCACGCGGGCGACGCCATCTTTACGCGGCGTCACCTTGCCTACCGTATGAAACGCTTGTTCCTCCATCACGCTACCTTTCCAGTGGTCAGTGGTCAGTGGTCAGTGGTCAGTGGTCAGTATGGTGAGCTTGTCGAAGCACCAGGACACTAACCTCAGAGCCGCTACACCAGGCCCAGCACCAAGGCGATGAGCGCCATACGGGCGTACACGCCATTACCGGCTTGGCGAAAGTAAGCAGCGCCCGGCAAGCTATCCACGTCGGTAGCGATCTCGTTGACGCGCGGCAACGGGTGCATCACTGTGATGCCGGGCTGCAGGCGCTCGATCATCTCGCGGTTCAAAATATAGCTGCCCTTGAGTCGCTCGTACTCGGCCGGGTCATCAAAGCGCTCCTTTTGGATACGCGTCATATAGAGGACGTCCGCCTTGCGCATCGCTGCTTCCAGATCGGTCGTTTCTTCGACACGCACGCCGTCCTCACGCAACCCGGCTGTGATCTCGGCCGGCATCTTGAGCGCCTCGGGCGCGACGAAAATCAGGTCGCAATCATAGTGCTTGTACAGTTCCACACCAGCGTGGACGGTGCGACCGTATTTCAAGTCGCCACACAGCAGGATGGTGTTCCCATCCACCTGCCCGCGCTCTTGGCGAATCGTGAACAAGTCCAGGACCGCCTGAGTCGGATGCTGCCCCGCACCATCGCCACCGTTAAGCACGGGCGCCTCGGCCGCCTCGGCCGCGATCTGGGCCGAGCCAATCTGGGGGTGACGCATCGCGATAATGTCCACGTACTGGTCCACGTTGCGAATGGTATCGGTCAACGACTCGCCCTTGGCTGACGAAGACGTACCCGCCGAAGCAAACCCGACCACAGACCCACCCAGTCTCTGCATTGCAGCCTCAAAGGACAAGCGCGTGCGAGTGCTGGGCTCAAAAAATAGCGCGCCCAAGAGATAGCCGCCGGCCAAGTCCAATTTGACCTTGCGCTCGAGTTGGTCGCGCATGTCCGCAGCGACATCCATAATGTGGTCCAACTCTTCACGGGTGAACTGCGCACCGCTGAGAATATCTTTACCCTTTAAATCAACCATTGCTCATCTCCTTTAGGATTATATAGATAGGATTGTTTAGCGTGGTGCCGCGCTCAAAATCGTAAAGTAATCAAACACTGCCAGCCTGACTTTTGTGAAGCAAT
>CAZSJU010000170.1:0-7653 GCA_964607235.1 uncultured Anaerolineae bacterium | reverse complement strand
GTAGCCATTGACGACGACGGTGACCGTGCGGTCCCACACGTTGCCCAGGCCATCGTCTATCCGCACCGGGTTGACAATGGGGGTAGGGCCGCTGATGCCCGCATCGACGGTAGCGCCGTAGGTGATCGTGACGGGTACGGCCGCCATCACCGCTCCTGTCCAGACGATCACTCCACCCGTCTCGCTGTAACTCCCTGACGACGCCCACAGGTTCCCCAAGTAGACGACCGCGGCCGGCAAGGTGCTGGTCACCCGGACCGATGGCAAGGTCGGGCCAGGGTTCTCCAGGCGGATGGTGTACGTCAGCGCGTCGCCGGGACCAGGCTGAAGGGGACGCACGCTCGCCCACGACAAGTCAAGCGAGCCTTGCAAGTGCAAGATCGAACCCGTGCGCTGCTCGTTGCCGCGCCCCGTGCCCCAGAGCACCCGCGCGTTGGCCGTGCCGGGCAGGTCATAGGCCACGAAACCAGAATGCGCGCTGTTGAGCACCACTTCCAGGTCAGCGTCGGCGTCGATATCCGCCAGCGTGGGCGCGGCCAGCGCGCCGTTCCAGTCAGCGCTGCCATAGGGGGCGGGCAAGGCCACCTCGTGTAACACGTTGCCCTGGTCATCCAGGATATGCAGCTTGCCGGTCTGATCCGTCCCTTTTTGCACCCACGAGGCAAAGATGACCTCGGCGTGACCATCGTTGTCCAGGTCGGCCACGGCCGGCTCGGACGCAAAGCGATACACGCCGCCGGTATAGACAGCATAAGGCCAGTTGTGGTGCTCGGTCTTGTCGAGCCAAAAGGCGTGCATGCGACCATCATACGACGGGTAGAGAATTTCCAGGTTGCCGTCACCGTCCAGGTCCACCGTCACGGGGTTGGGCTGCACGTTCTCGATGACGCTGTAATCCTGGATCACCGGCGCGCCCGTGTCCACCGGCAGGGTCGTCCAATCGAATCCACCGGCGTTGAAACGGCTACGGTCGGCATCAAAGATATACGGCCCATTGTACAAGTCAGTGTAAGGGGAGGTGTGACAATCGTGCACGTCCCCAATGACGACTACTTCGTTGACGCCGTCGCGGTTCACGTCCACCACATTGGCCGGCCCGTTGGCAAAGTTGGCCCGGGCGGTGGACTCGGTGTAGCATGGCCCCCAACCGCGCGTCTCGTATTCCAGATCGACATAGGCCGGCACCTCTCCCCAATGGTCCATGTCGTGGTCCGGGTGATCGTGGTACATCTCGTGCGTCATAAGGTGCGTGCCATCGGGCTCGTAGGCACAGAGGGTGATGACATCCGAGGGGACGAGCAGTTCAAGGACACCGTCGCCGTCCAGGTCGCCCAGTCCAATGTTGTCGTTGTACAGACCCGCCGCAGAGCCCTCACCGTCCCCCAACCTGGGCCAGCCGGGGCGCACGCTGCCGTCGTGTTCCAGCACCCAGACGTTGGTCCTATCCAGGCGCGCCTGCCCGACGACGATCTCCATATCGCCGTCCCCGTCCAGGTCGGCAACGGCCAGGGAACGCAGTTCGTCGCTGGCGGGCTGCTGTGACCAGACCACGTCGCCCGTGTGATCGAGGACGTTCACATAGCCACCGCCCTGAGCGGTGACGATTTCCAGGTCAGCGTCACCGTCCAGGTCGGCGACGACCACGCCCGGCCAGACGCGACTGCCGGGTGTATCGACGCTCCGCTGGACAGAGCCATCCTCCCCATTCAGGATAAAGATCGTGTAGGCGCCGCCCACCACTTCCATCGTCCCATCGCCGTCCAGGTCGGCCACGGCGGGGGACGCGTACCAGCCGGTCTCACACCAAGAGGCGTAACAGCCGCCGTGTTGCCACTTGAGCTGCGGCGCCTGGACGGCCTGCGGCCGGGTTGCGTGGACGCGTCCCGTCCTAGGACCCGCAACCGTAAGGCCATCCAACGCTGGGGTCTGACCCAGGTCAACGCGGTCCAAAGACACAGCTTGCCCGTCGAGGCTATGCAGGCCACCTGTCACCAACACGCTCAGGGCGAGAACCACCCCCAAGAACTTGTACATCCACATCTCGTCGCTCCTTTCCCACCTCACGCGCCTCGGCCGGTCCGTGACCCAAGACTTTGAATCAGCTTCAGAGCGTTCAGACCTCCGAGGTTTATAAACCTCGGAGGTCTTTTAGGGTCTTTTACTCACCGCGCTTGCGCCTTGGCAACGCGACGACAAATTCATTCCCCTCTAGCTTGAGCGTGGGGCGTTTGCCGGTGACCTGCTGAACACGGGCCAGCATGCGCGCGCTCAAAGCCGAGACCCAGCGAATGCCAGGTTTGCCCCCGGCTTTGCTCAAAGAACTGCTCAACGTTGGCAAAAGCAATCATCGCTCTGGCCAAATCAACGGGCCTGGGCAATTGCTGCTTGAACTCTGTATGCAGATCCTCCCAACGTTCGATACGCCGATGCAGCTCTTGCAGGTTCATATTGTTCCCTCAGGATTTGGTCCGGCCACGCAAGGTCTAGTGAATCCTTGTTGACCGGCTGGGTGGTCAACCGGGTACAGGTCCATAGCGCCATAGTGGGAGATGCCAGGATTTTTCGAGGAAATTTTATCACACAAAAGGTGATCCAGCAATGAGAGAGCCACCAGGCCTACTGTCGCCTGACCTGCCCCCACCCTACCTGATCGACCTCATCCAGACGTTACGCGCCCGACCGGGCTATACGGTCCAGGTCAACCGGGCGGACGGGTTTGCGCAAAGTATGAGATGGTGTAAAATATCCCTGTCAACCTCACGAACCGGGCGGGCTCCCAAGGCTGCTTTGACCTGCCCGCATTCTTTTGCCGCTACCTCTGGTCGGGGGAAATATGATAAACCGAGTGTCAGACTGGTTGAACAAAATCTCAACGGGTTGGGTCACCTTGTTGGCGCTGATCGTCTTCCTGTTATTTTCCGCGTTGGTGCTCCCGAGCCAGGCGTCCCGGGCCGAGGCGGAGACGGGGGACGCCGGCGGGCCGGATACGTCTCTGTTCTACTCGTCAGAGGACCTATACCGTTGGGCTGAGGAATATGGGCCAGCGGGGCGAGCCGCCTACATCCGGACGCGGTTTACGTTCGACGTGATATGGCCGCTGGTATACACCGTGTTTCTGGTCACGGCGACCAGTTGGGTCTATCGGCAGGCGTTTCGCGCCGACAGCCGGTGGCGGCGGCTGAATCTGGCCCCCATACTGGGCGCGGCCTTTGATTTCCTGGAGAACATATCCGCCGCCATCGTCATGGGGCGCTATCCCGATCAAACGCCGCTGGTCGACACGTTGGCGCCGGTTTTTACGCTGCTCAAGTGGGTTTTGATCGGCGCCAGTTTTGTGTCGCTGGTGATCGGCGTCGGGGTGGGCCTCTGGCGCTGGTTGAAGAAAAGAGGCCAAGGGTAAAATCTGGCCGTTGTAAGGAGAGAGGCAATGACCGAGAAACCGACGTTCCGTCCCTACCAAACCGAAGACGATTTCTGGCGCATGCGCGCGTTTCTGCGCCGGGTGTTCATGCTCAACGACCGGCGCGAGCAGAGCTGGCACGTGGCGCGGCTCGATTACGCGCGCTGGCACGTGTGCCTGAACTGTGTCAACGTGGGCCTGGATGAAATAGCCTATCTGTGGGCGTCCGAGGGTCAGCTTATCGCCTTTCTGATGCCCGACGGCGGACCCGGCGAGGCGCACCTGTGCGTGCATCCCGAATGGCGCACCCGCGCGCTCGAAGAGGAGATGCTGGCCGTAGCGGAGGAACGCCTGCCCGCGGTCAAGCCCGACGGGTCGCACAAGCTGATGGCCTGGGCGCCCGCGCAGGATGCGCTGCGACAGGGTATCCTGACCGCGCGCGGCTACACCCGGCACGACGGACCCGAACACCAATGGCGACGCCTGTTGGATGCGCCCATCCCCGACGTGCCGCTGGCGCCGGGCTACACGGTCCGCGCCCTGGGGGATGGCCTCGAGCTCCTGGAGCGCTGCTACGCCTCGGGCCTGGGCTTTCACGACGGGGACATCAAGGCCGCCGTAGAGAACCGGGACGATCCCACCTGGTACCACAACATCCAGACCGCCCCGCTCTACCGCCGCGACCTGGACATTGTGGCCGTCGCGCCCGATGGCGCCATCGCCGCGTTCTGCACCGTCTGGTTTGATGACGTGACCCGCAGCGCCTATTTCGAACCGGTGGCGACCGTACCGGCCCACCGGCAACGCGGCCTCGGCAAAGCGGTCATGACCGAGGCCCTACGACGCTTGAAGCGCATGGGCGCCACCACAGCCTTTGTCGGCGGCTTTAGCGCGGCCGCCAACGCGCTGTACCGCTCGGTCATGGGCGACGACCACGAACTATACGAACCGTGGGTGAAGAAATGGTAGCGCCGCCGCGAGGAGAAATAGGATCACCGCTATTCATTCTCCCTCACCAGCGCTCTGGAGCACCCGATCGTAGAGTTCTTCACTCATGTGGAAACCGACACGGCGCAAATCAGCGAGAAGAGGTTCAATGGCAGATATCAATCCCTGGTCTTTTGCCATCAACAACACGCCCAATGTGCCGATTGTCGTCAATTCTAGGGTAGCGGATTTTCTTCGCGCCGTGCGCTCGTCAATCAAGAATAAATCCGCCACTCGCCAGCGCAATCAACGGCCCCGTGTTCGAGACGACCTCAGGCATGGCTGGCGTTCCATGCCTTGACCGTGGCTACTTCTTTGGCCCACTCGTCCGGCGTGAGACGAAAATAGGCTATGCGTCGCCCCGGAAAAAGCGTCCGGGGCTCGCAATGACATCTCAAATTTGGAATTGCTGTAGCCGCGCTGTGTATGTTGACGGGGAGCGACTCAAAACCGACCTGCTTTCAAGCGGAAAATCGTGTATAATCTGTATAGTCTGCCTGTAATTGTTTGGAGGAGAACTCAGATGAAGTGGCAAGAAATCCGCACCCACTATCCCCAACAATGGCTTCTAGTTGAAGCCATCAAAGCGCATTCCGAGGCCAGCAAACGCATTTTGGAACAATTGGCAGTTATTGGCACATTTTCCGACTCGGCCACTGCGCTCAAAAATTATCAACAACTCCACCACGAAGCTCCAGAACGCGAATTGTACATTTTTCACACGAGCCGTGAGACGCTAGACGTCACTGAACGGAGATGGCTAGGCATCCGGGGGGCGCAATGAAAATACATCTGCGGGACGGTTTACCATACGTCACGGCGTCGCTTACCTATCAAGGGCAACAACTGTCGTTCAGAAATGTTCTACTCGATACGGGCTCTGCCGGGGCCATTTTTTCGACGGACAGAGTATTGACGATTGGTTTGATGTATGAACCAGATGATCGAGTTCAACGGATCCGTGGTGTTGGTGGCACAGAGTTTGTTTTCACCAAGCGAGTGGATAGTCTCGCAGTAGGCAAGCTTCAGGTCAATAATTTTCAAATTGAAGTTGGGGCGATGGATTACGGTTTCGACATAGATGGTATCATCGGGATAGACTTTCTCATCCAAGTCGGGGCCATCCTCGATCTGGCAAAATTAGAGATGTATCCAGCTTCACAGTGCCAGTGAAGGGCACAGCTAAAACCCAAGTGCCCAAGCCTACATGCCGCGCCTCTTTCAACTGGACGCCCATCTCGCTCAGTTTCTGGTTCCACTTTTCGATCAGTGCGGCGGCCTGCTTGCCAAAGCTGCTTGCCCGTCCGCCCCACCCAGGTCAGCGCCGGTTGGAGCGGCACACCATCTAGGGCCGCCACCAGGCTATCCATGCGGATTAAGCGTCCGGCTCTGCTGCCCATTCCGCTACATTACGCAGTTCGGTGCTGAAATTGACGCCGACCAACGTAATAGGTTTACCCAGTCCATGATAAGGTTCGGCATAGCCTTGCGCGCGTATCTGTCGCAAGGCCAACTCTACGCTCTGGTTGCACTTGAATTCAAAGATATAGATGTGGTCCGGCAAGTTCATCACTAAATCTATGCGCCCGCGAGCGGTGAGGAGACTGCTCCGCGCCAACCCGCCCGTGGCCGACATCGCCAGGTAAAAGATGGTATGAAAGTAAGCTTCGTCTCCCTTCGACAAGCTCAGGGCAAGCTGCTTTGTCTCAATGTCGTAAGGGATAGAGGCAAAAACCGCCGTCATCGCGGTGAAAAAGGCTTCCAGGTCGCCCGCTTGTAAGTGCTGCGCGAGGCGTAACACGTGGGAACTGACCGCTTGTGTGATGCCCTCAATCGCCAGCAGCAATGATTCTGTGAGTGCAGTTTTGACCTCAGCATTGGGATAGCCTAACGTATAGAGGGCATCCTGCACGTCCTGGATGGTGAGATACCCCGTCTGGAACAACAGCGCCTCGGGCGTCAAACGGTCGAGTTCAAAGGTGCTAAACACACTGGCACTCACTTCCAGTCCCTCCAGTTCGGGCAAGGGATACTGCTGTTCGCGCAGCACATTGACCAAAAACGTCGGCGTACCCGTCTCGAACCAATAGTTGCGCAATTCCATTTCCTTGAACGCTTTGAGCGTCGAGAAGGGGTTATAGACCTTGATATTCCGGCTGGAAAAGCGATAGCCGTCATAGTATTGCGCCAGCGCGTCCACGACCTGGTCTGGCGTCCAGCCGGTTTCGGCCGCCATACGCACGATATGCGCTTGGAAAAAGTCCGACAGCTCGGTCTGAGTATAGCCCAACAGCGCAGCGTACTGCGTGCTCATCGATATGTCATGCAAGTTGTTCAACGCAGAAAAGACCGACACCCGGCTAAAGCGCGAGACACCCGTCAGCAACACAAAGCGCGTCACGTCTGTGACGTCCGCGCCCTTGAGCACGCCATAGAAACCGCGCAAGATGTCCTGGTTCGCCCGCGCGATGTCCATCTCGGCCGATCCCCGGCCCAGGTGCTCAATCATTGGTTTGTCATATTCATCTACCAGCACCACCACCGGCTGCCCGGCTTGATGGGATAGCCCTACCAATAACTCTTTGAACTGGGACACTAACAACGGCGTCCTTAATTTCAGCTTATATGCCCCGGCGATCTCTTGCAAAGTCGTTTGTAGGCCAAGGCGCAAATTTTCCGGTGTGTCCAATGGAACAGTGCTAAAGTCAATCACCACCACCGGATACGGCGTCCAGTCCCAACGCCCCTCGCCAGCGACCCACAGACCCTCGAACAGCTCGCGCCGCCCCTCGAACAGGCAGCGCAGCGTCGAGACGAGTAGCGACTTGCCAAAGCGGCGCGGACGCGCCAAAAAGTAGTAGATGCCTTCGGTGACGAGTTGATGAATCCACTCGGTCTTGTCCACATACAGAAAGCCCTGTGTACGCATCATCTCGAACGATGAAATACCAATCGGTAGTTTCTGCATCGTTCACCTCCTGTTTTCATAGAACAGACGACCATCCAATCGGCCGCTGTGATGGCGTTCAGCGTATTTTGATCTAAAATCTCAGAGCGGACTGCAGAATGATCAACTCTCTAGCCCTTTCGGCGGCCTGAGGTTGACTGCCGAGGAGCGCTGCCAGGTTTTTTGAAAAGGGTATTTGCAACATAGTCGTGGAAGCCTCAGACATTGACTTTTCCCTATCTAACCTTCTGGTTTTGACCACAGCCTCCAACTCTGCCCCCAGTATATCATACCCACACACCAGGTGCAACGCACCAGC
>CAZSJU010000169.1:0-7678 GCA_964607235.1 uncultured Anaerolineae bacterium | reverse complement strand
GTGGAGAGTGAACGAGAGTATCAAGTCAAGGAGGAGTTTAGCGTGAAAAAGAAAGATCAGGAACGACGTATCGAGAGCCTGGAAGAGATTAGGGCGAAAGAAGATCAGGATTTGGAAAAGGAGACGCTGCGTGATACTCAGCATAGCGATGGGCATACTTTTAATCCCTACCACGCGCAGGATCAGGGGTTGACATATACGCCTCCCACAGATCCACCGGTCATCCCTAGCCAGGAGGATCCTCAAGGTGCAGAGATCGCTGCCGGTTTTGCGACCAGTATGGAGGGCACTGAACCCAATGTGAGAGCGTTGCCCCCGGAAATCGCGGACAATGACCTCACTTTGCAAGATAATATCTACGAGATGTTGCGCAAGAATAGCGAGACTATCCATTTGACGGATATAAAAGTGCGAGTGAGGGATGGTGTTGCACATTTGCAGGGCACGGTCCTTAGTCAGGACGATATCGCTAGGGTGTATGACATTGTGAATAGCTTGGAGGGTGTGCTAGACGTCCGCAGTGACCTGGCGGTTGATATTCAAGGATGAGCGGGTGAGAGGTAGCGAGACCGTTTTGTCCGATGATGTAGCACAAGGCGGCGTGGCTTTACGGGATAACTTGATAGACTTGCGTTTTAAGGAAGAATTTATATAATACCCGTAACGTGAATTCCCTGCAGCATTGTCGCCAAGGTCGGCGTGACCAAATTGAGTCTGGCGTTCTTGGTGGTTGGCGGTGCGCCGGCATCGCTGATCAGTTGAAGGTCGGTTAGAAATGATACGTTTGCTCCTAGTCAACGAGATTCGCCTTATTTGTAACGTGATCGCTGCCACTTTGGAAGATGAGGCGGACATCCATGTGGTGGGAATGGCGACCACTGTAGAGCGCGCACTGGAACTGGCCCCGCAAGCGGACATTGTTTTAGCGGGGACCAATTTGCCCGATGGTGGCGCGCTCGGATTGACACGGGCCATTAGGGATGCGGGGCTTTCTGCGGAGGTTTTGGTGTTGGGGCTGGCCGAGTCCAAGGCGGAAATCCTACAATACGTCGAGGCCGGCGCGGCTGGGTACGTGCTCAAGGATGATTCGGTTGAGGCATTACTACAGAACATCCGTAGCGTTTACAATGGTAGGATGCGGGTTTCTCCCGAGATTGCGGCGGCGTTGATGTCGCGCGTGACCGAATTGTCACAGTTGTTTAGAGAGGCGGCCGCGGTTCCCGAGGCCGTGGAACTGACGCCACGCGAACAAGAAGTATTACAGTTGATTGAGCGTGACCTGAGCAACCAAGAGATCGCCGAACGGTTGGTGATTGAGGTGGGGACCGTCAAGAATCACGTCCACAGCATCTTGCAAAAGTTGAACGTCAGCAGCCGCCAGGACGCCGCAGCATATTGGGCGATCGTTGAAAAGAAAGGCTCTTGACAAGTTGTTCCCTATGAGCCGGTAGCTCATGTTGAGCGTCTGTCTGCCGGCGCGTTCCTGCACTCGTTTTTCCTCTCAAATATATCTCGAGCTGTATCTGTTTTCTATATCTTGACCTATATACTCTCTCTTGCCTTTATGTTATGCTAATAGCGTAATGGATTGGTTTAGCTGGGCAGACGTCGCTTGCTATAGAGCGTTACGTGCCTGCTCTCTTGGCTTTTTGATGGGTTTTTGGACGCAGACGGAAAAGCAGGGGTGAGGATGAATAGATGATGTCAGATCATAATATGAGCGAGAAAACCTGCCGGGTGGTTTTGTCTGTTGAGCCGCGCCTATTGCGAGAGATGTTGAGGCACGTCATCATCAAGACGCCGGGTTTGCAGCTTGTGGGCGAGACGGTGGGGAAAACTTTGCCCACCGTGATTGAGCAGGTGGATGCCCAATGGGTGATCGTCTCTCTGTTGCCCGGTGGCGAGTTGCCCGAGAGGGCTGGGGCCTTGTTGGTTACCCATCCGACGGTTGCTATTTTGGCAGTGGCGGCGGATGGCAGCCAATGGAAGCTCAAGTGGTTAGAGACCTACGAAGAATTTTTGGAGGAAGGCCTGTCTTTGGACGAGTTGATACAAATTCTACGCCAGGGTGGTCCCGTGTCGGAAGAACCTGGGCCGTGTGCTGATATGGGACTTGCCGTTGATGGCACAGGCTGTCGGCCTGGTGATAAGCCAGCAGAGAGGGCTTGATGATAAAAGCTAGTAGAGGACGGTGACCCAGTTGAGCTTGGACGTGAATACACCCTGGACAAAAGATTGGAAGGATGTGGCGCAGCGTTTAGAGGTCTCGGTCGATCAAGGGCTTGAGCCACGAGAAGTAGAGCGACGCCGTGAGCGCTATGGTCCTAATCGTCTGCGCAGCGCGGGCCGCAAAAGCATCTGGCAGATCTTGCTCGAACAGTTCAAGAGCTTGATTGTGGGGTTGCTGGCGGTGGCGGCCGTGCTCTCTTTTGCCTTTGGCGACTGGGTAGAGGGCATCGCGGTAGCGGTCGTGATCCTGATCAACGCGCTCATTGGTTTTGTGACCGAATACCGTGCGGTGCGTTCTATGGAAGCGTTGCAAGAGTTGGGCAGCGTCAGTGCCAAGGTGCGGCGCCAAGGCCAGGCACACGAAATTCCCGCTGGCGAATTGGTCCCCGGTGACGTGATCATTGTAGACGGCGGTGACGTTGTCACGGCGGATTTACGGTTGGTCGAGGCTTCCAAGATGCAGGCCAACGAGTCGGCGCTGACCGGCGAATCGGTGCCGGTGGGCAAACAGGTTGACCCGCTGGAAAAAGAGACAGTGCTGGCTGAACGGGCCAATATGCTCTTCAAGGGCACGGCCGTCACCCGTGGGTCGGGGGCAGGCATCGTCGTCGCCACGGGGATGGAGACGGAACTGGGGCAGATATCTTCTTTGGTCCAAGAGGCGGAGGAAGAAGTGACGCCCCTGGAGCAGCGTCTGGATCAACTGGGACATAATCTCATCCGGTTGACGCTGGGTCTGACCGTGTTGGTAGCGCTTGCGGGCATCCTTTCGGGCAAAGAGATACGTCTGATGATTGAAACGGCCATCGCGTTGGCTGTGGCGAGCATCCCTGAGGGATTGCCCATCGTCGCTACTGTGGCGCTGGCGCGGGGGATGCGTCGCATGGCGCAACGTAATGCGTTGATCAATCACCTGTCCGCGGTCGAGACCCTGGGGGCGACGAACGTGATCCTTACCGACAAGACCGGCACCCTGACGGAAAATCAGATGACGGTCCGCCGGATTGTATTGGCTTCTGGGCGCTTTGACATTGACGGCGAAGGGTTGGAAGTACAAGGCGATTTCCATCAGGATGAGGAGACTGTGGACCCTCGGGACGCTGACGTTTTGTCCCAGGCGCTACGTGTTGGTGTGTTGAGCAATAATGCCGCTTTGAATTATAACGAGGAGGGACAAGTTGCAGAAGCGGTGGGGGACCCTATGGAGGTCGCGCTCCTGGTGGCCGGTGCCAAAGCCGGGCTGAAACGCGAGCCATTATTGGACGAATTGCCCGAGGCTCGAGAGATTGCCTTTGACCCCAAAGTCAAAATGATGGCGACCTTGCACGAGCAAGATTCCGACTATTACGTGGCGGTTAAGGGCAGCCCCGAAGCCGTGTTGCAAGTTTGTACACATGTTTTAACTTTGGACGGGAGGGAGGCGCTGGACAAGGCGGCCCGTGAGCGTTGGCTAGAGCGGAATGACGAGATGGCTCGGCAAGGGTTACGTGTGTTGGCGCTGGCGCAAAAGACGGCGCAGGATGTCGAGGCCGAGCCCTATCAGGACTTGGAATTTTTGGGGCTGGTGGGACTGGCTGACCCGCCGCGTCAAGAGGTGCGTCAATCTATCGTCGCTTGTCAGGAGGCCGGTATAAAGGTCGTGATGGTGACCGGCGATCAGGCGGTCACGGCCCGCAACATCGCCCAGGCGGTCGGCCTGACAGACCGTGACGACGTGGATATCATCCAGGGGCAAGAACTGGATGATGTGCTGCGAGAGGACCGGCAGCGATTGCTAAAAGTGCCCATCTTTGCGCGGGTGAGTCCCAAGCAAAAGCTTGATCTTATCACGTTATATCAGGATCAAGGCGATATTGTCGCGATGACGGGGGACGGCGTCAATGATGCGCCGGCGCTCAAAAAGGCGGATATTGGCGTGGCGATGGGGCAGCGTGGGACCCAGGTCGCGCGCGAAGCCGCGGATATGGTCCTCGAGGACGACGCTTTTTCATCCATCGTCGCTGCTGTTGAGCAAGGACGCGCAATTTTCAACAATATCCGTAGATTCGTGCTGTACTTGCTCTCTTGTAATCTCGGCGAGGTGTTGGTCGTGACCCTGGCGTCGTTGGTCAATGCCCCTTTGCCCATCCGGCCCTTGCAGATTCTGTTTCTTAATCTGGTGACGGACGTCTTTCCGGCGTTGGCTTTGGGTGTAGGTGAGGGAGATCCGGACATTATGCAGCGTCCGCCCCGAGATCCTCAAGAACCCATCATGACGCGACGGCATTGGATGGAGGTCAGCGGATATGGGGTGCTTATCACTGCGTCGGTACTCGGCGCGCTGTGGCTGGCGTTGACCCGGTTGGATATGAGTCAAGTGCAAGCCGTCACGGTTTCGTTCCTGACCCTGGCTTTTGCACAGTTGTGGCACGTCTTTGACATGCGAGATCGCGGTTCGCATATCTTGCGCAACGATGTTGTCCAGAACCCTTATGTGTGGGGTGCACTGTTATTGTGTGTCGGATTGTTATTGTTGGCGGTCTATGTGCCGTTTTTGGCCGATTTGTTAAGTGTGGTCCATCCGGGGCTCGAGGGATGGGGCGTGGTTATCGGGATGAGCATATTGCCGCTAATCGTAGGGCAAGTTTTAAAGCAGTTAAAGGTTCTACAAGCTACCGGCGAGGGTGAAACATAACACGCTGGTTGATCAAGAAAGGGAGATTGAAGAAATGGCAGATTTTGTGAATTTTGATTACGAGTTTTACAGTGAAATAGACCAGCCGGATCAAGCGCTGCGACGGGAAGCTGAAGAACGGATGCGGGCGTTGGCCGAGGGACATCGCGATATGATTGGCGCGTCCGTGGCCGTGGAAGAGTTGACCGGCAGCGAGACACCGCATCGATATCAGGCGCGCGTCGTCGCCTACATCAAGCCGGATAACCTCGTGGCGGTCGAAAAAGCCGAGCACGCGCTCCCGGCCCTCAAGGCGGCTCTGGACGCGTTGGAGCGCCAGGTGCGCGACCTACGAGCTGAGATGCGAGACAAGTCGAGGAGGCCGTAATATAGTGGATCATCATCAGGTTTGGCGGGGACAAGTATGTGCTTTGGGGACGGGCGCCGGCGTGAATGACGCGCCGGCGCTGGCCATTCCTCTATCTGCCGGCGTATTGTACAATTACGGCATTGTCCTGAGTCCGGCGGTGGGCGCGTTACTGATGTCCCTGAGCACCGTCATTGTCGCCGTCAATGCAAGGTTTTTGAAATTAGGAGCATAGCGGTATGCAGAATTGGAAAGCAAGGGGAAAGGCCGTTTACGCGCGGTTGAATACGCTCAGCGGGGGTACGCTGGACATTTTAAAAGACGCTGTGCAGCACTTTGGCGAGGTACGCGCGACCCAAGCCGCTGCCAGTATGGCGTACTATGCTGTTTTTTCTCTGTTTCCTTTGGCGCTAGGTCTGATTGTGGCGGGCAGCTTTGTTCTAGAAAGCGAACAGGCTCAGCAGGAGGTCATCCAGTTTTTCACCGACGCTTTCCCCGCCTCTCAAAATTTGATTGAGCAAAATATCGAACACGTGCTCGATCTGCGTGGACCGGTGGGGATGATTGGCCTGGTCAGCCTGTTATGGTCGGGCTCGGGAGTGTTTTCCACTTTGGCCTACAATGTCAATCTGGCCTGGCCTGAGGCGGAGGCGCGTAATCTGTTGGAGAAACGTCTGTTAGCATTGGGGATGATAGGCGCTCTGGTTGGGTTGTTGTTGCTTTCGTTGGTCTCGACCACGGTGCTCAACCTGTTGCCACGGCTAAAGATCCCCCTGGGCGATGGGGTGTCTATTTACGAGACGCCGATATGGACGCTGGTGTCCAACCTTGTGCCGTTGCTGTTTACTTTTTTATTGTTTTTCAGTCTGTACCGTTGGGTGCCAAACATTGCGGTGAGTGGCTGGGAGGCGTTGTGGGGTGCGTTGGTCGCCGCTATAGGGTGGGAGATTGCCACCCGCGCTTTTACGTGGTATCTTCGCAGCGGGACGGCGCAATACGAGCTGGTGTACGGTTCTTTGGGCGCGGTCGTGGCCCTGATGTTCTGGATTTATTTGAGCAGCTTGGTCACCTTTTTCGGCGCACATCTGTGCGCCGCGATAGCGCGGCAGGCACAGGCGCACGTATGATGGCGTCAGTGACTTGAATTTGATAGACGAGTGATAAAGACCTGTGCAGGTGAGTGCCAGGGGAGTATAGTCAAAGGAGGAATTCCAGATGGATATTTTGCAAAGAAACGATGTGGAAAAATTGATAGAGCGAAAAGATGGCTTGCGGGTTTCGATCTTTATGCCCACGCACAAGGCTGGGGATGCGATTCAACAGAACCCGATCCGTTTGAAAAACTTGGTCAAGCAAGCCGAGACCGCGTTGCATGAACGAGGTTTGCGCAGCCCTGAAGCGGAGCAGTTCTTGGCGCCAGCCCGGCGTTTGATTCAAGATGGGTTGTTCTGGCAAGAGCAGGAACAAGGATTGGCTTTGTTCTTGTCGCACGATTGGGCTGGGCATTATCGCCTTCCGTTGGATTTTAATCCATTGACCGTCGTGGGTGAACGTTTTTACATCAAGCCCCTTTTGCCATTGCTCGGCAATGGTGGACGGTTCTACGTGTTGGCCTTGAGCCAGGATCAGCCCCAGTTGTTCCAGGGCACGCGATACGGGCTAGAAGAGATCGACACACAGGCAGCGCCAGCGGGCCTTGATCAAGCGCTGCGTTACGATGACCCGGAGCGGCAGGTCCAGTTCCACACCACCACCCGAGGACCTGGTGGAAAGGGTGGGCGTCCTGCGTCTTTCCACGGGCATGGCGCCCCCGAAGGGGATGAAAAAGAGGGTATTCTGCGCTATTTTCACCAGGTCGATCAGGCCGTCAGTCGTTTGCTGGGCGGCCAAGAGGCGCCTTTGGTGTTGGCCGGAGTGGGTTACCTGTTGCCATTGTACAAAGAGGCCAACACGTATCCGCATCTGGTCGAGGCCGGGGTGGAAAAGAGCATGGAGGCGTTAGACACGCAAACGTTACACGCGCAGGCCTGGGAGATCGTGCAGCCGCTTTTCGCCAGCACACGGCAGGCGGCCACCGAGCAATACAAAATCGCGGCTCATACGGCCCAAGCCGCCAACACGGTCCAAGAGATCGTCCCGGCGGCCGTCCACGGACGGGTGGCATATTTATTTGTGGCCATTGGTCAGCAACAATGGGGCCGGTTTGATGGGCAGGTGCAAGTGCATACCGAGCCGCAATTGGGGGACGAAGAGCTGTTGAACCTGGCAGCAGCGCAGACACTCTTGAACGGTGGCGCCGTCTATGCCGTTGACCCGGACGAGATGCCGGACGAGACGCCGGTGGCGGCGGTGTTCCGGTACGAGATGTAGCATATATGAACACGAATGACATTTGGCTGTTTTTGAGAGACTTGGCACTGTTGCTGGCA
>CAZSJU010000168.1:0-7742 GCA_964607235.1 uncultured Anaerolineae bacterium | reverse complement strand
GGCTAGACCACGACGTTGACCAGCTTGCCCGGGACAAAGATGACCCGTCGGGGCGCGCGTCCGTCCAGGTGGCGCTGCACGGCCTCACTTTGCAGCGCCCGCGCGCGCGCCGCCGCTTTGTCAATGCCGGCGGGTGCCGGGATGCGGTCGCGTACCTTGCCGTTCACCTGGATCACCAGCGTGATCGTCTCTTGGGCGATTGCGTCCGCGTTCCACTCGGGCCAGGGCTGTTGATGGACGCTATATGGCTTGCCCAAATGCTCCCACAGCGCTTCGGCCAGATGTGGGGCAAAGGGAGCGATCAACAAGACCATGGTCTGGGCCATTACCTGCTGATCTTTGGGCGCCAGTGTCAGCGCGCGCAGGCCGTTCAACGCTTCCATCAGCGCGGCGATGGCGGTGTTAAAGCTCAGCGATTGGATGTCTTGTGTCACATGTTTGATGGTCCGATGCACGATGCGCCGTGCCGCGCGCCTGGATGTGCCCGTGTCGTCTGGTTGATTTGCCGGGCCGGCGGTGGGCGCGTTGATCGCCTCGCTCACCCAGTCCCACAAGCGGCTAAAGAATCGGCTCACGCCGATAATGCCGCTGTCACGAAAGTCACCGCCTTCCTCATAGGGACCCATGAATAGCATATAGGTGCGCATGACGTCGGCGCCCCAACGGCCGATATACTCGTCAGGGATGACCACGTTAGCACGACTCTTGCTCATCTTGGCGCCATCTTTGATGATCAGGCCGTGCAGGCGTAGCTTGGCAAAGGGCTCGTCCCCCAGCTCTTGCGGAATGTGACCCAGGTCGTATAGCGCTTTCCAGATAAAGCGGGCATACAGGTGATGCATGGTGCTGTGCTCGATGCCGCCCACGTACATGGTGACCGGCAGCCATTTTTTCACGCGCTCGACATCCCAGGGACGGTCGTCGAACTCGGTGCTGACGTAGCGCAAATAGTACCAGGCTGAGTCCAAAAAGGTATCCGAGACGTCGGTCTCGCGCTTGGCCGGCCCCCCGCAACGTGGGCAGGTGGTGTTCACAAACTCGGGGATACCCGCCAGCGGGCTTTTTCCCTGAGGACGATAGTTTTCGGTTTCGGGCAGCCGCACCGGCAAGTCCGTTTCGGGCACCGGTACTTGTCCACAGCGCGCACAGTAGATGATGGGGATGGGCGGCCCCCAGTAACGCTGGCGAGAGATCAACCAGTCGCGCAGGCGATAGCTGACCGCCGGCCGAGCCTGACCACGGGCTTGCAGGTCGGCCACGATGGCGCGCTTGGCCGCCTCGATGCTCAGGCCATCGTAAGGGCCCGAGTTGACCAGCGTACCCTCTCCTTCATAGGCCTCACGCAACGTGAAATCCTGGCCCTGACCGGGCGGCCGCACGACGGGAATGATGGGCAGATCATAGGCTTGGGCGAACGCCCAGTCACGCGCGTCGTGGGCGGGCGTGCCAAAGATGGCGCCGGTGCCAAAGCCCAGCAACACGTAATCCGCCACATAGATGGGCAGTTTCCGGCCGTCGACCGGGTTCGCGGCATAAGCGCCTGTAAAGATGCCGCTCTTTTCGCGTTCGCCGGCCAGGCGTTCCATCTCGCTGCAGTGTCGAGCGCGTTCCACGTAAGCATGGACCTGGGGGCGCTGGGGCTGCGACGTGACGTCGGGGACGATAGGGTGCTCGGGCGCCAACACCAAAAAGGTCGCGCCGAACAGGGTGTCGGGGCGCGTGCTAAAGACGGTGATGGATGTATCGTGGTCCTGGACGTCGAACGTGATTTCGGCCCCTTTTTTACGCCCGATCCAGTGTTGCTGCAGGCGTCGCGTCGTGGCGTTAAAGTCGACGTTCGAATAATCTAGCAGGCGGTCGGCATAGTCCGTGATGCGCAAGAACCATTGGGTCAGTTCGCGCTGTTCGACCGCGCTGTGGCAACGTTCGCAGCGTCCGGCGATGACCTGTTCGTTGGCCAGCGTCGTCAGACAACGCGGGCACCAGTTCACCGGCGCCTTGGCGCGATAGGCCAATCCACCCTTGTACAGTTGGACAAAGATCCATTGGGTCCAGCAATAGTAATCGGGTTCGCTGGTGTTGACCTGGCGATGCCAATCAAAGGCGGCACCCATGCGTTTCATTTGTTCCTCGCGAAAGCGGCGCACGTTGCGCGGCGTGACGCGGGCCGGGTTTTCGCCGATCTTTAGCGCATAGTTTTCGGCGTGAATGCCAAAGGCATCCCAACCCATCGGTTGAAAGACGTCATAGCCGCGCATGCGTTGAAAGCGACCATACGTGTCGGAACCGCTATAGTTAAAAAAGTGTCCGACGTGTAGCCCCTGTCCTGAGGGGTAGGGGAACTCCATCAAGTTGTAAAAGGGCTGGCTGGCCGTGTCCAGGTCTACCTGGTACAGTTGGGTCTCTTTCCAGACGTGTTGCCACTTGGGTTCAATGACTTGGGGATCATAATGTGCTGGCATCGGTACCCTCCTTGGTTTTACAGGTCGGCGACCGGCGGCCGCCGTTACAATAGATCGCTGTGGGTTGCGTATATCGCGAGCCCCATTTGAAAATCCTCCTTTCAGGAAAAAAAAGCCTCCCAGAGTTGGGAGGCTTGCAGAAAAAGCAAGAGATTCGAGGGACGTCACCCTCCCAACGGGCCATAGCTCCTCACGGGGAGGAGCGCGGGGAGAAGGGAGCGCTGCGGTTGTCGTATGACGTTCATCTCATCACCTCAAAATCTAACACCAGTGTAGCACATTTTGACGTGCATGGCAAGTTCTGCTTTCGCCGTTGCTGGTGAATGGATTTTGTGCTGCTCTGATTACACGAGCTTTTACCCGTGGATGGGCTCGCCATCGACGTCGTGGGCCGCTTCCATCAAGACCTCGCTCAGCGTGGGATGGGCGTGCACGCTGTGGGCGATCTCTTTAGCGGTCAGCTCGGCGTTGTGGGCCAGCACCAGCTCGGTCAGCAATTCAGTCACCTCGGGGCCAACCATGTGCGCACCCAAGATCTTGCCATCTTGGGCGTCGGCCACGATCTTGACAAAGCCATGGCGTTCACCCAGGCCCAGCGCCTTGCCGTTGGCCTGGAAAGCGAAACGCCCCACGTTGACCTCGTGGCCGCGTTCTTGGGCCTTTTCCGCCGAGAGGCCAAAGCTGGCCACCTGGGGATGGGAATACGTCGCGCGGGGCATCATCTCGTACTCTAGCGTGCGGGTCTCAAGCCCGGCGATGGTCTCGGCCGCCACGATGCCTTGCGCAGAGGCCACGTGGGCCAACATTAGTTTGCCGGTCACGTCGCCGATGGCGTATACGCCCGGTACGTTGGTCCGCATGTGCGCGTCGATCTCGATAAAGTGCCGGCGTTCGGTCAGGTTGACGCCTATGTCTTCCAAACCGATCCCCTCGACGTTGGGTTGAAAGCCGATGGCCATCATGGCCTGTTCGGCCTGGAGCGTTTGGGTCTCGTCGCCCTTGGAGACGGTCACTTGCACGCCTTTATCGGTGGTTTCCACCTTTTGGACGCGGGTCCCGGTCATAATGTTGACCTTGAGCCGCTTGTATGCGCGCGTCAGCTCTTTACTCAGCTCCTGGTCTTCCAGGGGCAGGATACTGTCCAGCATCTCGACCAGGGTGACTTCAACGCCATAGTTGCGCCAGATGTAGCTAAACTCGACCCCGATGGCCCCTGCGCCGATGATGATCACGCTTTTGGGCAGTTGGTCTGATAGGATGGCGTGCTCATAGTTGATCACTTTTTCGCCGTCGACGGCGACGCCGGGGATGGAAAAGGTCCGCGCGCCGGTGGCAATGATGACATTCTCAGCCTGCAGTTCGGTCTCACCGCCCTCTTGGAGCGCGACCTTGACCGTCTTGGAGGACATAAGGGTGCCTGTGCCGTCATAGGTGTCGATCTTGTGCTTGCGCATCAGGAACTGGACGCCTTTGACCAACCGCTCACTCACCTGGCGGCTGCGTTGAAAGGCGACGCTGAAATCGAGGGATAGGTTGTCAAAGCTAAAGCCAAACTCTTTGGCCCGGTGTTGTAGCGTGTGGGCCACCTCGGCATTTTTTAACAGCGCTTTGGAGGGAATGCAACCCACGTTCAGGCAGACCCCGCCCCAGTATTTCTTTTCGACGATGGCGGCCTTGAGGCCCAGTTGCGCGGCGCGAATGGCAGCCACATAGCCTCCCGGTCCTGCACCGATTACAATGACATCGTACTTTTCACTCATGTTTTTCTCCTTATAAGAGTTTTACATAGCAATCACTGCGCTTACGTTAGCATAAACTTGGATGCGCGTCAAGTTGGTCTAGCCGCGAGCTGTGCTATAATAGTGATACTGGATAAACTGATTGAGAGAGAGAAGGTGATGCTATGGCCCCTGGACATATCCGTTTGAGCGTGGCTTGTTTGGCTTGCTTGCTTGTCCTGACGAGTTGCAGTCTCTGGAGCTCGGGCGAGGAAGCATCACCGGTGTTGGCGACGTCCACCGTGCGTCCCATCGCCGTTGGCACGCCTTCCGTAACAGATTTACCTGCACAAACGGCGTCGGCTGCTGCGTCCACGGCGACCGCCCCTGCGACATTGGTGCTGTGGACCAGCGAGGATTACGTGCCCAGCAGTGAGACGGCGGGGGGAACACTGCTGCTACAGCAGATCCAGGCCTTTCAACGTGAGCACGATGTGCGTATCGAGGTGATCTTGAAAAAGCGCAGTGGCGCCGGGGGGCTGCTCGATTTCCTGAGCACAGCCAGCGTGGCAGCGCCCTCGGTCTTGCCGGACCTCATCACGTTGAGTGAGGTAGATCTGTACCGGGCGGTACAGGCGGGCTTGTTGCAGCCACTGAATGACCTGGTTTCCCCAGCACTCTTGGACCAGTTTGATTTCGCCACGGCGCTCACCCAGTTCGAGGGGATGGCGATGGGCGTGTGCTATCAGGCGGACGTGTTCCATCTGGTCTATGATGCTAGCATGGTTCAGAACCCGCCTGAAACCTGGGACTCGCTTTACGAGAGCCCGGTGTCTTTTGTCTTTTCGCCTGCGCCGCTCAGCGACGGGGTCAACGATGCTGTGCTCATCCAGTACCTGGCTTTGGATGGCGCGTTGGTCGATGGACAGGGGCAGCCGATGCTCAAAGTGGATACTTTGAGCCGTGCGCTGACCTTTTTTGCTCAAGCGCAGGAGGCGGGCGTGGTGCCGCGGACGGTGCTCGATATGACCGACGCGAGCACGGTGTGGGCGACTTTTCGCATCGGTGAGGCGGGGATGGTGCAAGTGCCGTCGAGCTTTTATCTATCCGAACGGGCGGGGCTGAGCAACGTCGGTTTTGGTCCGGTACCTTTGCGCAGCCCCGGGTTTACCACCGTTGGGCATGGCTGGGCGCTGGCCCTCGTCACCCATGATCCACAGCGTCAAGAGTTGGCCGCCGCGTTGATTGAGCATTTGCTCTCCCCCGAGCATAACGGGGCCTGGGCCCAGGCCGCCGGACACTTGCCGGCCCACCAGGCAGCGTTGAACGCCTGGGATCAGGATGACCCTTATCTGCCCTTTATTCGTCATCTGTTGGCCCAGGCCGAGCCTGCGCCCAACCCTGACTTGGCGGCGGTGGTTGGCGGGCCGATGGCCGAGGCGCTGGAACAAGTGTTGCGCGGCCGGGCGACGCCCGAGGAGGCCGCTCAGGCGGCTGTTGAGCAAGTTAAGGCAGGACCATGAACGAGCGCGCAAAAAATATAACCGATCTGATCCATGCGGTACAATCGGCGGCGCTGAACGCCGTCGATCCGGGTCGAGCGATTCGCCGTCATTTGCACCGCGAGGGGGACGTGTTGCTCGTTGCCGGCCGACGCTACGACCTGGCCCAGTTTGAGCAGATATGGGTCGCCGGGGGCGGCAAGGCGGCCGCCCCGATGGTGGCTGCCCTGGCCGAGTTGCTCGGTGATCGGTTGACCGGTGGCGTCGCGGTCACAAAGTATGGCCACACGGGCAGCGGGCGAGAGACGGCGCCCGTCACCCTGGTTGAGGCCGGACACCCTGTGCCTGACGAGGCCGGGTTAGCTGCCACGCGTCAATTGGCCGAGCTGGTGACACATGCCGGCCCCCGCGACCTGATCATCTGCCCGCTCTCTGGCGGTGGTTCGGCCTTGTTGGCCTTGCCGGCGCCGGGCATCGCGTTGAGCGACTTGCAGACGGTGACGGATCAATTGTTGCGCTCTGGTGCGACCATCAACGAGCTGAACGCGGTGCGCAAGCACCTCTCGCAGATCAAGGGCGGCGGGTTGGCACGTATGGCCGCGCCAGCGACGGTGATCAGCTTGATCCTGTCGGACGTCGTCGGCGACCCGCTGGACGTCATTGCCAGCGGCCCTACCGCCCCCGACCCGAGCACCTATGCCGACGCCTGGGCAGTGCTGGAACGTCACCAGTTGCTGGACTATGTGCCCAGATCGATCTTGGAACGGCTGCGAACGCGGGTATCCGAGACGCCCAAGCCCGACGACCCGCTCTTTGAACGCGTGCAGAATGTGATCGTGGGCTCGAACCGGTTGGCGGCAGAGGCAGCGGTCAAAGAGGCGGGTGTGCAAGGCTGCCACACCTTGTTGCTCAGCACCTTTATCGAGGGCGAGGCACGGGAGGTCGCCCAGGTGGCGGCTGCGTTGGCCAAAGAGGTCCTGCGTTACGACCGGCCCCTCGCCCGTCCGGCCTGCCTGGTGTGGGGCGGCGAGACGACGGTGACGGTGCGCGGCGCCGGTCTGGGCGGCCGTAATCAAGAACTGGCGCTGGCGGCGGCGTTGGCGTTGGAGGGATGGCCCGGCGTGACCTTGGTGGCCCTGGCTACCGATGGCACCGATGGCCCCACCGACGCCGCGGGCGCGTGCATCACCGGCGAGACGGTGGCCCACGCCCGTCAACTGGGGCTGGAAGCGGCGGATTATTTGGCGCGCAATGACAGTTATCACTTTTTCCAACGTCTGGATCAGGGCAGGCAGGGCGCGATGCGCCATTTGCTCGTCACCGGCCCTACACAGACCAACGTCAATGATTTGCTGTTCTTGTTTGTGCTTTAACGCGCTGTGACAGGGCAGAGAGGGGGAGCGATTAAAATGTCAGACACATACCAATATGTGCAAAGCCTGGCGCGCCGCTACAACCCCGCAGACCTGGCTCATATGGAGCAAGATGCGTACCTGGCGACGCGGCTTTTTCGCCTGACGCGCAGGCTGCACGAGTTACCCCAAGAGTACGAAGAGTTGCTCGAGTATGCGGCCTTGTTGCACGACATCGGCTATGTGTATGGCTATGACCGGCATCACAAGCACGCCTATGATTTGATCATGGCGGCAGATATTCCTGGCCTGGACGCGCGGGAAAAGCAGATCGTGGCGTTGGTGGCGCGCTATCATCGCAGCGCGCGTCCCAAGCCCAGGCATAAAGGCTTTCGTGACCTGGACGCGGAGGACCGTGAGGCCGTCACCCGCCTGGGCGCCATCCTGCGCCTGGCCGATGGCCTGGACCGCAGCCACACCAACGCCGTGCAAGACCTGGAGTGTGAGATCGTGGGGGATCACGTGATCCTGACGTTATATCCTCCGCACGACAATCAGAGCGAGCGCTGGGCCGGCCTTAAAAAGTCGCGCTTTTTCCAAGAGGTATTGGGCGTCACGCTGGAGATTCGGTGAGGGCCGCTTGCCTCATTTTTCGAGCGTCGCGTGACGTTGAACATAATGTCAGTAAAAGAGAACAGAGGAGGTTAG
>CAZSJU010000167.1:3108-7782 GCA_964607235.1 uncultured Anaerolineae bacterium | reverse complement strand
GGAAAAGACCGCCGCGTTGATGCAGCACCAGCCCGCGCCCTTGCCCGAGGACGTGCAGCAGGAGCTGGAACGCATGGCGGAGCGTTGGGAGTAGGGAAGGGAAAGATTTAACGCCAAGGCGCCAGGACGCAAGGGGGTGCAGGGCTCGGCCGGGGGGCGGTGCCCTGCGCTCCTGCATATGCTCCGCACGGGACACTGTCCCGTGCGCGACGATGAATGTCCTTTCCGTTCGAGGAGCAATGCACGCCCACGTGCCGGTGCCCGTCTGCGAAAGCCGCACCTGGGGGTGCTTACTCCACAAATGAAACGGGCCGCCGGATGCGCGCGGCCAATCCGCGTTTGTCCTTCATCCGCGGTTCTCCGCCCTGAAAGTTGTGTGGAGGGGGGAAGCGTGCTATACTGGCGCAATTGAAGGCGTTGTATGAGAAGGACTTTTCGATGGTTGAGCTCAGGCTCTGTCGAGACTTGCGGGCGCCGCGAAACGCAAAGGGGCACGAGATGTATCCTACGTTGGAGGTGCGCTGGTTTTATCGGGGGCGGGTGCCGCCGGCAGTCTTGACGTGGTACCGCGCGCGCGCGGGGGCGGCCGAAGGACCGGTGACGCGCATAGACCATTATCTGCGCCCGTCAATGAACGCGTCCACAGACGCGCTGGGCGTCAAGTTGCGCGAGGGGCGGGTGGAGCTCAAGCGGCGCGGGCGCCAGTACGGCGTCGTCCGTTTCCATCCGCAGGTCGCGGGCGCCGTGGCGGGCTGGCACAAGTGGCGCTTTGCGTTGGCCGAGACGGACCTGGACAGCCTGGGGCTGCCGCACCCGGACTGGGTCGCCGTGGAAAAAGCGCGCCGATTGTGTAAATATCAGGTGGGCGTCGGAGGGCAGGTCGTGGCCGTGCCGCTGGACGCGCCGGTCGCCCAGGGCTGCGAGCTGGAACTGGCGGCCCTGCGTGTCGTGGGTCAGGCCTGGTGGACACTGTGCCTGGAGACCTTTGGCGCGCCCGAGGGGGAGCCGTCCGGCTTGCACGAGACGCTATCGCGCGTCGCGGGGCGCGTCTTTGCCGGGGGGGAACCACCCATCTTTAAACCTGACGCTTCGTATAGTTACCCCGGATGGCTGGCGACGATTTTGTGAGAAGCCGGGTTTTTATCAAAAACCCGGCTTATTTTCATGAATTATTGAGGCGTGCGCCATGGATATGGACCTGTTACGGGGCCATATAGCGTGGTTGACCGCTTTGCAAACCGAGGATGCGCCGACCGTCGCCGGCTGGTCCGAGGACGTGGGCTATTTGCCAAGCGACCAACCTGGCGCGGCCGCGCAGCGTGGCCGAAGGGGCGCTGTCCTTTTTCCCCTCGCGAGTGTATAATCCCAACACAAGGTGACCGGCACGTCTGACGTGCCGGTCACCTGAGAAATACCTATGGGGGTCAACATGTCTGACACTTTTACGCACGGTTATGCGCTGCTGGTCGGCGTGGGCGCGTCCGCGTACGCCGGATGGTCCTTGCCGGTCACGGTCAAGGACGCGCGGGCGTTGCGCGCGGCGCTCACCGACGCGCACTTTTGCGCCTATCCCGACGACGCGGACCACGTCCGCCTGCTGCACGACGCCGGGGCCACGCGGGCGGCCATCCTGAACGGCCTGACCTGGCTGGCGGAACGGGCAGTCGCCGACCCCGAGGCGACCGTCGTGGTCTATTATTCCGGTCACGGCGGATTGGACGAGGCGGGCGAGCGCTATTATTTGTTGCCGCACGACGTCGAACCCTTTGACCTGCCCGGTTCGGCGCTGGCGGCCCAGGATTTTAGCGCCGCGCTGCGCGAGATCACGGCGCGGCGGCTGTTGGTCTTTGTGGACAGTTGTCACGCCCAGGGCATGGCCACCGCCAAGGACAAACCGGGGTTCAAGTTGCCGCCGGGCTATGCGCAGATGGCTTTGCCCAAGGGGGTGTCGGACGCGCTCAAGGCGGGCGAGGGGCGGGCGGTGTTTGCCGCTTCGCGCGGCACGCAGCGTTCCTGGGTGCGGCCCGACGACACGCTGAGCATCTATACCCATCACTTGCTCGAGGCGCTGCGGGGCGCCGGCAACCGGCCCGGCGAGCAAGTCGTGCGCGTCTCGAATCTGATGAGCCATCTGGGCCAGGCCGTGCCCGCCAGCGCCCGCCGGTTGTGCCAGGCCGAGCAGACGCCCTTTTTCGACACGGCCACCGAGGATTTCGCCGTGGCGCTGCTGCGCGGTGGCAAAGGGCTGCCCGCCGGCGGGTGGGACGCCGTCCAGGGCCGGGATGACGCGCCGTCCGGCCCCATGTATCAAGCCGAACAGCATGGCGATGGCGCCATTGCCCAGGGACCGGGGGCGGTGTCCGCCGGCGCCGGGGGCGTGGCGATGGGTGGGAGTGTAGGGGGCGACGTGGTCATGGGGAACAAGCAGATCGCCTTTGACCAGGGCCAACAGCAGGTGGGCACGCAGATCAACGTCTCGGGTGATTATTGGGCGTCGCCGCCGCCTGGGGGCACGCCGTCCTCCAACGCGCCCGGTGCGGACGTGACAGGCGAGTGGGACGTCGTGGC
Source organism: uncultured Anaerolineae bacterium (assembly GCA_964607235.1). Taxonomy (GTDB): domain Bacteria; phylum Chloroflexota; class Anaerolineae; order S140-20; family S140-20; genus CAZSJU01. The sequence goes on along the minus strand of CAZSJU010000167.1, from coordinate 5,214 downwards.
CATCCGCCGATTGCTCATGGCCGCCTTTGGCGACGGTGAACTGACCACGCTATGCTTTGATCACTTTCGCCCGGTCTATGAAGAGCTGGCGTCCGGGATGAGCAAGGGCGACAAGGCGCGTCGCTTGGTGGACTATTGCCTGCGCCAGGGCCAGGTGGCGCGATTGCTGGCGCAGGTAAAGGCGCGCAACCCGGCCCAGTACAAGCGTTTTGCCGGGCGATTGAGGTGAGGGAGAACCGTTGGGCCGCGATTACGCAGCGAGATCTTTCCGAGACCCTGGCTGATGCCCTATCCATCGTGCTGACCCCTGTGCATGTCGCGCCCAAGTCCGACAAGCCAGTGTCTTCACTCCCCGATGAAAAGGTGCTGGCGTTATGTGAGTTGAAACTAGAACCAGAACAGGGAAAGCGGCTGACCCAACTGCTAGAGCGACAGCGCGAGAGTGTATTGGCCGCCGACGAACGCCGGGAAATGCTCGCATTAAGCCAGATCTATCATCGACTCTGGATTCGGCAATCTGAAGCCCTGGCCGAAGCAGTGCGCCGTGGATTGCGGTCACCGCTTCCTTTCAATAGATAGCAAATCGCCTGATATTTCTCGCCCCAAGCTCTTTTCGATGTGCCGGCAGGCAAAGCGGTACAGTTCCTCGACCTGGTCCAGCATGAATTGCCGGTCTTCTGGTGTCGCCTGACCGGTGTACGATTTTTGGGCCAGCGCAACGTGTCGCCGCCATTGGGGAAAGGCGTCGTAGGCCCACGCGGCAGCCCCGGCTTTCGAGATCACCACGTCCCGCGTCTCAAAACTGTACATCAACCGGCACAGATTAAGGATGCAATAGTCCGGATAGTCACCCAGGTGGTCTGCTACGTATTGCAACTCGCTCCACAGAGCCGTCTCTAGTTCGGACCACGTCGGGGTGGGATACAGCGTCAGGGGGTCGGGGCCGCACAGGGGAATGCAGCGTCCGGCACGGATATGCGCGCGATGCAGTGCCCACGACGCATCCACCAGCTCCGGGCAGAGCTGGTGCGTGGGGGGTGACGCCTGGCGCGCCTCCGTCAAGAGCAGGTAATAGCCGTCCAGTTCGGCGCCCAGCGGCGGATAGTCCCGCGCCAGGGCCGCGTGCAGGTCGCGCAACGCCGCCCCTTCCGTGTCGGTCAGCGGCGCCGCCAGGATCACGTGAAAGTCAATGTCCCCGGTCGGCGCGGCCTCGGGAAAGGCTGCCGCGCCGTACACGTATACACCGTACAGTTTATCCCCTAACACCTGCTTCAAGCCGTGCACCAGCGCCTGACACAGGTCAGCGATCGGTTGCGGTGGTTTCATAGGCCTTGCTCGCATTTCAACCATTCCAAATCCGTCATTGCGAGTATTCCATAGCGCCGCGGCGCTATGGAATACTCGCAATGACATCTCAAACTGGGAACTGCCGTTCGTATTTAGGACGTATTGCCATTCGCGGCCGGTTATGCTAGAATGAACGCCAGATCATCCACATCACGTCGCCCCCACTTTTAACACACCACACCGTTGTCCACAAACTAGCACACGTGAGCGTTGGGCGCGCCAAGCGCCAGGGAGAAAGACAATGTCTGAACGCAAGCGGGTCGGCATGGTCACGCATTATTTCAACAAGATCAGGGTGGCCGGTGTGCGTGTCACGGACCGGCTGGCCATCGGGGACCGGGTGTTCATCATCGGTCATACTACCGCCCTGGAGCAAGCGGTCCAGTCGATGGAGCTGGATCACCGCCCCATCCAGGTCGCCGAGGCGGGGCAAGAGGTCGGCATCAAGGTCGTCGACCAGGTGCGCGCGGGCGACGAGGTCTACCGGCTGCCCGCGGGGGCGCCGGAAGAGGCATGATTGACGTCAGGGCCATCATTCTTGGACCAATGCCAGGATATGCTCGATAAAAGTCTCAAAATCGCTCAGCTCAGCGTGGATGCTGTCATAGACGATTTGGTCGTCCACTTCCCAATAGGCCATGCTCCCGCACGTCGGCGAAAAAGGCGTCCTGCAACGCTCGATGGATGGGCAAATAGTTCAAGTACCGTACAGATAAGCCAGGCGCACCGGCCGATCTTTTAGCAGGCGCGGCAAAGCCT
>CAZSJU010000167.1:0-3008 GCA_964607235.1 uncultured Anaerolineae bacterium | reverse complement strand
CCGTACAGATAAGCCAGGCGCACCGGCCGATCTTTTAGCAGGCGCGGCAAAGCCTTGCGCAGCGTTGCCACCAACCGGTCGCGCGCGGCACTCTCTTCCGCTATAGTATTTGTAGACTCTGTCATCGAATCCCCGCTCCCACGCCCTCTTGCGGACGCCCGAGTCAAAAGGTCATTACGACCCTTGCAGTATAGCACAGCCGGGATAAAGTGGTCAAGCGCCGACAATATAGCAGCTTTGCAAATGTCAAATGCAGGGCCAAAATTGACAAATTGATCTCGCTCAAGTAGAATGCGCCCGAGTCCTGAGAGAGATGACGCTGTCGCCTGCATCGTTCAGGCGCTCACCGTCCCCCAGCAGAGAAGGCGCACAAGCACTGTGTGACAATGAGAGATTCCCGTAATCCCACACCAATCTAGCAACGGAGGAAAGCATGGGCGAAAAACGAGCGACCGTTTACCCGTACATCCCCAACTCTGTGCCCGACGTCAAGCGGCGGATGCTCGATGCCGTCGGCGCGCAAAGCACAGAAGATTTTTACGCGGATGTGCCGGAGCAACTGCGGCTTAGGGAGGGGATGGACCTGCCTGAGCCCCTCTTGTCCGAGTATGCCCTGGAGCGGCACGTCGAAGGCCTCCTGGGCAAGAACCAGACGGCCCGCGAGCTGCTGTGTTTCTTGGGCGCAGGGTGCTACCAGCATCACGTGCCGGCAGTGTGCGACGAGATTAACCGGCGTGGCGAGTTCTTGACCGCCTATGCCGGTGAGCCTTACGACGACCACGGCCGCTTTCAGGCGTTGTTCGAGTACACCAGCATGATGGGCGAGCTGCTAAACATGGACGTGGTCAATGTGCCGACCTATGATGGCTTTCAGGCGGTCGCCACGGCCCTGCGCATGGCGTGCCGCTTGACGGAGCGGCGGCAAGTGCTGCTGTCCGGTACCCTCAGCGCGGGGTTGCTCTCCAAGGTGCGTGACTATTGCCGGCGCAGTTCGGACATCAAGCAGATCGACTATGATCCCGAGACCGGCGGGATGCAAATTGACGCGCTCAAGGCGGCCATCTCGGACCAGACCGCGACCGTCTTTTTCGAGAACCCTTCCTACCTGGGCGTCATTGAGACGCGCGGCGACGCGATCGCCCGGATCGCTCATCGGCACGGGGCGGTCTGTATCGTCGGGGCCAACCCGCTCTCATTGGGCGTGCTGACGCCCCCGGCCGATTACGGCGCCGACATTGTCTGCGGCGACATCCAGCCGCTGGGGATGCACATGCAGTTCGGCGGCGGCCATGCGGGCTATATCGCCACCCAAGACAAGGAAGAATATGTCATGGAATACCCTTCGCGCCTGTTCGGCATCGTCCCCACGCGCGTGCCCGGCGAATATGGCTTTGGCGACGTGGCTTATGAGCGGACGTCGTTCGCCGTGCGTGAGGCGGGCAAAGAGTGGGTCGGCACGGCGGCGGCGCTGTGGGGCATCACGGCCGGCGTGTACCTGGCGCTGATGGGGCCACAGGGGATGGTCGACATTGGCCAGGGCATCATGGCCCGCGCGTGCTATGCGATGCGCAAGCTGGACCAGATTCCCGGCGTCCAGGCGCCGGCCTTTCAAGCGCCGCACTTGCAAGAGTTTGTCGTCAACCTGGACGGCACGGGGCAGACCGTGACCGCGGTCAACCGGGCTCTGCTGGCGCGCGGTATCCTGGGTGGCCAAGACCTGTCGCAGGAATTCCCCGAACTGGGCCAGAGTGCCTTGTATTGCGTGACCGAGGTCCACACCCAGGCCGACATTGACCGGCTGGCCGACACGTTAAAGGAGGTCGTGGCACGATGACGTTGAAAGACATTTCCCAGCATCGCTTTACCGGTGGTCAGCTCAACCTGCGGCGCTTTCACCAGGCGCGTTGGGACGAGCCGGTCATTTTCGAATTGAGCCAACCCGGTCAGCGGGGCATCCTGGTCCCCCCGGTGGAACCGGGCATACAAGAGGCGGTCGGGGACCCGCTACAGGGGTTACCGGACTATATGCGCCGCAAAAGCCCTCCTCAACTGCCCGAACTTGCCCAGCCGCAGGTGTTGCGCCATTATATGCGCCTGTCCCAGGAGAACCTGGGCGCGGATTTTAACGTCGAGATCGGCCAGGGCACGTGCACGATGAAGTACAGCCCCAAGATTAACGAGCGCCTGGCGGCGCACCCCAAGCTGGTCGACCTGCACCCCTTGCAGGACGAAGAGACGGTCCAGGGCATCCTGGAGATCATGTACCGCTTTGAGCAGATGCTCAAGGCCATCTCGGGCATGGACCAGTTTACGCTGCAACCGGCGGCCGGGTCGGCGGCCATCTATGCCAACGTGGCGATGATGCGTGCCTACCACGCCTCCCGCGGAGAGGCGGAACAGCGGGATGAGATCATTACCACTATCTTTTCCCACCCGTCCAACGCGGCCTGCGCCCAGACGGCCGGGTTCAAGGTCATCACGCTCTATCCCGACGCCGAGGGCTATCCCGACCTGGAGGCGCTGCAAGCGGCCGTCTCGGAGCGCACGGCCGGGCTAATGATCACCAACCCCGAGGACACGGGCATTTTTAACCCCCAGATCCAGGCGTTCGTCCAGGTCGTCCACGACGCGGGGGGGCTGTGCTGCTATGATCAAGCTAATGCCAACGGCATCCTGGGCATCACCCGCGCCCGAGAGGCGGGCTTTGACCTGTGCCATTTTAACCTGCACAAGACCTTTTCGTCGCCCCACGGCTGCGGCGGGCCGGGCGGTGGAGCCTGCGGCGTGACTAAAGCGCTGGCCCGCTTCTTGCCGGTGCCGGCCGTCGCGTTTGACGGCCAGCGCTACACTTTGGATTATGACCGGCCGGACAGCGTGGGCCAGTTGCGTCCCTTTTACGGGTACGCGCCCGTCGTGCTGCGCGCCTATGCCTGGGTGATGAGCCTGGGCGCGGAGGGGCTGCGCGAGGTGGCCGAGGTCGCCGTGCTCAACAGCAACTATGTGCTGGA
>CAZSJU010000166.1:1211-7795 GCA_964607235.1 uncultured Anaerolineae bacterium | reverse complement strand
CCATCCGCCCCGCGAGCAGCCCTGGGGCCAGCGTGTGATCCGCGTTTACGATCCCGACGGGCACATTGTCGAGGTGGGTGAGCCGATGTGGGTCGTGATTCAACGCTTCCTGGTCCAGGGGATGAGTACAGCCGCGGTGGCCGAGCGCACATCTATGCCCCTGGCGGTCGTGGAACAAATCGCCCAAAGCTGAGCGGTATCGCTCCCCAGATACGGTTTGTGTCTGGGGAGCTTTTGTTGTACACTCATGCCCAAGGGCCTTGTAGCGAGGCATATGTGTCGAGGTTCTCGGCCAGGGAAAAATCACATGGGGAGGGGAGGCTATGCAGAACGGTCAAGCGATTCAAACACAAGATTTGCACAAGGACTTTGGAGAGGTTTATGCAGTCAAGGGGGTCAGCCTGGACGTGCGGGCGGGTGAGATTTTTAGCCTGTTGGGGCCAAACGGGGCCGGCAAGAGCACGCTCATCTCGATGCTGTCTTGTTTGTTGGCGCCGACCCAGGGCGACGCGCTGGTGATGGGGCACTCGATCCTACGCGAGCCGATGGCGGTCAAGGCCGCCATCGGCGTGGTCCCACAAGAGGTCGCGCTGTACGAGGACCTCTCGGCCCGCGAGAACCTGAGCTTTTGGGCCAAGATGTACGGCCTGCGCGGCGCGGTGCTGCGCGAGCGGGTGGACCAGGTGCTAAAAGTGGTGGGCCTGGTCGACCGTCAAAAAGGGCGCGTGAACAAGTTTTCGGGCGGGATGAAACGACGCTTGAATATCGGGGTCGCGTTGTTGCACCAACCCCAGGTCATCATCATGGATGAGCCGACGGTGGGCATTGATCCCCAAAGCCGACGCAACATCCTGGATAGCGTCAAGGCGTTCAATCGGGCGGGCATGACGGTATTTTACACCACGCATTATATGGAAGAGGCGCAAGAGCTCTCGGACCACATTGCCATCATGGACCAGGGCGAGGTGATCGCCCAGGGCACCCACGACGAGCTGGTACAGATCGTGGGCGAGTTGGATCGGGTGCGTTTGACGCTGAACGCGCCGGCCGGGCCGCTGGTCGAGCGCTGGCGGGAGATGGCGGGCGTACAGCAGGTCTCGGCCGCAGACGGTGAGCTGACGTTGTTGGTGGACGACAGCAATCATGTGTTGCCGGACCTGTTCGAGTCGGCAAACCAGATCAATGTCCGTATCACCTCGGTCGACATCCAGGAGCCAAACCTGGAAGCGGTGTTTCTGCACCTCACCGGCCGCGCGTTGCGGGATTGAGGCGGAGGAACGATTGATGAAAGTCTTGGATATCGCCTTGAAGGATATGTTGCGCCAGTTCCGCAGCGCTTTTGCGGTGGTGATGATGTTCATCACGCCGCTTTTAATCACCGGCATTTTGTATTTCGCCTTTGGCAGCATGGGCGGTGATGACGGTGGCTTTGACTTGCCGACGACGCGGGTGCAAGTCGTCAATCTGGATCAGCCGGGCATAGAGGCCGGCGGGTTTGAGGCCGGGCAAATGTTCCTGCAGTTGCTCAGGAGCAGTGTGCCCCCGGAGCTTTTGCAAGTGACGGTAGCGGCCAACGAGACCCTCGCCCGCACGGCGGTGGAGCGTCAGCAAGCCGGCGTGGCCATCATCATCCCGCCCGATTTCAGCGCCGCCCTGACCACGCCGGGGCAGCGCGCTCAGGTCACACTGTACCAGGACCCCACGCTGATCCTGGGGCCGGGCATCGTCAAGGACCTGGTCAGCCAGTTGGTCGACGGCTTTGCCGGATCCAGCATCGCGACCGGCGTGGTGAGCGAGCAGTTTGAGGCGCGCGGCCTGACGGCCGACGCCGAGATCCTGCAAGGGGTCGTCACCCGCTACACGGCCTGGGCCCAGTCACTGGCTCAGACGGGGGAGGAAGGGCTACATCCCGCGCTGGCGATCCAGTCGCCGCGCGAGGCGGATGACCGAGAGGAAAAGACGGGTGAGGGAGACGTCATCCTGGGCAGCGTGATGGCCGGGATGTTGATCTTTTTCACCTTTTTCAGTGGCGCCAGCACGGCCGAGTCTATCCTCCGCGAGCACGAAGAGGGCACACTGGCGCGGCTGTTTACCACGCCCACGTCGCGCGGCGGCATCCTGGCCGGCAAGTTCCTGGCGGTGTTTATCACGCTGCTCGTGCAGGTGATCGTGCTGCTGGTTGCCTCGGCGCTGGTCTTTGGCATCCGCTGGGGGGACCCGCTGGCCGTGGGGCTGGTGGCGCTGGGCTTGATCGTCTCGGCCGCCGGCCTGGGGGTGTTTTTGATGTCGCTGCTCAAAAGCACGCGGCAGAGCGGTCCGGTGATGGGCGGAGTGCTGACCATCACCGGTATGCTGGGCGGCCTGTTTACCACCGGCTTTGAGAACTTGCCCGAGGCTTACGACACGGTGACCTTGTTCACGCCGCATGGCTGGGTATTGCGGGGCTGGAAGCTGGCCCTCCGGGGCGGTGGAGCAGGCGACGTGCTGTTGCCATCCCTGGTCACGCTGGGAGCGGGGGTCATTTTCTTTGCGGTCGGTACGCTGTTTTTCCGCCGCCGGTTTGCGTAAAGGGAGAGTGTTTACTCAGGTGCCGGACACTTGACAAGGGAGGGGTTATGCGACGCGTAATAAATTTAGCACTCAAGGATATATTACAAGTCTTGCGCGATTGGCAGACGGCGCTCTTTTTGCTCGTCATGCCGATCTTGTTTACTTTGTTTTTTGGCTTTATCTTTGACTCGAGCGGGGGCGGGGATCCGCGCCTGGCCGTGGCCTTGATCGATCGTGACCCCGGCGGCGCCTTGAGCACCAACTTGCAGGAATTGCTAGCGGCGTCGGACGCCATCCGCCCGGTCGTTCCCGACCAAGATAGAGCCGAGGACGCTGCTACATGGGTGCGAGACGAAGCCTGGGCGGCGGCCGTCATCGTGCCCGAAGGATTTGCTGAGGGGACGCTGGCCGGCGACGCCCCTCAGTTGACGGTGATCGTCGATCCCAACACGGCGGCCGGACGGACGGCCTTGAACGCGCTGGGGGCGGCGACGACGCGCCTGTTGAGCACCGTCGAGACAGCCCAGCTCAGCACCGAAACATATGCGGCCCAAGCCGGCTTTGAGAATCAGGCCGCCCGCCAGGCCTATTTGGCCGAAGCGCTGGCGCTGTCCGGCCAGGCCTGGCGCCAATCGCCGCTCACCGTCGCCGTCGAGCAGGCAAGTGGGCGGGCGGAAGAAGAAACGTCACCGGGCGGGCTGACCCAGTCCTCGCCGGGGATGATCGTCCAATTTGCCGTGTTTGGCCTGATCCAATCGGCGATGGTGCTGGTGTTGGAGCGCAAATCCCACACGTTGCAGCGCATGCTCACCACGCCGATCACGCGCGCGCAGGTGATCGGCGGGCACGTGCTGGCCATGTTCCTGCTGGTGTTGGTGCAAGAGGTGGTGTTGGTCGCCGTCGGGCAGTTTGTTTTTGGCGTGGATTACCTGCGGGCGCCGGTGGCATTGTTGCTGGTCATGCTGCCGCTGGCGCTGTGGTCCGCCAGCCTGGGGTTATTGATCGGCGCGATCTCGGACAGCGAAGACCAGGTCATCATGTGGTCTCTCATTGCCATGTTTGTCTTTGCCGCGTTGGGCGGCGCCTGGTTCCCGCTCGAGATCACGGGCGAGGCCTTTGCGACGGTGGGACACCTGATGCCGACTGCCTGGGCCATGGATGGCTTTCAAGACATCGTCGTGCGTGGTCTAGGGCTGGCCGAGGTGCTGCGGCCGGCCGCGGTGCTGTGGGGCTATGCCCTACTGTTCTTTGTGCTGGGCGTGTGGCGTTTCAAGTTTGTGCTAGACTAGATTTAATGTTAATCTCGACAAATTCGCTATCACATTGGGCGTAAATGTGGTAAAATATCGCCGGTGCTAAAAAGGGCTTTTTGGCATCGGCGTTCTAAAATCATAGACCTTAACAGGAGGATTTCACATGGCAAAGATCACAACTCATTACAAAGGCAATATGCTTTTCGAGACCAAGATTGGTCAGCATAGCCTCATCATTGACGTCCCGGACAGCATGGGCGGAAGTGACCGCGGCCCCACGCCGCCACAGATCTTTATCTCTTCACTGGGTTCGTGCATTGCGGCTTTTGTCGCCAACTATTGCGAACAGGCCGGCGTCGACACCTCGGACATGACCGTAGACGTCTCGTTTGACAAGGTCGAGGACCCCACTCGCCTGACCAATATAAAGATTGACGTCAACGTGCCGCATGGCGACTGCTCCAAGCGCAAGAAAGCCATCCTGCGCGTTGCCGAGCACTGCCCGGTCCACCAGACCATTTGCTCGCTCGAGGGCGTCGAGATTAACATCAATTAATCTCCTGCGCACGTCTGCGCGCACATTTGGTAAAAACGGGGCGCGTCCACTGGTCAATACCAGTGGACGCGCCCTTTTTACAACCCCGGCCCCTTTTTTATAGCTTCTCCCCGACAAGTGTGTTAAACTTTTAGGCACATGGGCGGCATATCGGCACGCCCACAGCCTGGCATTAGAGGAGAGTTATGACAAAGGATCACCCCCCACGTCGGGAGCGAGGTTTAGAGTTTTCTCCATCCCGTCGCACTTTTGTACAGATGAGCCTGGGCACGCTGGCGGCCTGGCTGACCGGGTGCCGGTCAGCGGCCCTGCCCACCGGAACGGCGCTGTCTGTCCCGTCCGACACGCCCGCACCGCCATCACCGACGGCCGCCCCCACCGAGACCGCACCGCTGTCCCCAACGACAGCGCCCTTGACCGTCACCGAGGCGCTAGCATCGACCTATACCCCGGTGGTGGCCACGCCTACCCGCCCGCCGTCACCCACCGCGACGCCGCCACCGGCGCTGGAGCGTGCGACGTTAATGGCGCATTGGCCGGCTGTGGCGCACAGCCGCGTTGTCCTGGTACGCCACAGCGGCGTGTGGACCGACGCGGGACCCGACCCGTCGATCGTGTCGCAGATGCTGGACGAGGGTCTCAAGACGCTGACCGACGTCCCCGACGTCCTGGCGATGTGGCGCGCACTGTTCGACCCCGACGAGCGGGTGCTGCTCAAGGTCAACTGTATCGCTTACAACGGCCCCACCCAGCCGGCCGTGACCTATGCCGTCGCGGGACGCCTGCAGGATGCGGGCCTGCGCGCCGAGAACCTGCTCATCTTTGACCGCACCGACCACGAACTGGAATCGGCCGGTTACACGCTCAACGAAGGGGCGTCCGGCGTGCAGTGCCACGGCACGCGGGGCGACGGCGCCGAGATTGCCCTGTCCCAAGCGCGCGTGCGCTTTTTTCAGGAAATCGAGGCCTGCGACGCCATCGTCAACCTGCCCACGCCCAAGCAGCACGGCGGCGCGGGGGTGAGCGTCGCGCTCAAGAATCACTATGGCTCGATTAACAAGCCCGGTGCGTTGCACGGCAACTGGTGCGATCCGGCCATCGCCGAGCTGAACGCCCAGCCTACCCTGCGCGACAAGACGCGCCTCATCGTGGGCGCTGCGTTGAACGTCAGCCCCTGCGACTGGAACCAGCCCGAGCGGGAGAACGCGCTGTTGTTGTCCTTTGACCCCGTGGCCCTGGACACGGTGGGCCGCGATATCCTGGTGCGCCAGCGCCAGGCGCTGGGCCTGAGCGCCAACCACCTGATCGAGGGCGCGCGACACCTGGCCACCGCTCAGTCGCTAGAGTTGGGCGCCACCGACGCGGCGCAGATCGACCTGCGCGAGGTGGAACTGGGATGAAGACAACGATTAGCAAGGTGTGGCGTTGGCGCGTCATCCTGTTGGTTGGCCTGGCCCTGACCTTGGCCGGCTGTGGCGAGGCAGATGACGATACAGTAAAATTGACCGATGCCCTGCCTGGCGCGAATGTGCGCGCCGGGTGGGCGCCGGCCGCCGAGCCGCAGGTCTTTGACCGCGAGAACCTGTACAGCCTGGTCAATGGCCAGGCCGAGTCCTTTTTCGCCTACGCTTTCCAGGCGGTGGCCGTGCGCGACTATCGCGACGCAGAAGAAAACGAGCTGCGCGTCGCCATCTGGCAACTGGCCACGCCGGCCGATGCTTTTGGCCTATTCACGCACTATCGCTCTGGCACGCCGGTGGCGGTCGGCAACGGCGGCGACAGCGACCCCGGCCGCCGGTTGGATTTTTGGCAAGATCGCTATTTCGTGCGCCTGTTCACCCGTCCCCTGGCACTGCCCGACGCCGAGCTGACGGCCTTTGCGGAGGCCGTTTCGGACGCGCTGCCCAAGGGTGGAGTCATCCCGGCGCTGGTGGCGCGGTTGCCCCAGGCCGGGCTGGTGCCGCGCAGCCCCTTGTTTTTCCACGAGGAGCTTTCGATCCAGAACTATTTGTGGTTGGGCGGCCAGAACGTCTTGGGATCAAGCCCCGAGACAGACGGCGTCCTGGCGCGCTATGAGATCGAGGGTACAATGGCACAGTTGCTGCTGGTGGCCTATTCGGACGCCGACGCCGCGACGGCCGGGCTGGCGGCGTTAGAGGTCGCTGCCATCGATGGTCTGGTGGCAGCCGAGGCACGCGACCGGTTGCTGGGCGCGGTGTTTGGCC
>CAZSJU010000166.1:0-1111 GCA_964607235.1 uncultured Anaerolineae bacterium | reverse complement strand
TGGTTTTTAGGAGAGGATGATATGACCGAATTTGACGAGAGACGAATTTCACGGCGGCAATTCTTGAGGTGGATGGCTGCAGCCGGCGCCAGCGCCGCGCTGGCCGCTTGTAGCGGCGGTGGGGCGACAGATGGAAAAGAGGGCAACGCGGGACGCCGCCCGGCGCCCACGCCCCGCGCGGACCAGGCCTACCTGGCCGTGGCGCGGGGCGCCGACCCGGCCGCCATCACCCGTGCCGCGCTGGCCGCCGTTGGCGGCATCGCGCGTTTCGTGCAAAGCGGCGACGACGTCATCATCAAACCCAACATTTGCACCGATTACTATCCCTACGAGTACGGCGCCACCACCAACCCTACCATAGTCGCCACTCTGGTTGAGCTGTGTCGGGGCGCCGGGGCCGGGCGCGTGCGGGTGATGGACATGCCTTTTGGCGGCACGCCCGAGAGTGCCTATATCAAGAGCGGTATCGCCGACGCCGTGGCCGCGGCCGGCGGCGAGATGGAACTCATGAACCGCAACAAGTTCCGCACGGCCGCCATCCCCGAGGGGCGCTCTATTCAGGAATGGCCCTTTTACAAGGAAGTGCTGGACGCGGACGTGCTGGTCAACCTGCCCATCGCCAAACACCACAACCTGGCCCGGCTCAGCCTGGGCGGCAAGAACCTGCTGGGCGTGATCCAAAAGCCGGCCCAGATCCATCATAACCTGGGCCAGCGCGTGGCCGACCTGGTCAGCCGGATACGGCCCACGCTGACGGTGGTAGACGCGGTGCGCACGCTGATGACCAACGGCCCCACCGGCGGCAACCTGGGCGACGTGCGTTTGCAGAACACCGTCATCGCCAGCCACGACATTGTCGCCGCCGACGCCTACGCGGCGACCCTGTTTGACCTGACCGGCCTGGACATCCCTTACGTCAAGGCCGCGTCCGAGATGGGCCTGGGCACGCTGTACCTGGATCAGATCAAGATCAAAGAAATCGCCGTTTAGGAGCGGACCCACTATGAAGCGGCTAAAAATCGGAGCGCGCGCGTGGCGCCGGCTACGCCAGATCACGCAGGTGCTGGCGCTGGCGCTATTCATGTACTTGTTCCTGTATGCCACCTTTTTA
>CAZSJU010000165.1:0-7808 GCA_964607235.1 uncultured Anaerolineae bacterium | reverse complement strand
TTAACAAGACGTCTTTTTGCACCAGATCGGCCAGGTCACGCCGCAACGTCTCGGGGTGAACGTCTGAACACAGTCCCTGGTAATCACGGTTGCTAATGCGGGGGTGACGCAGCAAGTATGCCAACGCCTGCTCCTGACGCGGATTAAGCGCCAAGTCCGCAAAAGCGCTCAGGTCAAGGGCCGCTTGCTCCTCCGCCAGCATCTCGCTTGCGCCCTGCAAGGTCACGCTAAAACCACCGGCCGTCTCTTTAAAATACGGCGGCTTTAACCTGTAATCCCGCATCAGACGCACCATGCGGTCGACGCCATACCCCAGGCGCTCAATAAAGCCCATATCGGCCAGGACCTGAACGATCACCTGGTTGCGTGAAAAACGTTCTTCAGCAATGTTCTCGACGGTCACAGGGCCGGGTAGATGTCCAGGGCTGGTGACCTCTAGGCGGTCAGCAAACAAAAACGCACGAATCTGATCGCCGGCGATGCTGTAATCCCGATGCGCCACCGCGTTCACCAGTACCTCACGAGCCGCTTCCAGCGGATATTCTGTCTGCTCCTCACGGGTCATCCCGGTCCCGATGCGTACCACCGTGCGCACGTGATCGACCAAAAAGGCCTCTGCCTGACGCAGTTGCTGAGGGAGCGTGCCGCCGATGGTCTGGCGCACAAAGGCATCGCCCATCTCGCGACCACTAAACCGCGCCATTTCGATCTCTGCGCCCCGCACCCAGCGCTGGGGATCCCGGCCAAACAACAGCAGGCCCGCATAGGTCGGCGCCAGGTCATCCTCCCGATCGACCAGGCAGCCCCGCCGCAACAATATCCTCTCGGGCGAGACCTGACCCAAGCCTTCCAATCCCGCCAGGTAAGCGCCGACCGCTTCCCAATCTATATCGTTATCCCCTGCGCCATCAGGCGCCTGGGCCTCCCAACTCAACTCTCCCCGCGCCATCATCAAACGACGCAAGGCCCGTGGCGCCAGCGGCTGGTTGCGCGTGCCATCACGAATCAAGTATTTGCCCTTCAGGCTATAAACGTGCGGCAGGCCGGGCGGCACGACGACCGAGAGCAGCGAATGCCCATCCATCTCTATCACGCGCGGCAGGGAGATAATCAAGGGGGGAATGGCGCTCAGCGCCGCCTCAAGCGCTCGATCTATCGCGGCTTCGGGGTCCCGTAATCCCTGGGGGCGTCCACTGCGCGGCGTCAGGCCCACCAGCACGACGCCCCCGGCAGCGTTGGCTAATGCCACTAACGACGCCGCCAGAGTCGAGACCGACACGTCACGGGGATGCCAGTCGAGGGTCGGCCCCTTGCCCTGACCAATTAGTGCCCGCAAGGCCTCAACGTCCATCGACTCACTCACCGCTCCCTAGTAACGGGCAGCCAAAGGGTGAGCATAAATATTCGTCCCCCCCGGGCACAACGCCGTTCAAGCGCCACGTCTCATCGAATTGCCTGAGCAAGCTCCACGTCAACGTTTGCGGGGGGTCCACCTGATTGCCCTGGCCCTCACATATCACCTGCACGACCACGTTGGTCGTGCGTTCCCACTCGGCCTCATAGGCGATTTGCTTTACCTTTACCCGCAACACGTCTTGCGGCCTGAATGAACAACCACATGCATTAGGAGGACATACCCCCCCTAGCCGGTCCCAGGCGCCCGATACACCATAGGTCTTGATTTCGTCCACGTCGTTATAGTTTTGGTAAAGGGCCAGGACCAACTTTTCCGGCAACTTGACTCCCTCAGGGGCTTCTGGCATACCCAGCGCAAATACGATCTCTGCATCTTGAGGCGCAAAGACTTGACCCTCCGGGTCATCGACATGACGCACCGCATACTTGTAGTAACGACCCTCCTGGGGCACATAAATCTCACGGTTCGCCAGATCGCTGCGGTCCTGATGCCGTCGCAGGAGCGTGACGCGGTCATATTCGAGCTCGATAGAGTCAGCGCGGAAATGCCCCAGCGGGACAAAGCCCCCCAGTTCTGCCTGCCCCTCCACCACCAGACCTGCTTCCCAACGAAAGAGCGCCACCCCTACCGTATCCTCGCCCCGCTTGTCCCATACAACCAACTCTTTGCCCGGAGAACCCACCCCAATCACGTCTTGCATCTCGGCTTCGCAGTTATAGAGACAGAGATAACCCTGACTCGGCAACCAAAGCAATGCGGGGACAAGATGCGGGGGCAAACGGCTGTCTTGATCGTCCACAGGGCGATAGGCAGCCGCAACGATTGGACTGTCTTTTTGATGATCTTGGACCAAATCAACGTGATAAAAAACCACCCACTCTTTCCGGCCATCCTGGTCAAAGTCCAGGCGTCGCACCTGATCGATAGGCGGCAGTTCGTCAGGAAAAATTTCGGTCAAATCCACCTCGGGGGGTTCCTCTTCACTGAAAAGGCTGCACCCGCTCATAGCCAGCGTCAAAATAATCATCACCGCCAAACAAGCTTGTGATTTCTGCATCGTTCCGTCGCCCTCCCTGCGTGCATGGCCTACCTAGTAAACGAAACAGTGGGATGGCTGGCCGCTCGTGCACGTTCATCATCCCGCCCGCCTGTGCCCAACCAGGACTTTTTGCCGGTCGCTAGTCTTTTTCCTTTACCAACGCATGTTCCAACACTTTGTCCATCGACTTTACCAGGATCAAGTCTAGATGGCGCTTGACCCGCCGAGGGATATCGACCAATTCTTGCTCATTAAGTTGTGGCAGCAACATACTTTTGATACCAGCGCGATGGACGGTCAATATTTTCTCCTTGAGCCCGCCCACGGGCAATACCCGGCCGCGCAGCGTGATCTCGCCCGTCATCGCAACCTGTCGACACACCGGACGTTCGGTCAGCGCCGAAATGAGCGCCGTCGCCATCGTGATGCCGGCCGAAGGACCATCCTTGGGGATCGCGCCCTCGGGTACGTGGATGTGAATGTCAAGTTTCTCAAAAATCAAGGGATCGATATCCAGCTCTTCCGACCGAGAACGCGCATAGCTCAGGGCCGCCTGAGCTGACTCTTGCATCACGTCGCCCATTTGACCGGTAAGCGTCAACCCGCCCTTACCCTCCATCAACGACACCTCTACCGGCATCAAGTCTCCGCCTGATTCGGTCCAGGCGACGCCGGTCGCCACGCCCACCTGATCGCTTTCTTCGATGAGCCCATAGGTATACCGGGGTGGTCCCAAGTAGCGCAACACGTTGCTGACCCGAATTTGATGCGTATAGCGCTTGGCCTCTGCCACTCGCCGCGCCGTCTTGCGGCAGATGGTCGCAATTTCCCGCTCCAGGTTGCGCACCCCGGCTTCATAAGTATACTCGCGGATCAGGCTGCGCAACGCGCCGCGCGTAAAGTGCAACGGCTCGGTCGCCAATCCATGCTCCTCAAGCTGGCGCGGGATTAGGAATTTTTGCGCAATCTCGATCTTTTCTTCCTCGGTATAACCGGGGAACTCGATCACCTCCATGCGATCCTGCAGCGCCGGCGGGATGGGGTCCAACACGTTGGCGGTGGTGATGAAAATCACGCGCGACAGATCATAAGGCACCTCGAGATAATGATCGGAAAAAGCATGATTTTGTTCCGGGTCGAGCACCTCTAGCAGCGCCGCAGCCGGGTCACCGCGAAAGTCGAGGCCCAATTTGTCGATCTCGTCCAACATGAACAAAGGATTAACGGTCTTGGCCCGGCTCATGGTCTGGATGATGCGTCCGGGCAACGCACCGATATAAGTGCGACGGTGGCCACGGATTTCGGCCTCGTCGCGCACACCACCCAGGCTGATGCGCACGAACTCGCGCTCCAACGCCTGGGCGATGGAACGGCCCAAGCTGGTCTTGCCGGTGCCCGGTGGCCCCACAAAACAGAGAATGGGACTGCGCATCTTGTCTGCCGCCAGACGCCGGACGGCAATGTATTCCAAGATGCGCTCCTTGGCTTTGGGCAGACCGTAATGACAATCATCCAACACTCGGGCAGCATGAGCGATGTCCAGATTGTCCTGGGTGGCCTTGCTCCACGGGAGATCCAAAAGCCAGTCAACAAAAGTGCGCAAGATACTCACTTCGGGCGACATGGGGGACATTGCCGCCAGGCGCTTTAACTCCCGGTCTGCCTTGGTATATACCTCGTCCGGCATCTCGAGCGTGTCCAACTTGGCGCGCAACTCTTTAACTTCCCGCAAGTGTGGGTCGTCTTCGTCCAACTCGCTCTGAATAACCTTGATCTGTTCACGCAAAAAGAGCTCTCGTTGGCTCTTGTCCACCTCGCGCTGCACGCGCAAGTGAATCTGGTCTTCTAGCTCTAAAACTTTGAGTTCTTTGCCCAACAAGATGCTCAGATACTGCAGGCGTGTGGCCGGCGTCAACAATTCGAGCATCTCTTGGCGTTCTTTTACCGGCAAGTCCAGCGTCTGGGCCACCATATCCGCCAGCCAACCCGGTTCGTCGATGTTAATCGCATAGACATAAGTGTCCTCGGGTATGCTGCGGTTTAGCTCTACCACTTTTTCAAACATAGACAGCACAGCACGCATCAGTGCCTGAGTCGCAGGTGGCTTGCTGGTTGATTCATGGATCGGCTGAAAGCGCACGCGGAAAAAAGGCTCCGTCTGCACAAACTCGACGATCTTGACCCGACGCTCGCCATGGGTCAAAACGCTGATGCTGCCATCCGGCATATGCAACATGCGACCCACCGAAACATAGGTGCCGATAGCATACAAATCCGCCGGCTGAGGGTCAATCTGATCTGGGTCACGTTGAACTGCCACAACCATGGCGCCATTCGATTGACTGGCTTCATCGACAGCTTGCACTGAACCCTCACGCCCCACAAAGAGCGGGGTCACCATATGAGGAAAGATCACCATGTCGCGCAAGGGCAACAATGGCGCCTCGACCAACTTGCCCCGCTCTAACAATTCGTCACCCATCCAGTCCGTCGCCCCCCAGGACAAGTCGCCAAAACCTGCGCCGCTCAACCAATCTTTAAATTGAAGGTTCATCAAGGAGAATTCTCTATTCATACTCTATCTGCCACGGTCGACTCGATATATTGACATCATATCAGCGCCGCGTCCAAATCAGCGAGCGATACAGGTAACAAGGGTTGAGAAGAGACATGACACGGCGCCTCTTTCATACACAGCGCCCAAGCTTCACGCGCGTCGGCCACCACAAAAACAGAACCGGTGACACAAATAAAGTCGCCGCCATCGAGCGCCAACGCCATCGCCGTGGGCACGTCACTGACCGCCTCGACCCGAACCGTAGGCAAAATCTGCACTGCCAGCTCTGCGAGCTGCTCGGGCAGCATGGCGCGCGAGTGGCGCGAGTGTGTCACCAGCAGCCGGCGCATGTGCGGCGCCAACGCCCGCAATATGCCGACCACGTCTTTGTCGTTCGACACACCCACGATAAACGTCCAGCGTTGGCCGGGGAACCACTCTTCCAAGGCAGCGCTCAATTTGGCGGCCGAATCGCCATTGTGCGCACAGTCCACGATCAACGGCGGGGCCGGGCGCAGCACCTCCAGACGCCCCGGCCAGGTCACCTGGCTCAAGCCCTGGCGAATCTGATCGGGCTGCAATTGCAACACGTCCAGAGCAGCGATGGCCGCCACGGCATTGTTTAGCTGATGACGTCCCAAGAGCGGAATGGTATAGCAACCATCTAGCGGTGAAGGGTCGGGCACGTGGCGCAGTTCAAAAAACTGCCCTTCCAGGGAAAAGGACAGGCGTTGCCAATCCCATTCACGCCCAACCACTGTGAGCGGCGACTCACGTTCCGCACACACGCGCTCGATCACCTCCAAAGCCTCGTCCTCTTGAGGCTCACAGACGGTCGGAACGCCAGGCTTGATGATCCCCGCCTTCTCATAGGCGATTTTCCCCAAAGTATCGCCCAGCAGATAGGTGTGATCAAAACTCAGAGAAGTGATGACAGAAACCTGGGGCGTGATGACGTTGGTCGCGTCCAACCGTCCACCCAGGCCGACCTCAACCACCGCACAATCCACCTGGCACTGTTCAAAGTAAACAAAACTCAACACCGTGATGGCCTCAAAGGTGGTCAGTTCAGGTTCAGCGTCAAAGGCAGGTCGGCACGTCACCACTAACGACGTCAAGTCCGTGATGGGGATCAATGCGCCATCCACCTGTATGCGCTCGCGAAAAGTGTGCAAATGGGGCGACGTATACAGTCCAGTTCGCATGTGCGCCGCCCTCAAGACAGCGGCGCACATCGCTGCCACCGAGCCCTTGCCTTTGGTGCCGGCGATGTGAATCGACGGATAGCGCTCGTGCGGATTCCCCAGGCGCGCCAGCACCCGCCGCACCCTTGACAGATCCAACGTCTCTGGGTCATAGCGGGCGATGCGCTCTTTTTCGTAATCGGTCAGTCCGTAAAGATATTCAAGTGTTTCTGGATAGTTCAATGCTTTCCCTCGCTCTAGTATTGCAACGCATTTTATATCAGAAGGTAAGAGTTGTAAAGTGTGCGCGCGCGAGTTCGCCGGGCGTTGACCGCCAGCCTTGATTCTGTTATACTGTTTATCCTTCCATTGGTCAAGGCCATACACTGAAAAACAAGGGCGAAAACGTAACTTGTACAGCCTGGCGGTGTTTCTATGAGAGAACACGCCGGGCTTGCTATAAAATATAATAATAGAGGAGCAAGCGTGACAAGCGCGGTAAGCGAAAAAGAACTGATCGCCCAGGCAAAAGAAGACCCAAATGCCTTTGGGGTGCTCTATGAACGCTATGTGAAAAAGATATACAATTACGTTTACTATCGGGTGGGCAACCATCAAGACGCCGAGGATTTGACGGCGCGCACCTTTTTCCGGGCAATGAAGCACATCCGCAATTATAAAGATCGGGGCGTGCCGCTGTCGGCCTGGTTTTACCGCATCGCGCATAATCTGGTAGCCAACTGGCATCGAGACCGGGGCCGGCATCCGGTCGTGTCGTTGGAAGACGTCTCTTTGAACAAATCGCCCGACCCACCTGAAAAGATAACCGTGACCAACGAAGAGCAAGCACGGTTGCTCGACGCTATCCGGCAACTACCCAGTGATCGCCAGCAATTGCTGCTACTCAAGTTCGTGGAACACCTGCCCAATGCCGAGATTGGCCAAATTATGGAACGCACCGAAGGCGCGATCAAGTCCCTCTATCATCGCACGCTGGTCGCCTTGCGTCAAGACTTGGCCCCACCAGAGGAAAAAGAATGATCAAAATTGTCACCGACAGCACATGCGACCTGCCCCAACACTATATCGATCGTTACGCCATCGCCATCGTTCCCATCGTCATCCGTTTTGGAGAGACGTCGTACCTGGACGGCGTGAACATTGACCCGTCGATGTTTTACAGCATGATAGAAGAACGCCAGACCTTGCCCCAAACCTCTCAACCCTCACCGGCAGATTTCGCCAGGGTGTACCGAGAGATTGGCGCAACGGCCGATCATATCCTCTCGATTCACGTGACCAGCAAGTTGAGCGGCACTTTTCACTCGGCGCAAATGGCCGCCGAGATGGTCAAGGACGAGGTCGCCGTCACGACGTTCGATAGCTTGGGTGGATCGGCCGGCCTGGGATATATGTGCATCGAGGCCGCGCGCATGGCCGAGGCCGGCGCCTCTGTCGCTGAAATTCTGAACCGCCTGGACCACATCCGCGCCGAGGTGAACATTTTTTTGACGCTCGCCGACCTGCGTTTCGCGCAGATGAGCGGCCGGGTAGGCCGATTGCAAGGGACGCTGGCCGCGCTGTTGAACGTCAAACCCCTCATCGCGCTCA
>CAZSJU010000164.1:0-7823 GCA_964607235.1 uncultured Anaerolineae bacterium | reverse complement strand
GAAAGGTCCTGGGTCTGACGTTGGGTCTGATTGAGCAAGCGCTGGTTCTCGATGAACAGCGCGGCCTGGTCAGCGACCTGAGCAAGCAGACGCACCCCTTCCTCGCAAAGATATTCAGGCCGCAAATCTACCAACTCGATGGCGCCGATGATGCGCCGCTCTACGCGCAGCGGCGCGCACAGGATGGACTTGGTACGAAAGCTGGTCGTCCGATCCATCTTGTTATAGAAGCGTTCGTCTGCATAGGCATCTGGGACCAACGCGGCCTGCCCCTCCCTGACCACCCAGCCGACAATGCCCTCTGACACGGGCATACGTAACCCCAAGATATCCTCAGCGCCGGCGCCGGCGGCGGCCCAAAAGACCAACTCGCGACGCGTACCATCTTTCGAATCAGAAGTGGCCGGCTCTAGCAAAGAGATGGTCCCGCCGGCCGCGCCAAACAGCTCACTGTCGAGCACGGTCTGCAAGATTTCGTTGACGCTGGCAGACTCGGAAAGGCGCCGGCTGATCTCGTACAACGCCGAGGTTTCAAAAAGCGTACGCCGAGTCTCGCGAATGAGCTGCAACTTTTCGATGGCGCCCGCGCACGATGCAGCGAGCGCTTTGTAGATACGGACGCACTCGTGGTCAAAAGGTCGAGGTTCCGCCCGGTCGATGACAATGGCGCCAAAGTAATCCTCTTCTGACCCCAGCGGCAGCGCGACTAATGCGCGCACGTTGGCTTGTAGCAGCACCGAGCGCAAGTATTCATTCACGCGCTTTTCGTGAGCCAGGTCGTCGGTCACCAAGACCTGACCGGTGGCCAACAGGGCGTGAATCCCATACTCGCCGACGCTGAGTCGTTTACCGATGGGCAACTTGGGCTCGCCCTCACGCTCCCAAGCAGCTACGATCTCGATGTACCGTTCCTGAGGGGAGCCACCCGTCAGCATGATGGTGACCCCATCGATATCGGTGGGTGTCAGAACCGGCAAGCCAGCTTCCAGCACGTCCTGTAGCGAGTCGGCCTTGAGCAGCGACTGGCTAAAGGCTGTAAAGGCCTCTGCCGTCCAGGTTTGACCTTTGACAGGCGATGTTGGTAGATTGGTAGGTTTATCCATTTTACGTGTCATTACACTTTTGTCCTTCGACGAGCTCCCCTGGCACTGTCAAGTGAGGACGATGGATCCGAGTCCATAGGACGCTCGTCACTCACCGTGCCCTCTAAAGTCTCTATCTCGCGTTCGTCACCATTAGTTGGATATCCAGGCGTAGTCAGTTCCTCTTTTGTGCCCAACCGCACAAAGACGCGGGGCAACCCCATAGCCTGACTTAATTCCTGCACCGTCGTCTGGAGAATGGTCTCCAAGCTAGCGCTGGCGCGCACCCGGTCTGTGATCTGGCGAATCATCTGCTCACGCTCGGCACGTTTCCGAGTTTCTCCATACAAGCGCAAGCTCTCCAGTGCCACCGCCGCCCGGTCAGCCAGGCTGCGCAAAAAGCGCGTCGCGCTTGCGTCCAGCGGATGATCTTCCCGACCGTGAACGTTGATCAAACCTAACCAGCTATCACCGGCCATCAGCGGGATAGAGGTGATAAAGCGCGACGCTATGCGCTCCATCAACTCCCGGACCTGTTTCGCCTGAGGCGGCAAATCTTCCAATCTTGTAACAAAGGTCTCTCGATGGCCTATAAAGCGATTCCATTCGGGATAATGCTGCAGCGACAGGCGCGTGCCCACAGGCGGCACGTTCTCTCCCGGGTTCCACTGGCCGGCCTCCAACATCCATTCAACGTCACCGGTCGGGTCTGGCCCCACCAACAAGACGTTGCCGCTGGAAGAGAATCCCAACGCGGAAGCAACCTCTTGGGTCAACACTTCTACCACCTCTTCGGCGCTGTTGGCGTTCGCCAGCCGGCTGGTGGCCTCGTACAGCCGCGCGGTCTCGGCCAAAGTAGCCTGGGTCTGCTCTGACAACCGCGCGTTATCGATCGCCAAACCCAACTGGGTGCTGATGGCTTCTATCATCGCAATCTCGTCCTCGGTCCAAATCCGCTGGCCCTCCAGGTCCTCAAGACCAAGCATCCCAATCACCTGACCGCGTAGGCTGATGGGCACAACCACGGTCGAGCGAGCGTCTCCATTGGAAGCGCGCTCCCCATCTTCAGGTGACTGGCGCTTGTAGGTGTCGACCATGTTGCTG
The DNA here is from genome assembly GCA_964607235.1 of uncultured Anaerolineae bacterium. GTDB lineage: Bacteria > Chloroflexota > Anaerolineae > S140-20 > S140-20 > CAZSJU01. The sequence goes on along the minus strand of CAZSJU010000164.1, from coordinate 5,637 downwards.
GTCACAGTGCGGTTATGCTGCAGTGCCAGAGAGGCCTCGGGACGATCAAGGCGCGGGTTGGACACGAGCTGCTGTTGATCCAGCAAGTAATCCGTCACATCAGACGCTGGCGCGCCCAAAAGATAATCCCGCCACGACTCGCGGATGTAACGGCGCTGTACCTGCTGCACCTCTTCCAGCGCTTGGCGAGTCTCCTGCAATGAACTCGAGGCCTGGACAAATGCGGCCAAACGGTTCGCCAGCGATTCTATGGCCTGCTGATCTTCTTGTCGCAATTTAGCCGGGCGTGCGCCCTGCGCCAAAAGTAAGCCAAGCCAATTGGGGCCTGCTATCAATGGGACAGAGAGGGCACTGCGCATACCGGTGGCAGCCAACTGTTGGGCTAACGCTGGGTCGAGGCGGCTATCCTGGGCCAAGTCCTCAAAAATGACCGTTGCTTGATCAAGCGTAATCAAATCAAAAAGCGGAAAGTGGCGCTGACTAATTGTGGTGCCCACTGGCATCGGCACAGCATCGGCCTGCTTGGCCCACACGGCGCTGACCTGCATCGCGTCGGCGGGTTGGAAACCACCCTCCTCATCCTGGCTGATCGGCTCAGGAAAAGTGACCAGTGCACACGCATCGTAAAAAGGCGCCAGGACGTAACGAGCAACGTTTTCCAGCGCTTTTTCCATATCTTGGGCCTGCGCGACGGCCTGACTGGCTTCATAGAGCATGTTACTCTTTTGATAAAGCAGGCCGTTCTGGATGGCGGTCGCGACCTGGTCGGCCAGGGTCTGCAACGCGGTGATGTTCTCCTCTGTAAAAGCCGACTCACGCGTGCTCTGGATGCTCATCGCGCCAAGGGCCTGACCGCGAGCGACAAGGGGCAAGGCCAATTCGGAGCGCGTTTCGGGCAAGAAAGGGTTATCAAAACGCACGGCTTCTTCACCCACGTCCAGGCTGATACGCGACGCTTTTTCGGCCACGCAGGTGCCGATCATAGAGCTGCCGCCAATCTCCAACTTGTGTCCACGCGTCACCATCTGGTGCCCCGCCTCGCCGGTACCGGCGCGCAGCACAGCCCATCGTCCTGGCTCGCCGGTCCACTCGCCGGTGTGGTCCACCAGAAACAGCCCCGCGTAATAGAGATCAAATTGGTCATGAGCCAGGTCCACCAGGCGCTGGATCAACTCATCCGGGTCCAGGATAGTGCTGATGATGCGTGAGACCTCTGCCGCGGCCTGCAACTCGGTACTGCGGGCTTCTAGGTCCGTCAAGGTATACACCATCTCTTCCATAAGCCGCGTGCGCTCTAACGCCAGCGCGACTTGGCTGGCGACTTGGCTCAGGAGCGGCAAATGCGCCTCGGTAAAAGCGCCTGGCCGTGTGCTGGCCAGGTTAATCGCGCCGATAACCTGGGCGCCAACCCGCAGCGGCAACAAGCACCGTGATACCATACCTGCAGCCACCAAGCCGCCATCCGCATCAAAAGTCTTTTTCATACGCATGTCGGTCTCTAGCCACGGATCGCCATGTTTCACGACCCACCCCGAATCGCTGCTATCTAGCGGCAAGCGCATGCCCGCCTGGGTAAAGTGTGTGCCATCCTGCGTCTTGGTGGCCGCACCCAAAAGCGTCAACTCGTTCTCGTCTGGCACAAAAGCCGCTAGCGTCAACATGTCCACGGGGACCAATTCGCGCAAATGTTCCAGGATATTGGGCAAGCTGGCCGCGATATCTTCGCTGGCGCTGACCGTTGCCACCACCTGTCTCAGCGCCGTCTCTCGATGCGCTCGCGCTTGAATCTCTTCAAACAAGTGCTGTTTTTCAACATAACCACTGACCCGCCGGGCAACGTCCCCCAACAAGGCGCTCTCTTGGTCCAGAAAATCATAATCCTCAGTGTACGCGATAATGATGCGGCCCACCCGCTCATCGCTGACCCGCAATCCGCCCACCATCTGGCGCGGCAACTTGACCGCGTCGGCGGCGCCAAAGGTTTGCCCCTTGTACTCGACAGCAACCCGGCATTTATCCGGGTGCTGCATCGCCGGCGGGATGCGCTCTGCCACCCATCGCAAGAACGATTTGACAGGCGGGTCTTGATCAATCTTGCGGCCGATGTCGTTCAAACAGTCCAGTTCCTTGACGCGCTGCGCCAGCATTAACTCGGTTTGCTTGCGCACTGACAAATCGGTCACAATATCCGCCACATAGCGCGGACGGCTTTGCTCGTCACGGATCAGGAAAAAGTTCTCAATAGTGGGAATTGTATCGCCCGTGGCCGACACAAGCGCTAATTCACCCACCCACTGCCCCTCTTTTTGGACAATGGGCATAATCTCATCCTGCAACATGCGCTGCATAGCCTCAGGGTAATAAGAAGCAAAGGTCTTACCCAGCAGGTCTTCTGGGTTGGCTACACCTAGAAAGCGGCTGAGGGTAGGATTGACATAGACAATCTCTCCCTCCAGGTTTGCGATGCCAATGCCCTGCCCCGAGGCTCCCACCAACTGGCGAAAGAGACCGGCCTCTCGCAGCGCCTCTTGCGTCTGCTCAAACAGGTCCGCGTTGGCAATTGCAGTGGCGACTTGATCTGCCACCGTCTGCAACACAGTGACGTCTTGACCCGAAAAGGCCGCTATCCGCTGGCTCTGCACTGTCAATGCACCAATGGCCCGACCGCGAGCGACCAACGGCAACGCCATCTCTGAGTGAGTCTCGGGCAAGAAGGGATTATCAAAGTACACAGCCTCTTCACCGACGTCACTGGCAATACGGGCTTGATGGTCGGCCACGCAAGCGCCGATCATAGAATTGCCGCCAATTTCCAGCTTGTGTCCCTGGGCAATCATCTGTTGACCGGCCTCTCCAATGCCGGCGCGCAGCACAGCCCAGCGCCCCGGTTCACCGGTCCACTCGCCATCTTGATCTACGAGAAACAAGCCAGCATAATACAGATCGAACCGTTCACAAACCAAGTCCACGACCTGTTGGATCAACTTATCGGGGTCCAGAATGCTGCTGGCGACGCGCGAGACTTCGGCGGCCGTTTGCAAGTCGCGACCACGCCGCTCGACGTCGGCCAACAAGGCCCGGATGTCATCGACCATCATTTCCAACCCGATGGCCAGGTCAGCAAACACCTCGACCCCTTCAGGGATCTCGATCGTGACGTCCAGTTCTCCCAAAGCCACAGACTGGATCACTTCTAGCAAAGCCTGGCCTTGTTCTTCTACCAGTCGTTTATATTCCTCAAGCATGGGCACTCTCTTCCCTCCCGCCCCCGTTCAGCTCTGACTGCCCCTCCCCCGTCAAAGCCTCAGGGGCCAGGCGCACAAAGACCCGCGGCGCGCCCAAGCTGCGCGCCAACTCTTGAATGGCCGTCTGCAACATCGCGTCCACCTCGGCCCGGCTACGGATGCGATCCGTAATTTGGCGGGTCAACGTCTCATAGCGCGCGCGGCGTTGCGTCTCTTCGAACAGCCGGGCGCTCTCTAGCGCCTGCCCCAACTGGTCAGCGACGGATTGTATCAACTCAACCTCGTCCTGGGTCCACTGCCGCGCCTGGTCGGTCTCTTGCAAATCAAGCACCCCGATGATCTCACCCCGCACCTTGATCGGCGCCGCCAACACAGCGCGCAATTGTGCTTCCCCTGGATCAGCGTCGTCACGCACAATGTGTACCAGCTCGCCCCGCGACCAAGCCTCCTGGGCCTCCACAGACGACGCCTCGCCCGACGCAGGGACGCCCATCAAGGTATATTCGTACGCCCGTTGGGGGCGCTCCCCCACATAGCGCGCCCACTGTTCCTGCATATAGCGCTGCTGAGTTGCGCGCGCCTCTTCCAAAGCTTCCTGCGTCTGATGGAACAAATTGGCATTATCAATTGCAATAGCGATCTGCCCGGCTAGCACTGTCAACACGTCGACATCCTCTTCGGTAAAAGCCTCCGACTGTCTGCTCTGCACGTCCAGCGCGCCCAACATCCGATCTCCCACGCGCAAGGGTAAGGCCAACTCGGAACGCGTTTGAGGCAAATCTGGGTTATCAAAATATGTCAAGTCCTCGCCCACGTCTAGCGCAACGCGGGGCTGTCCCGTCTCCACTACGTACCCCACGACACCTTCTAAACCGACCAACAGCCTATGATGGCGGGCTAACATCCGCTGCCCACCTTTACTATTGGCAGCACGCAGCACCGCATAGCGCCCAGCCTCATCTACCAAAAAGATGCCGGCGTGATAGTAGCCAAAATTCTGGCTGATTAACTGGGTGATCTGGGGCAACAAGGCATCCAGGTCCCTGACCTGGGCCACGGCCCGGCTGACCTCGCTACCGGCCTGGAGCAAGACCGCCCGACGTTGACTCTGTAGCACGGTGTCTTCGAGCTGCCGGTTAACCTCGGCCTGGCGCTGCGTGGCCAATTCAGCTTCTGCACGGCGGGCCGCCAGGTCAGCCGTCGTGGCCTCCAGATCCGCCGTGCGCTCGGCAACGCGCTGCTCTAGCGAACTAATCGTCTCTCGTAATCGCGTCGCCATCGCGTTAAACGCCGTGGCCAGTGCGCCAAACTCGCCCTGGCCTTCGATATCAATGCGATGATCCAACCGTCCCTGGCTGAGCACATCCACACCCTCGCGCATCAAGCGCAACGGCGCCGCAATCTGGCGACGCGCAAAGCGCAAAATCCTGTAAACCAGGCCCCCCACGATCAACAATGCCAGCAGCACAATCACCGCCGGCAAGAAAAACACGCCTAACGCTTCGTCGAGAGGCTGCTCAACGATCACAAACCAGGGCACGTTCTCAAGAGATGCACCGGCGCCTACCACCCACTCTTCCACTATCCCTGTATAAACGCTCAAGGATGACTCTACGATGGGCTGCGGCGCCTTACCGGTCAGGTCTTGCAGCGTGACGCCCTTTAAAAGTCCCAAGTCACGATAAGCCAGCAACTGCCCCTGCTCGTTCGTCACATAGACATAGCCGGTCTTCCCTACCCGCAACCGCACCACCTTATCCCACAACGCACTCAGGTCCAGGCGGGCGACCAGGGTCCCGATAAACTCACCTGAACCATCCGTCACATCGACGGCCAAAATAACAAGCGGCACGCCAAATGCTTGAAAGTCCACCTGCCCTATATACAATTCGCCCGCACGCACGGTCTCCAACCATGGCTGATCGACCACCATTGTGGGCGGTTCGCCCCCTAACCGGCGGCGCTGGGCCAGCACTTGACCCTGGGGGCTGACCAGGGTCAGTGACAAAATGGCCGGCCGGCGTTCCATAAAAAGTCGCAGTATCCCGCTTCTGTCCGGAGTAAGCGATAACGCGTCACTCGTGGCCCTCAGGTCCTGCTCTATGCCGCCCAAGTACTGATCAAAGTCGTTTGCTACTAGATCCACTTGCTCATTCAAGTTTATCTGCGTGGACTGGGCCGCGTTGAACAAAATGGCGGCGATGGCAAACAGCAACCCAAAGATTGCAATGACGCTTAGAATGCTTACCCACCGAGTGAGCTGACTGCTAAGGGTACGATTCTTTTTGAACATACCGCTGGCCTCTTTTGCTAATAATCGATCTAATCGATCCTAAAATTCACAAACACGTTAACAAACAAAAATAACACGCCCTCAGCGTGCGTCGCTACG
>CAZSJU010000163.1:0-7860 GCA_964607235.1 uncultured Anaerolineae bacterium | reverse complement strand
GGCAGTTTTTCTCTGTAGATCATGATAAAGGAGTCTGTAAAATGGCATCTAGGACGACAGATCAAGCAAAATCGGCGTTACGTTCGCTACCGCGCAACGTGTGGGTGGTGAGCTTGACCAGTTTTCTCACCGATATCTCTAGCGAGATGATCCTCAACTTGTTGCCGCTTTTTCTAGCGAGTGTGTTGGGCGTCAAGACGAACGTCATTGGCTTGATCGAAGGTGTGGCGGAAACCACCGCCAGCTTGCTCAAGATCGTGTCTGGTTGGCTGTCTGACCGGTTGGGGCAGCGCAAATGGTTGGCGGTGACCGGCTATGGCCTCTCGACGGTGGCCAAGCCGTTCTTTTATTTTGTGACTTCGTGGTGGGGCGTGTTGGCCTTGCGTTTCTCGGACCGGGTGGGCAAGGGCATCCGCACCGCGCCCCGCGATGCCCTGGTGGCCGACAGCATCGTGGAGGAACACCGGGGGTTGGCGTTTGGTCTGCACCGGGCGGCCGACACCGGCGGTGCGATGATCGGCTTGTTGGTGGCGCTGGGGGTGGTATGGGCCGCCCAGTCAGGCGCCGTGGGCCTGGAGCGTTCCACGTTTCAGACGGTCGTGTTGCTCAGCTTTGTGCCGGCCCTGTTGGCTGTGTTGACGCTGGCGCTGGGCGCACGCGAGGTCAAGGTCGCCGAGGGGGTAGACGAGGGGACGAAAGCGACAGGGCACAAGGTCTCCCTGCGGGACGTGATGCAGGGGCCGTTCCGGGGATTTTTGTTGATCGTCGCCCTGTTTACGTTGGGCAATTCGTCGGATGCTTTTCTCATCTTGCGGGCCGAAGAGCGGGGTCTGAGCGTCGTCGCGATCCTGGCGATGGTCGCGACCTTTAACGGCGTCTATGCGCTGGTTTCCGGCCCGGCGGGGGCGTTATCTGACCGGATCGGTCGCCGCCGGTTGATCGTCGGCGGTTGGCTGACGTACGGCTTGATTTACCTGGGCTTTGCCCTGGTCCAGACCGGCTGGCAGGTGTGGGTGTTGTATGCGATCTATGGCATATACTATGGTATGGCAGAAGGCTCTGCCCGGGCTTTGGTGGCTGACATGGTGGCGCCGGAGCATCGCGGCACCGGTTATGGTGCGTATAACACCGTCGTGGGCGTGACCGCCTTGCCGGCCAGCTTGCTCGCCGGCCTGCTGTGGCAAGGTCTCGGGGACTGGGACGGTTTTGGCCCCAGTGCGCCCTTTTTGTTTGGCGCGGTGCTGGCGCTGGTGGCGGCGGCGCTGCTGTGGCGGTGGTTACCGGCCTATGGCAAAGAGGCCAGGTAGGCTTCTAGCTCGCGTATCAATCCTTGGATAGTGCTCGTGCCGGTCGAAGCGGCATCTTGGGCCACTGAGAGATGAATCGTACTGATACCGGTCTGATCCGCTTCACCTGACTGGATCTTGGTCAGGTGCGAGTACAAGTCCTTGCCTTGATCCGGCACATATTCTACCTGCTGGCGGTAGCGCAAATAGATGGACAACAAGTCGGTTTCACCTTCCGGGATGTCAAAAGCCGGCGCGCCCCGCAGGGCATCGTACAGTTGAATGACATTCCCCGTGGGCAGCGGCTGGGAGTTGAGGGCCGGGACCAGGGATAGCAGCGCTTGTTCTACGTCCTTTAGCGCCGTCAATAGGGTTTCTCCCGTTTCTCTGGCAGAAGAGATTGGCGTCGCCGGCGCGCGCGTCGATGAATCGGAAGCGGGTGTGGGCGTGGGAGAAGGATCGGCCGTCACGTCGGGGGTCGGGGTTGCGGGCTGAACGCGCGTCGGTCGTGGAGTCACGGTGACCGGCTGCAAGCGGGTCACCTCAACCGTGACCACGACCCGTTCGATCACGCGCCGCTCCAGGACTTGGATGCGGGTGACTTCTAGGGTCTCGCTCTGACAAGCACACAGCGTCAGCGCGAGCAGGAGGATGAACGTCAATTTGGTGGGCAGGGTTTCCAATCGGGTGCTCATTTTCTTCCTTTGTAGATGGGTGATGGTTGGTGGTTTTGTGCTTCCAAGCGCCTCGTCATATGCCTGTCACGTTCACGCTGAGGCCGCCATAGGGCGTCGGTGAACGACAGTGCTCCGGAAGAGATTGTGTTCAATGCGCGTGACGTGCGAGGCGCCGGATTGTGAGTATACCATAGCCTGCCGTCTCCGACCAGCAGCGGTACGTCAGCGGTGACGCCCAGATTATACCACTGACCGGCCCAACGTGCAGGCGCCCAAACGTGCAAAAGCCCGCCCGCAACGCTGGGCGGGCGCGCGTTGAACCGGGCGCGCGTTGAACCGGGCGCGCTCGACTTTTTAGATGCGCGGTGTTTAATCCGGGTAGGCAAACACAAAACGCTGGAACACGTTTTGTACCGTCGGTGCGACGATCTGGGGGGCGGATTCTGCCTGGGCAAGGTTGGCTTTGTGTTGCGCTGCTAACTGTTGTGCCCGTTGGTAGCTTTCCGGTGTGTTCACTTGTATCAGGGTCTTGCGGATGGGGTAGCCGGTGACCGGTTGGCCGTCGGCGAGCATTTGGGGGAGAATGTCACGCTCCAGGTCCAGAAATTGGTTCGCCGGCCATCCGGATAGCAGCGTGGGCTCGACGATAAAGACGCCGGCGATGGCCAGCCGCGAGAAGGCCTGGTCGTGCCCGGGCTGGGCCGTCAGGCGACGTATCCGCGCCTGGGCGTCCAGCTCGATGATGTGGTGGGCAGTGGGGTTGTCTATTGAGACGATGGCGGCGGTCAGCGCCCCGCCTCCCCGTTGGTGGGCTGCGAGCAGGCTGGCAAGGTCAAGGTCTGTATATACGTTGCCGTAAAGCAGGACAAAGCGCTCATTAGGGTACCATGCAAGCTGTTTGACCGCCCCGGCTGTGCCCCATAGCTGTTCTTCAAAAGAGTAGTGTAGGTGTAGGCCCCAGCGCCGGCCGTGTCCCAGGTGATGCACGATGGCCCAGGGCTTGTAATGTAAATTAATGGCGATCTCGGTGACGCTGTAGCGCTTGAGCCACAGTATGTTCTGTTCTATGAGCGGGACGCCCCCTACCTCTAACATCGGGGTTGGATGGTTGGCTGTAAGGGGGCGCAGTCGTGTCCCCTCTCCCGCCGCCAGTATCATTGCTTTCATTAGATTGGATTCCCCCATCTATGTATCATTCGTTCAGGCTCGGGACGATTGTGTGTAACCGTTCCCCTGAATGCTCTTGATTATTTTTAACACGCAAAGGTGAGTAGGGCGTAAAACAAGCGTTAGAATGACGTAAGAAACGAGCAGGTGGGTCAAGTAGCGGGGCATGCACAAGGCCCGGCAACAAGCCGGGCCTTGAAGGATCCGTGCGCGATGGCGCCGTGGGCTAGTAGGTCGCTTTTTGCTCGGTGCGGGTGTTGGCCGGCGCTTCTAGCACGACGTAATCCATCGAACCTAACCCATGGGCCTGGGCGGTCTCGAGTTGTCCCATCTCTTCCAACGGGACATCCAGCCCGTTTTCTTCCGGGTAACGCTTGAGAATCTTGACCGCCTCGGTGTCCAGCGCCACCATGTCACCCGAGGCCATGATCACGTTAGGGTACACATACGCGCCGCGCCCGTAGCGGGCGACGGTGCTGCGCCGCCCGTCGATCAGGGCCAGGTTGGGCTGCCAGCCCAGGTTTAGCTCGGCCACCTTGGCCTCGACCGTCGCGCGGTCCGCGTGCAGGAACTCGCGGTCTTTGAGGTCGATCCAGCCCACGCTCAGCTTGAGCGAGGCCGAAAAGCGCGCCGAAGAGTGGCAGCGCATGTTGGCCAGGTTGACCCGTTTGTCCGCTTTGTACATGCTGCGCGGCACGCGAAAAGACTGCCAGTATTGCCCGTTCACCTCTAGCGGGACCCATTCGTCGTGTTCAAAGTTGATGAACGGCACGCCATAGCGGCGCAAAAGCGGCAATATCTTGAGGTTGTTGACCACTTTGTCGGTGGGCCAGTCGGCTTTGCCCGACAGTTCGCCCACCGTCACCCTGGCGCCGGCGTCTTGGAGGATTTCGATGACGGCGCCCAAAAAGCTCGGGCTGGTCGAGAGTGGCAGCGCGTACGAACAGTTAAAGTTGGGCTTGAGCATCACCTGGTCGCCGGGGCGGATGGCTTGGTCCAGCCCGCCCAACAATTCCAGGGCCTGGTTGACCGTGTCCGGCAAGTGATCGCCGTTCAGGTGGGGCACCTTGGTGACCAACGGCTTGCCGTCGCGCATAAATACGTTCTCGGTGCGGGGGTGCGGTTTAAAGGTCTTGACATCTGGCATGATTCATCACTCCATCTTGGTATTGGTCCAACACGTCTCTCATTCCAAAAAATAGGTCGTTCGACTCGCTTACGATAGGTCGTTCAATTCGCTCTGAGCGCAAGTCTAGCGGCAGCAATTCCAAGTTTGTCATTACGAGTATTCCATAGCGCCGCGGCGCTGTTCAGTCGGCAAGAAACTATTGCGCCACTATCGATATAAGGACACCGATCGTGTAAGTTTCTTAGTAGTATTCTATAGCGCCGCGGCGCTGTTCAGTCGGTAAGAAACTGCACTATGAAGGGAGATCAGGTGCAATGCACCAAAAAGCAGGTGTATCGCACCTGCGTCTCGACAAGTTTCCTAGTAGGAGCGTTTTTTGCGACAACACTTACGCCGCACGCTAGTGCAGGTGAGCAATCTCCATCCTCCGACGGCCAGGGCCAATGCGGTGATGATGGCCAGTCCCCAGCCCCACGGTATCCCTGAACGCGGATGCACGATGAACCCGTCGACCGTCGCTCCCGGTTCGGCGCGCAGCGTCCAGCAGCCGTCCTTGGCGGGCGCGAGGGTGAGACGCGGCGCAGCGTCGGCGCCGGGCGCGCGGACTAGTTGCAGTTGCCCGCCCTGGACGCAGACGTGGGCGCTCGCTTCCTGCCCGGCTTGCCGGTAGCCGTCCAGCATCGCGGTGGGGTCGTCTCGCTCGAACCACTCGCCTTCCCAACGCACCGCCCAGTGGTTCTCCTGGTGGGTGCCGGCGTACATCTGAGGTGTCTGATTGGCGGTTGTTTTGACGCTGTCATAGACCGGTAGCGGCGTAAAGTCGGGTTCGAGCATGCGAAAGTAATAGTAGGCCTGGTTCACGTCGGCGTCGCTGGCGGGTTTAAAGAACCAAAAGTTCACCACGCCGACATAGGGCCACTCTTCCTGGGCGCGTTGATAGGCCAACGGCGCCCACTCGGCCTGAGTTTCCAGTGAGACCCGGCCATAGGCGCCCCAGCCGACGATGCCCGCGCCCTCTGGCCCCACCGGCACCGCGTTGCTGTTCATCTCGCTGATCCAGATCGGTTTGTGGGCGTCGCCGTTGCGCACCATCACGTCGCGGATGTAGGCGTTACGGCCATAGTTGATCACCAGGGGCCGCATGCGATGGTCGGTCGGGGCAGACCACAGCAGATAGCTGTTGGTGCTCATGATGTCAAAGCACGCCCCGGCGCCGGCGTCGTACATGCGTTGTAAAAAGATCATATCGTTCAAGTCGCGCCCGCTCAGGTCGATGGTTTGGGCCAGCGCGCCGCTGACGATGACGGCGTTGGGGTCTACCGCCTTGGCGCGATAATAGCCCTCGCACAGCAGCGCCGTATAGCCCTCGGGGTCCACGGCCCGCTCGCCCCACTCGGGATAGATGTTGGGCTCGTTCCAGAGTTGATAATATTGGATCCGGCCCTGGTAGCGGCGCACGACCGCCTCGACAAAGTCGCCATAGTCGGCCAAGTCGTCGGGCGGCGCGCGGGTGCCGATGGTGTTTGTCAAGGCGCGGGTCCAGGCCGGGGGGTTGCTGAGCCGGGCGATGATTTGCACGTCGTATTTTTCGGCCAGGTCCACGATATGGTCGTACTTTTCCCAGGCCGAGCGGTGTGGCTCGTGACGCCGGTCCTCAAAGTCGCCCTTGCCGTGGATCTCGATGTCTTCCCAGGTGAACTCTTGGCGAATCCAGCGAAAACCGGCCGCGTGCAGCATCTGCACTTGCCGCTCGCGCTTGCTCAGCTCGACCTCTTGTTGCAAAAAGGTGTTGACGCCATAAGGGTTCACCCCGGCATGGGCCACAGCGGCCATGTCGTCGGTCTCGGGCATGGGCCGGGTATAGTTGGAGAGATACTGGAAAAAGCCCCGCACCTGAGGCAACGTCTCGCTCTCACCGGTCAATTGGAAGAGCCAGTCGTGCAGGGCGTCGCGGTACAGCCAGGTCCCGGCGCCGAGCAACAGGATGATAGAGATGAGGATCAGGATTCGTGTGCGCATATTGAGGCATTATAACCCAATCTTGGCCTGACACAAACGACCGAGGGAGATTGCGTCGCCCCGGAAAAAAGCGTCCGGGGCTCGCAATGGCGACTCGAACTACAAAAGGCCAGGTGCCTGTGCCGGCGTTGACCCTGACGCGGGACCGTGCTAAAATCTGCGTATGGCGGCTCCGGAGCACCTACAAGAAACCCTGAATAACCTGCCGACCCGACCCGGCTGTTACCTGATGTACAATGTGCACGACGAGGTCATTTACGTCGGCAAGGCGATCGACCTGCGCGCGCGGGTGCGCTCCTATTTTCACGCCAGCGCGCTGCAAGCGGGAACAAAGACGGCGCGCCTGGCGGCCGAGATCGCGCGCATCGATTTCATCGTCACCGACAGCGAGTTGGAGGCGTTGATCCTCGAGGCCAACCTGATCAAAAAGCACCGGCCGCGTTACAACGTGCGCCTCAAGGACGACAAGCGCTACCCTTATATCAAGGTGCATTGGCAGGAGGATTATCCCAAGGTGACCCTCACGCGTCGCATGCAGCGGGACGGCGCGCGCTATTTCGGCCCCTTTACCTCGTCGTCGGCCGTGCGCCAGACGCTGGACATGTTGCGCAAGGTGTTCCCCTATTTGACCTGCAACCGCGAGATCACCGGTCAAGACCGGCGTGCCTGCCTGTATTATGACATCAAGCTGTGTAGCGGCCCGTGCATCGGCGCCGTCAGCCGTGAGGCATATCGCGAGACCATCGCGGGGCTGATTCGCTTTCTGGAGGGCAAGACCGAGGTGGTCGTGAGCGACCTGGAAGCGCACATGCGGGCCGCGGCGGATGGGCTGGATTTCGAGCGGGCGGCGACGTTGCGTGATCAGTTGCGGGCGGTCGCGCACATTGTAGAGAAGCAAAAGGTTGTCTCGGCGGCCCAGGCGGACCAGGACGTGCTGGCCTTTGCCCGGACGGATGGCGATACCTGCGTGCAGGTCTTTTTTATCCGGGGCGGCAAGCTGCTGGGGCGCGAGTATTTCATCCTTGACGGGGCCGAAGACGAGGATGAACAAGAGATTATGACGTCTTTTATCAAGCAATTCTACGACGAGGCGGCCTATGTCCCGCCAGAGGTGTTGCTGCCCGCGCAGATCGAAGAGGCGTTCATTATCGAGCAGTGGTTGAAGCAAAAACGCGGCGCCAAAGTCATGTTAAAGGTGCCGCGCCGGGGGCACAAGCGGGCGCTGGTGCGTATGGCGGCCGAGAATGCCGCTCAGACGTTAATCAGCTTGCGCGCACAGTGGCAGGCCGACCAGCACAAGCAAGAACAGGCCATGGCCGAGTTGCAGGAGGCGTTGGACTTGTCCGCCAGCCCGGCGCGCATCGAGTGTTATGACATCTCGACCACCCAGGGCACGGCCACCGTCGGCAGCATGGTCGTCTTTGTGCACGGCGTGCCGCACAAAAGCGACTATCGGCGCTTTAACGTCCGTGCGGTGTCTGAGAAGCCGGACGATTATGCCAGCATGCGCGAGGTGCTGACGCGACGCTTTAACCGCTGGCAGGCGGCGCAAAAGGGCGCGCTGGGCCGGGATGATCCCGGC
>CAZSJU010000162.1:4578-7891 GCA_964607235.1 uncultured Anaerolineae bacterium | reverse complement strand
CTGTGGTGAGCTTGCCGAATCCACCTGTGGTGAGCTTGCCGAATCCAAAGGTTGCCTTCTGGCCATGTTGGTGTTACACTGTCCCGCACCAGCCAAACGCTCACATTCAACGCACCGGCGAGGCAAAAGTGTCAGGTCAACCGCTCAAACCAATACAAGACAGCCTCACGCACATCTGGGCACAGTTGAACCCAGGCCAGCGCCGCGCGCTGGTCATCCTGGTGGGCAGCAACCTGCTGGCCATCGTGGCGCTGCTGATCGTGCTGCTGCGCCCTCCCGCCTTCTTGAGCGAGATGTCCATCGTTTCACCGCTCTCGCCCTCTGTGGCAAGCCTGGCAGCGTGCCGCGAGCAAACCAGCCGCGCGCTCCTCAAAGCCGGCTACACCGGCCTGGTGCAAACAGAACCCGACGGCACGGTTTTGCTACAGCTACAATGGCCTCAATCCTCGGTCCTTCGGCAAACTCCCCTGGCACTGACGGCGAGGGCAAGTGAGGATGCGGCCCGGTCGCGTTTGGACGCTGACGCCGCGATTTGGGCGGCGTTAGAAGTCGCCGCCCGCGCCAGCCGTGAGGGGTGCCTGGGTTTTCAGGTCTTGCAAGTCACAGTCAGCTTTCCGGGGACCTGCGCCACAGCCGGCCCGGCGCCAAGCGAGGGCACAAATGACTGCCAGGCGCAACGCGCGACGGCGCGCGTGCGTCTGACCGATCTGTTGATGTGGTCGATGGGCGAACTGGACGACGCGGAACTCAGTCTGCGCGTCGACTATTTTCCCCCGGCCCCCAACGACGAATAGGAACCAGATTTTTTGTAAAAATCCATCTTTTATGTTTCTCGGCGTGCAGCTACCGCTCTTTCAAAGCCAACGGCAAGTACAGGCGTTGGCCGAGCACGGCCGTCACCACAGGCGGTCCCATCGCACTGCCGATGCCCTGGTCGCTGCCGGCGACCCGATAGCGCTCGTTGGTGAGCGTGCGCGTCGCCGTCACCACAAAGCGCACACGCGCCGCGCCGCCGCTCGGGGCAATGCTGGGGATGGTCCAGGTAATCACGCTACCGAGCCCTAACGAGCCACTGAGCCACAACGAACCGCCATCCCACACGCCAACCCATTCGGCCCCCAGGGGAACACGATCGGTGACGACGACGTTGGTCGCCGGCACGTCCAGATAATTGGTGATCACCAGGGTGTACGTAATCGGAGCCCCTGGCGCGACGAACGCCGGCGCCCGCTTGACCAGGCTGATGCCCAACAGCTCATCGGCGCCAATGTCCACCGGGGCGATGCGCGCATCGCCCTCAAAGTCAAAGGCCGGCGCCAGCGCGGCCCAACCGGCATCCACACAGGGCGACGCGAAATCCAAGTGATAATCCCGCCCCACAACATCCAGCAGCATCGGATCTTGCGTGATACTCCCGGCCCCACTGGCAATGCCCTCATAGTCCACCAGGTTATGCCACACGTCGTCAAAAGTGGTCGTAACCCCGGCGCCAGGCGCCACCGAAATACCCGTCGTATAGCTGACAATGATATTGTTGGCCGAGGTCAGCGTCACCGTACGACTCAACACGTGCAACCCTACGCCCACAGGGTGCAAGGGATGGCCGAGCAGCGTATTGTTCACCAACTGCCCCGTCGACGTCGAGACGCCAAGGACCCACACTCCGCCGGCCACGTTCTCGCCCAGCAGATTGTTCGAGACTGTGAAGCGGCCCGCCCGTTCCAACTCGATGCCCGCGCCCCCGTTCTCAAAGATGCGGTTGGACGAAACCACAACCGTCTCCGCATCCACGTCCAAGCCGCTGGCGCCATTGCTGTACAGATTGTTGCCACTAATCGTACCCACCGTCCCGTTAAAGGTAATGCCGTCGTCGGTGACATGGTGGACCGTGTTGGACAGGATCGTCGCCACGACGTTCGGCTCGACGCGGATGCCATCTTGCGCCGCCCCCCAGACGTCGTAAATCAGATTGTCCGCTATCCAGACCACGCTGCCACTGCGCACCCGCAGCCCCTCGTTGCGAGTATCGTACACGACGTTGCTAATGACGCGCGTATGATCGGCGTTGACATTGATGCCCTGGTCGCCGATCCGATGGACCTCATTGTGACGGATCAAACCGCTGGCGCCCTTGAAATTGATCCCGTCCGAGGTAGCGCTATAGACAACGTTATGCTCAAGGGTCGCCGTCACGCCGGCCCGCACGTAAATCGCGTCCCAGGTGTCGGTGATGAGGTTGCGCGCCACCGAGATGGACATCGTGCCGCTGACCTGCACCCCCACATCCCCTACGGCCCAGATTTCGTTATCCCGAACGACGCCCGAGAGTCCTTTGAAATCAATGGCGTCGTCGCTCACGTCGTGCACGCGGTTCTCCTCCACCGTCGCCACGACCCCTGCTCTGACGTGAATGCCATCTTCTGAGGCGCCGGTGGTGCTATAGACCTGATTGCCACGGATCAGGACGGTGCCCCCCTGGTTCTCCGCCAGGATGCTATCCGCTCCCGTATGATAAACGACGTTCGCCTCTACCGTCACCAGCGCGCCTTTTTGAATCTGCACGCCTTCATTGTTCACGTCGTGCACCGTGTTAGCATACAACGTTGCCCGGTCCGCCCCGTCCAGTTTCAAGCCATCCTTGCCCGTGGCATATATCACGTTACCCTGGATCGTGGCGATGCCCACGTCGTCGATTTGGATACCATCCTGGGCTACCGAGTAGACACGATTACCCATCAGGGTGACCCGTTCAGCGTCGCGGACCCGGATGCCGTCGTCCAACGTGTCCGAGATCAATGTGTTAGAGATGAGCAACGAAACGCCGTTGGATTCGATACCCTCATCCCGCGTCCCATACACCGTCAAGTTTGTGAGCGTGGCCACCGTGCCGGCGCTCAGGTTCACGCCGTCATCTCCCCCGCGAATCGTCAGCCCGTCCAGCCACACGGTGGTCTCGGTGACCGCCACCGTATGCAAGGCCGGCTGCCCCGACAGCACTGTCGTATAGCTGAGTGGATTCGACAGGCTCACCACAGGCGGATTACAGATCGTAAAGCTGGCGTCGCACCCCCCGCGTAGCGTCAGCGCGCGCTCAATCTCAATGGCCAAGGACTCGGAGTAAACCCCGGCGGCCACCCACAGCTCGTCATACAACGTGTGATCGATGGCGTACTGGACAGTCTGGCAGGCCAGGTTCCCCACGCCGTTCCCGCAGCCGGTGAGGTCCTGACCCTGCGCGCCGTCCACGTAGCCGATCCCATCGAGCGGCTCTGCGATGGTCGGACGCTGCAAAGCCAGCAACAACAACAGCAGC
>CAZSJU010000162.1:0-4478 GCA_964607235.1 uncultured Anaerolineae bacterium | reverse complement strand
AGCAACCGCTCTTTCTTTATCAGACTAAATTGAACCAGACTCGTCGCTTTCATTTGACGCCTCCTGACGTTCAACTCACCTCGGCGGTTAAAACGTACCCTCATTTTATCACAGGTCCACACAGCCGTCGAACCGAGCCTTATCGAGCAAGGCTGATACTCGCACATTCACGTGATACACTGTTCTGCGTGGAGGTAATGGAGGCTTGGATGCGTGCCTCGGCAAAGATCTGCGTACTATTTCTCTGCCGCTCTGTGACTCGACACTGAAAAGAGCGACTTGTGGCACGATCCGTTTGACAAAACGCCCCCGCTCGGTTATAAATACCGCCGCGTTGCTACGCTTTTGCTAGTGGACCAATCATATCATACAGAGGAGAAGCCCATGAAGCATTTAGAATTTGAAAAAATAAAATTGCGCTACGTCCTGTTGCTTGTCGCCGGCCTGACCAGCGTCCTGGTCGGTTGCGTCCAGGTCGACATTGTGGACCGGGGCTGCGTCAAAGAAGACTTGATTTCTCATAACATCTCGCACAATCTGAGCTCCGCCGGCATCGTTTTCGAACCCCCGCTCGACGAAATAGGCCGTTCGGTGCTGCGCCAGGGAGTGAACCTGTTCGTCGAGGTGAGAAATAACGGCACACAGGCAGAAACAAACGTCACCGTCCAGATCACACTAGAAACGGCAGGGCAACACTCCCCACTGATGCAACGGCAAGCCATCATTCCTCAAATCGCGCCTGACCAAAGCCAACAAGCGCACTTTCGCCTGACCGAGATGGTAGACCTGGAACCCCATTACATCCTGCACGTCAACGTGGTCCCATGCGCCGGCGAAACCCTCCTAAAAGATAACGAACGCACCTTTGACCTATACATCACTCCACGGCCCTAGACATCAAACCTGAAACAGATCCCCATCTACTTCCACTTCCATCAGGCCGCATCGAGCCAGGGAGTGAAGGTTGTGCGAGTGATAAACAAAAAAACCGCCGCCTCAGCGAACAGGCGGCGGTCCCTATTACCTGGAACAAGTAGCACAGGCGCCAGACGGCGTACAACCGTCGCAACTCCCACCACCCCCTGCGAGGGTATGCCCGCCGCTATGCGCCGCAAAGCGCGAAATCGCCCGCGCGGTGCGCGTCCCCTGGCAGCGCTTACAAGGAGGCGGATCGTCCAATCCACGCTTGGGGCGCAACACCTCAAACTTGGCACCACAATCACGACAACAGTATTCGTAAATCGGCATATTAAATCAACTGTGCCTCGCGCCCCACCCGCTCCATCACCGCCAACACCTCGTCCAATTGTTCGTCGGTGTGGGTCGCCATATAGCTGGTGCGCAACAACGAATAGTTCTCTGGGACGCCTGGTGACACAAAAGCGTTCGTGTACACGCCCTCCTCATAGAGGCGCTTCCACACCAGAAACGTGCGCATATCTTCACCGATGATGATCGGGATGATGGGCGTCTGGCTGGCGCCGATGTTGAATCCCAATTCAGTATATGCCCGCCGCATACGTTCGCCAATCGCGATCAAACGCGCCACGCGCTCAGGCTCCTCGATCATCACGTCCAACGCAGCCAACACGGCAGCCACACTGGGCGGCGTCAGGGCTGCACTGAACAAAAAAGAGCGCGCCGTGTGCTCCAGATAATGGATGACCTCTGCATCGCCGGCGACGAAACCGCCCTGCGAAGCGAACGACTTGCTAAACGTGCCCATGATCAAATCCACGTCGTCTGCGACGCCAAAATGCGCGCAGACCCCCCGCCCGCCGCCCAACACACCGATGCCGTGGGCATCGTCGACCAACAGCCGCGCGTTGTACTGTTTGCACAGCGGTATGATGCCGAGCAAAGGCGCAATCTCGCCCCCAACGCTAAAGACGCCATCCACGACGACCAGCTTGCCGCTATCCGACGGCAAAGCGGACAACACACGCTCCAGGTCTTCCATGCTATTATGGCGGTAGCGGCGCATCGCGCCCCGCGCCAACAAGCAACCATCGACGATACTGGCGTGATCTTCTTTGTCGGTGATCACATATTCGCCCTTGCCGACCAGCGCCGAAATGACGCCCAGGTTTACCTGAAAGCCGGTGCTAAACACCATCGCGCGCTCTTTGCCCAAGTAATCAGCCAGGCGGCGCTCCAACTCGCGGTGAATCTCTAGCGTGCCGTTCTGCAAACGTGAGCCGCTGCAACCGGTCCCAAATTCTTGGATAGCCGCTATGGCCGCCTGACGCACCCTCGGATGCGTCGTTAGGCCCAGGTAATTGTTGGCCCCACACATAATGATGCGATGATCACCAACGTACGCCTCACTGCCCTCAGACTGGCTGAGCGGCACAAAGAACGGGTAAAAGCCCGTCTCTTGGGCAGAACGCGCGCGGGTAAACTGACCACATTTTTGAAACAAGTCCATGCAAGTCGCCCCTTTCTAAAACCTTAAAGGGCGGTCATCACTGTGCCGCCCGACCGGAGTCCATTTTACAGATGTTTAGGCGTTTGGTCAAGAGCCTGAATGCCTATCTTCCAGGCTCTCAGCTTGGCGGGAGCAGCCAGGCCGCCATAGCACGCTTATATCCCCACCAGGAACAAGGCCGAGCCAATGCCGCCCAAAACCAACGTGCCAAAGATGAGCAACGCATAGCGGCGCAGCCCCGACGCTCCCAAAAGCACCACCATGCCGCCTTTGACCAGCGTATTAGACACCGACGCCAACACGATGGCGCGCGTCGCCACGTCTCCGGAGACATTGCCCGCCTTGGCCAGCCGCGCCAGAGACAACGCGATGGCATCTACGTCCGTGAGGCCAGAAGCCAGACTAGAGAGGTAAACCCCTGTGTCCCCCAAGGTCTCCTGGGTCCATTTGGCCAACAACAACACGCCGACATACAGTAACCCAAACTTGACCGCTGGTCCCAATTGAAAAGGGTTGCTAAAGCTAACGTCGCCCGGTCCGATTGGGTGCTCGGTGAAATAGAGGTATGCGCACCACAACGCGCCAATGCCCAACGGCACTCCCAAAGGGAGTAATAATCCGCGTGCCAGGCTGGAATCGATCGTCACCGCCTCAAACCACACCCGGCCGAACATCAGCACCGACGCCGCCGCAATGCCCAAGATAAAAGCCCGCGACAACTCGGGTTTCTCGCGGCTGCGCTGCGAAAAACCCAACGTCAACGCCGTGCTAGAGGCCAGCCCGCCGATCAACCCGGTCAATAAAATGCCGCGCCGGGCTTCCAGCACCTTGCTCAGCAGGTAACCGCTAAAGTTGATGCCCGAGATAAAAACGACCATCCACCACACCTGGCGGGGATTGACGACCTGATAAGGACCAAACCCCTGATCGGGCAACAGCGGTAACACGATGACGCTGATGATGGCAAACTTGAGTGTGGCGTAAATGTCCTCGCGTTCGATGCGCGACACCCAACTGTGCAACGGCGTCTTGAGCGACAAAAGGAGCGTGATGACGACGGATAATGCTGCGGCCAGCTCCAAGTGCCCCCAAGCCGCCAATCCACCGATCAAAAAAGCCAGCAGCGCGGTCACCTCGGTGGTCATACCCAGAGCAAGGTTTGAGGCCGTGATGACATAGGCCACGCCGATCAAGATCGCCAAGGCCACAAAAGCAAAAGGAAAAAACCACTCCAGTCCGAGACTGGTGATAAAGGCCGCCACACAGCCCAGCAAGCTGATGAAGGAAAACGTCCTCAACCCGGCAAAAGCCTCCACCTCGGGTTCGTCATATTCGTGGGCAAATTCGCGCTCCAATCCCATTAACGCACCCAGCACCAACGCCACGCCAAAACGGTAAAAAATGGTCACCAGGCTTAAACTCGTCTGCATGTTCTGCCTCCTATGCCCTCGGCAACTTGCCGAATGCCTGTCTCTATGCTACACTGTCGCATCGGTCCTTTAAACACGATTATCTTGACGACGCCTTCACATTCCCGACCCTGGGCCAGAGGCGTTAAAATGCGCTGAGGAGTAAAGTGACACCAGATTCTCCTTCCCCTCCCGCCATCGCCACCGAAAACCTGCGCAAGCAGTACGGCAAAAAGGTAGCGGTGACCGGGTTAACATTGACCGTCGAGCAAGGCGAAATATTTGGCTTTCTCGGCCCCAACGGCGCCGGCAAGACGACGGCGGTCAAGATGCTGCTGGGACTGGTCCGACCCAGCGCCGGCAGCGCGCGCCTGTTGGGTGCGCCCCCCAACGACTGGCGCGTCCGGCGCCAGGTGGGCTTTTTACCCGAGGACTTTCGCTTTCACGAATGGTTAAACGCCCGCGAGTTCTTGGACGTGCACGGGCGACTATATAGCATGCCGCAAGATGAACGCCAGGCGCGCATCCCAGAACTGCTAAAACTGGTCGGCCTGACAGAAGACGCAGACCGCAAACTCGGCCAGTTCTCCAAAGGCATGTTGCAACGCATCGGGCTGGCCCAAGCCTTGCTCAACCGGCCC
>CAZSJU010000161.1:0-7910 GCA_964607235.1 uncultured Anaerolineae bacterium | reverse complement strand
CATACACCTTCCAATAAGGTTTTTCTTCCTCCCACACGTCCGCAAACGCGTCGGGCGGGCTGGCCAGCACCAGCTCTGCCTCGACGCTGACGCGGCCGTCGGGCAGGCGCAGCTCCCCGTGGGCCCGGGCGCGGCGGCAGCGCTGCTGCGTGACCCAGCCCACGCCGGTCAGCGGCGTCTCGGTCAGCGTGGGAAGGCGGTAGCGCAGTTCCATTTTGAGCGTCACCATCAGGTCCTCGGGCGTCCCGTCGATGAGCACCGCGCGCCCGGCCACCTCGTCCAGGATGGCGGCCAGGATGCCGCCGTGGGCGACGCCGGGATAGCCCTGGTATGCGTCAGGGATGACAATCTCGGCATAGACTTGTTTGGGATGGCTCTCGTGGTCCTCGTAAAAGTCCAGGTGCAACCCCACCGGGTTTTGTCGGCCACAGATGAAACACATGCGGGAAGTGGGTTGTTTTTTCATTTTAATCAGCCGTTGTTTGTCCTTTGCAGACCTCCGAGGTTTCAATCGAACCAGCGGTTCGCACAACCTCGGAGGTCTTGGCCATTATGGTTGGCGTTTCAGTACTAACAGGGTAAAATCGTCGAACTGGGGCGTGTCCCCGACAAACTCGGCGACGGCTTGATTGACCGCTTGCACGATGGCGGCGGCAGATTGGGACTGGTGCGCTTGGACGACGCGACGTAAGCGCTTGAGGCCAAATTCATCCACCTCGGCGTTCAGCGCATCGGTCACACCGTCGGTGTAGAACAGGACGGTATCCCCTGGCCCCAGCGCGATTTCCCGTTCCTCTAGCTGGATGCCGCTGACGATGCCCAGCGCCATCCCCGGCACGGCCAGCGGGGTGACCCGGTCCGTGCGCCCGTCAAAGACCAGCGGCGGATTGTGGCCGCCGTTGGCATAGGTCAGTGTGCCCCGTTCCATGTTCAGTATGGCGTAGAACAGGGTGACAAACAGGTCCGAACGGGCATCGGCCAGGATCAGGTCATTGGCGCGCCTCAGCACCTCGGCGGGAGGATCGCCACCGATGGCCATCGTGCGCACCAGCGTGCGACTGAGCGCCATAAACAGCGCTGCCGGTACTCCCTTGTCGGCCACGTCGGCCACGACAAATCCCCAACGTTGAGGCTGTCCCTCCCGCTCGTTGAGGGGGATAAAGTCGTAAAAGTCGCCGCTCACCTGGCGGGCGCCACGCCAATACGCTGCCAAGTCCCAACCGGGCATTTGGGGCGCCTGGGCGGGCAAAAAGCTGACCTGAATCTGGCGCGCCAGTTCGATTTCCCGTTCCAGCTTTTGTCGCTCAATGGACTCGATGTGCAACTGGGCGTTTTGTATGGCCGTGGCGGTCTGTTGGGCCACGCCTGATAAAATGTTACGTCGCCGGTCCGCCAGTGGGGCGCTGTTGCTTTGGGTATCTACTACCAACGCGCCCATAATGTCCCCCCAGGCCAGCAGGGGGAGCGCCAGGGGGGCCTGCAATCCCAAGACGTCCGCAATGGGTTGGGGCGGACCGGCAACCAGCGGTACCTGGCCACGGGCGTCTTGTGCCTCTGGGGAAAGCCGGTCCTGGTGACGCGGGCCGGCGTGGGGCTGTGGCGCTTCGATTTGGATTGCCGGCCACTGGTCCGCTGGGATGGATGTCGTCTGAAAGACGTCCATGCGCTCGCCGTATAAGCCAAAAGCGGCGCCGGGCACGTAGGCTTGATGGGTTTTTTCCCACAGGTAGATCAGGCAACGGTCGACACCGACCAGTAGCGGGGTCAAGCGGGCCACCATGGCCAGCACGTCGTCCAGTTCGGACAGCGTTCCCACGGCCTCGGCGACTTGCAACAATGCCATAGAGACCCACGCTTCTTCTTGTTGGGCGGCGGCCAGTTGGGCGCTCTCGATCGCTTGTGCGGCCTGGTTGGCGATGCCTGCGATGAGCTTGATGCGGTGTTGCGTAAAGGACACCTGGCCGACAAAGTCGATCACCATCGCGCCGATGAGTTCCCCCTGGGCGCGCAGCGGTAGCATGAGCAGCGTGGTCTCGATGTCCTGTGTGGATGGCGCGTCGGGCAGGCTGCCAAACTCGTCCACGATTGGCGAGCCGCTCTCCCACAGGCGATCCAACAGTGACCAGGTGCCCGGCGGGATCAGCTGGCCAACGCTCAGGCTGGCCTTGTTTTCGTCCTCCTGATAGGCCGCGGCGACATGACAAGCGCCTATTTCAGATTCCCACAGCAAGATATAGCATCCGTCGACGCCAACCAGCATGGGTGTGATGCGTACCACAGTCTCTAATACCTCGTCGACGCTTTTTGCCAGGCCGGTCGCTTCGGTCACTTCTAACAGGGCGGTAGAGATCCAGGCTTCCTCTTGTCCGGCGGCATAGAGCCGCGCGTTCTCTAGCGCTGGCGCCGCTTGCGTGGTCAACGCGTCCACGGTTTTCACGTCTTGGGCGTCGTACTGCTCGGGCGCTGCGGCCTCGACCATCAACACGCCGATCAATTCGTCGCGGATCAAGATAGGCGCACCCAGACAAGAATGAGCGTCGGGAAAGTTCAGCAGTTGATGATAGGCGCCGCTGGCTTGATCGGCGTCAAAGAGGGTCGCCTGGCGATGCTTGACCAACCAGCGCAAGCGTTGGCCCGCGGTGAGCGGCCAACTTTGTCCTAGCGCTTCGCTTAGGGCCGGCTGACCGCGTGCGGCGCGCAGCGTAAATGTGCGGTTCTCGTTCAGTAACAAGATGGCTGCTGCGTCATAATGGATCAGGCGTGTCAGGCCTTCCAGGATGCTTTCCAGGATATTGTCAACTTGCAGGGAGGCGTTGATTTCAACTGAAATTTGGCGCAAGGTGTCGGCCATGCGGCGGCGCCGTTGTTCCGATTCGTACAGCCGCGCGTTAGAGATGGCCGCTGCGGCCTGATTGGCGATGATCGAGAGCGTCCTTTGGTGGTCTGTGGTGAACGCAGCCGGGCGGTCGCTTTGGATCGCCATTGCGCCGATAACCGTCTCGCCGGTAACGAGCGATACAAAGACCGCCGAGCGGGGCGGATTGCTGGATAGGTAGCTGGGTTGAGCGGGCAGAGTGTCTATTTCAAAGTCGCGTACCAGCAGTGACTGGCCGGTTTCGCGCATCCAGCCCACGATGCCCTCTCCCCCGTCCAGGTCAAAGGCGGCCTCTGGCTGATGCTCGCCGCGCTTGATCCAAACCTTGATATGATAGCTCTCACCCGCAAATAATCCCAGTTGAAAGGTCCGCGTGTCTACAATTTGACTCGCTTGACGGTAAATCAACCCGCACAGTTGGTCCACGTCGAGTTGTGACTCGACGATCGCGCGGCTGGCCTCACTGAGGGCGCTCAGCTCGGCGATGTGGCACTTTAGCCGCCGGGACTGGGAACGGCGTAATAGCAACGCGGAACCTGCCAGCGCCAATAAAATGGCGCCCAGTGCAATCCATCCCAATTTGTCGTCGTTGGCGAGGGTAGGGTCGGTTATTGTCAGTTGTAGGAGTTGATGATATAATGGTGACACTTTTTAACTCGGCTTTGTCGTAAAGTTGGATCATTAACCAGGAGAAAAGCCAATGTTAGACACGATCCTGGACGTGATTGGGGGAATAGTCAAAGGATTCCCGGTTGAAGCCGTGGCGATCATCGCTGTGCTCGTGGGGGGCGGCGGATTGCTGTTGACAGGCTGGCGCCATATGGTCGGGGGCATTGCGAACCTTTTTGCTGCTTTTAGCGCGGTCGTGAGTGCCCTGGCTACCTTTTTTCGCTCTCTCCTGCTGTCCTTTGGCGCTACGGTGGGCGGATTGATTATTTTGGTGATGGGCGGGGTCGCTGTTTGGTGGGCCTTTGTCATCATCGGCGGTGGGTAATCGGCTCACTTAAAAATAGCGGCCTGCAGGCCGCTATTTTTTGCATCTCGCCTTGCCTGCGACTTTATGAGAAAGCCGTTTGTGCTGCTTCTAGCGAGTCGTAAATACCAAATACTTGGGTAAATCCGACCATCTCAAAGATCTCATACACGCGCAGTGATAGCTGGCAAAGCTTTACGTCCCCACCTTGATTTTTAGCTATACGTCGGGCAGTGAGCAGTGCTCGCAGCCCGCTGCTGGAAATGTAGGTCACGTCTTGAAAGTTGACAATGATGTGAGCAGAGCCTTGGCTCAGTTGGCTGCGCAGATCATTCTCAAATTCGGGAACGCTCAGGGCATCCAGCCGGCCCTGAGGTGCAACGCAATGGATCTCTGCGTTGCCCGTGCTGCTCGTAGAGTCAGTGCTTGTGCTGTTGGCAGAGCCAATAGTCGGTGCTTGGTCCATTCAGTTACACCTCGCGCTTGATCATACGTAGCTTGTTACCTTTTTCGGCGTCAAAGGTAAAATCGACTTGATCCATGAGCTGGCGCATAAAGTAAAGCCCCAGCCCACCTGTCTTGATGTCTTCCAAGCTAGCGTTTAGATTGGGCTCAGGCACCAAAGCAGGGTCAAAAGGGGTCCCTGTGTCGTGGATCACGACGACCCACTCTTGCCCCTGACAATCACACTGCAGGTTAATCTTGCCTGGTTCTTGCCCCTCATAGGCATGTTCAATCACATTAGAGCAGGCTTCATCGACCGCCATCTGTACGTGAAAGATGGTATCTTGATCGAAACCAGCGTCAAGCCCAGTTTCGGCGATAAAGTCAGCAATGGCGGCCAGAGACTCAAAGCAACCAGGGACGGTTAGGGTTCTTTTAATACCCATACTAACGCCAACACTCACTGCCAGACACTCATCTGCATGATAAAAAAATACAAGAGCGTGGGCTGTCTGGCAACTAGAAACTCCCCACTGCAGCGGTTACGTCGTCATACACTGTAAAGAGTGAATTCAAGCCGGCCAGCTCCATCACTTCGATCACACGCTTCGAAGGTGTTGCCAATACCAACACACCGCCTTCTTTCTTGCAGGCTTTGATGGAGGAAAGAAGACTACGCAGCCCTGCACTGCTGATAAACTCTACGCCGCTTGTTTCTACCACAATGTTGTGTATGCCGTTTTCGATCAATTTTTGGAGCGACGCCTCAAACTCGGGCGCAGTGTTGCTGTCTATTCGACCGGAAACGTCAACCAGGCTACAGCGCTTATAGTTGGTGATCCCCACCTCCATGCAAAACCTCCCTCAAAGTCGTTTTTGAACAGCTCTTTAGTATAGACCAGAATACGGCGATACCTTGCAGGTTGTATCATTTGACACGGCCCCATTATACCATAACATTCGTGCAAGGGGCAAACTTTTTACTTCAGGCGATGGGGCACGGGCGCCAATGCTGTTTTTACCATGTGGGAAACTGCCACGGCCAGGCCGACAAACAGCCAAAACAAAGTGACCGAGTGGTGAAAGTCAAGATTAAAGAAATAGTGGTCAAAGATGCCGCCAATTAACGCGCCCAGCAGCGCGGCGTAAAGGCCGTACCAGATCGGTTCCAGAACCGAGTGGCGGGGGATATGGCGCCAGACCCCGGCCGCTTCTATCAAGAGCACCGTGATCACGATCAAAAAGGAGGCCAGCCCCAGTAGCCCCATTTCTACAGCCATCAATAGGTAAACATTAGCTACACTGACATAAGTGTCGATGTCGGGTGAACCGGCAAAGCCGACACCCAGCACGGGATAGCGTTGGATGAGCGTTATAGCGTCTCTGTATTCCCCAAAACGCATCTGGGTGGCCAGGTCCTCACCGCGCAGGCCTTCGATAAAGTGCGTCACATAGGGCTGTGTCAAGGGTGAGAACCAGATGATGGCCAGAACGACCAGCATGAGCAGGCCCAGCTTGCGATAACGTAATATGGCCAGGGCCACTAGTGCGGAACCTGTCGCGACGAATGACCCTCGTGAAAAAGTAAGCAATAAGCACAGCGCAATCGTCCCCAAAAAGAGGATCAGCAGACGTCGGGAGAACAAGGGGCGCCGGGCGAAAAGCTGAGGGGTGGCCAGGGCACCGATCATCGTGAGCAAGCCGCCCAAGACGTTGGGATCCACGGAGGTAGAGGTGGCGCGTTGGGGCAGTTCGGGGTTTTCGCGTATGTAACGCAGCACGCCGGGTCCAACTGGGTAATCAAAACGCCCCAGGGCCGACAATAAATCAATGCTGGTGCCGTCAGGCAAGAGGTAGAGCACGATGCCAAGTACCGCCGTGGCAAAGCCGGCCAGGATGATCGCGCGCGTGAGCCGGGCCAGTTGTTCAGGTTGGCGGACGGTGCTGATGACGATATAGAACAGTGAAATGCTCAGCATCACTTCGGCAAAGTGACGGGCGATCAACTGGGTCAACGACGCGTGAGCCAACCCGGCTACAAAGGCGACAACGGCGAGCAGCATAAATACCAGGATGGGCAATCCCAGGTGGGTGTTTAGGAATGACGACTGCTTGCTGGAGGTTTTGGGCGAGGTGTTGAGCACCGACTGTACCAGCCACACGCCAAAGAGGCCACCCATCACCACGTCGAGGAAACTTGGCTTAAAGCCGATGCTAAAGGGTAGCTTGCCAAAAGGCAACAGACAAATGACCGCGATCAGTGCCCAATAGCCCACCTCGATGTCTTGCAGTATCCATAGCCCGCCAATTATCCCGACGACCAACCCGGCTGTAATCAGAGACCCGGCTGTGGATACCACCCACCCGCCAAGCATTCCGACCAAGACGCACAGAGCCAGCGCGCTCAAGGTCGCCAGCCAACGGTGGTGCACAAAGAGAAATTGTAGCCAGTCAATGCGGCGGATGGTACGGAACATAGGTCTTCTCCCAACGAGCGGGCAGTGTACCATGAGCGAGAGGGTTTGGCAAGGAAAGTTAGCGTGCTATGATGGCCCATTCTCCCAAGGGGATCGCCTTTACGCGTCCATCCAGTGCCGGTAGCGGTGTGCCGTGGAACCGCTCGTACACCACCAGTGTGGCTTTGATTGGTCCTTGCGTCAGGTCGGCGGGAATTTGCAAGGAATGGAGGTCGGTGATACGGGAACCCTCGATCCACTTGAGGGTGGGAATGGCGCCCAGGGCCGGTTGCAGATCGTGTAATTGTCGCCGTGCGCCTGTAGCATCTAGCAGACGCACGCTGACGCTGTAATCGTTGACCAGCGGCTTGAGTGCCAGGAAAGTGAGGCGCAAACTCAGCGAATGGCCCGGCGCAAGACTGTTCGGGGGGGCAGGGGTAGCTGACACGTTGATCAACGCCATCTGGTTGCCCAGCGGGACAAAGCGGTCCGAGGCGGACGGGGCTGGCAGGCGTGCGGCTTCTAATGGCCACCCCCAAGGGCCAGCCGCTCGCTTGACCTGGCCGGCTTGATCGGTCAATCTCATCCACAGCGGACCATCTGTTTCCCCAGGGAGGTCGAGGACTATTGTCTGGTAGGCGTCCTCGGGAAGCGTAGGCAGACGGACGCTGGCCGGGTCAATCTGTATGGTGACGTCACCCCTGGCCGGGCCGCGCCAGTGCAGATACAGCCGCAGCGTGTCGGGCAGCGTGCGGTCATAATCTACCCCGACCAGCGTGGGGCCATCAGCAAAGGGTATAGAACAGGGGTGCAGGGTGAGCGGGGCGGACAGCGTGGGATGAATAGAGAATG
Source organism: uncultured Anaerolineae bacterium (assembly GCA_964607235.1). Classification (GTDB taxonomy): domain Bacteria; phylum Chloroflexota; class Anaerolineae; order S140-20; family S140-20; genus CAZSJU01. Next base: position 310 of record CAZSJU010000161.1, on the reverse strand, counting down.
GGGCCAGTTCCAACCGTGTCGCGGGGCCATGGGAAGACGCGTACTGCCAATTCTCAAAGCCCTCCTCATCAACGCTGTACACTTTCAAGGCCAGGCGATAGTCGCCGGGTGAGATGTCGGGATAAACAGGCAACGTCAATCGTTCAAAGCGGACCTCCCCTGGCTGATAGGCGGTGCCCAGGTAGCGGTCATCGTGGGTCCGGCGGAGACCATCGTTGTCTAATAACTGTACGCTGAACGAAGGTGGTGTCTCTAGCAGACCGCTGGCTTGCCATGCCAGCGTCAACTCGATCGTCTGGCCCGCTTTGGC
>CAZSJU010000160.1:3682-7940 GCA_964607235.1 uncultured Anaerolineae bacterium | reverse complement strand
GCACCACCCACGCCAAGATGCGCCAGGTGTTCCCCAACGCCTGCTATATCGGCTTTACCGGCACGCCGCTGCTCAAGCAGGAAAAATCGACGGCGCGCAAATTCGGAGGCTTTATCCACAAGTACACCATGCGCCAGGCGGTAGCGGACCACACCGTGGTCCCGTTGCTGTACGAAGGCCGTATGGCCGAGCTGGACGTGAACCAGGCCGCCATCGACCAATGGTTCGAGCGCGTCACCGAGGGCCTGTCGGACGAGCAAAAGCGAGACCTCAAGCACAAGTTCAGCCGCGACGAGGAGATCAGCCGGACGGCGCAACGTATCCGGCAGATCGCTTACGACATCAGCGACCATTACCGGCAAAACTTTCAGGAGAATTGCTTCAAGGCGCAACTGGCGACGGATAGCAAGGCGATGGCGCTCAAGTACAAGCGTTGCCTGGACGATTTTGGCCACGTCACCTCCGAGGTGCTCATCTCGCCGCCCGACACGCGCGAGGGGCACACGGCGGTGGACGGTCCGCTGCCCGAGGAAGCGTCATTTTGGAAGCGCATGATGGCGCGTTACGGCAGTGAAGAAGCCTATAACCGCGAGATCAAGGCGGACTTTGCCCGGCCCGAGGGGGTCGAGATCCTGATCGTGGTCGACAAGCTGCTGGTGGGCTTTGACGAGCCGCGCAACACGGTGCTGTATATCGACAAGCCGCTCAAGGAGCACGGCCTCCTGCAGGCCATCGCCCGCGTCAACCGGCTCTTTGAGGGCAAGGACTTTGGGTACATTGTCGATTATCGCGGCGTGTTGGGCGAACTGAACGAGGCGATGGAGACCTATAACGCCCTGGAAGGCTATGACGCCGAGGACGTGGCCGGCACCCTGACCGACATCTCGGCCGAGATCAACCAACTCCCGCAGCTACACGCGGCGCTGTGGGATGTGTTCAAGACGGTCGCGAACAAACAAGACGTCGAGGCGCTGCAGCAGTTCCTGGCGCCGGAGGACGTGCGTCAACGCTTTTACGACGCGCTGACGGCCTATGCGCGCACGCTCAAGGTGGCGCTGAGCGCCGTCAGCTTTCACGAGGATACGCCGTTGGCGCAGGTCGAGACCTACAAGCGGGACCTGCGTTTCTTTCACAATCTGCGCGTGGCGGTCAAGCAGCGCTACGCCGAGACCATCGACTATCAGGATTACGAGGCGCGCGTGCGCAATCTGCTGGACAGCCACATCCAATCCTCCGACGTGGCCACGGTGGTGGAGGCGGTCGATATTTTTGACGCCGAGGCCTTTCAGGCCGAGGTGGACAAGCTGGCGACGCCCGCCGCCCAGGCCGACACCATCGCCCACCGTGTCAAGCGCAGCGTGACCGAGAATATGGAGCGGGACCCGGCCTTTTATGAGAAATTCTCCCGCCTGATCGAGGAGACCATCGCGGCCTACCGCCAGGGGCGCATCAGCGAGGCCGAATACCTAAAGCGCGCCAACGAGATTTTGCGAGCGGTCCAGTCGGGGCGGGACGCGGACACCCCGCAAAAGCTGTACCGTTACCGCGACGCCCCGGCCTACTATGGCGCCATCCGCGACCCGATCGTCCAGTACACGGTGGAGGACCCCGCCGTGGATATGAACGAACTGGTCGCCGACGTGGCCATCCGCCTGGAGCAGATCATCGAGGCGCGCAAGATCCGGGACTGGACGACCAACCCGGACGTCCAACGCCAGATCAAGCGCGCGATGGACGAATACCTGTACAGCGTCAAGGGCCGTTACGACGTGCCGCTGACCCACGGCGACATTCAAGTGATCCTGGATAGCGTGGTCGAGATCGCCAAGCAGCGGGATCGGATGTGACGCGATGACGGTTCACGCGCTACAATACGGCACGACGACTATTCAGTACGAGCTGCGTTACGCGGCGCGCAAGACGCTAGGCATCACCGTGCGGCCCGACGACCTGCACGTCGTCGTCAAAGCGCCGCAAGGCGCGCCGCTAGAGGCGGTCGAGAAAAAAGTGCTCAAGCGGGCGGCGTGGATTTTAAAGCAACAGCGGGATCTGGCGCGTTATCTGCCGCACCTGCCGCCGCGCCAGTACGTCAGCGGCGAGACGCACCGCTACCTGGGCCGGCAGCACCGGCTCAAGGTGCTCGAGAGCGCGAACGGCGCGGGCCAAGGCGTCGAGCGCGACCGCAACTATATCTATGTCCATGTGAGTGACAAGACCGATACGGCCAGCGTCAAGGCGTTGCTGGACGACTGGTACCATGAACACGCCCGGCGCGTCTTTCAAGCACGCCTGGCGGCGTGCTATCCCAAAGTGGCGCACATTGGCGTGCCCTATCCGGACATCGTCGTGCGCGCGATGCGCACGCGCTGGGGCAGTTGCAGCGCGCAGGGCAAGATCACGCTCAACGTCAAGCTGGTCAAGGTGCCCAAATCATACATCGATTACGTCATCTTTCACGAGCTGTGCCACCTGGCCGCGCCCGACCACACGCCCCGCTTTTACGCGCTCCTCGACCGCGTCCTGCCCGATTGGCGGGAGCGGCGGGAGCGACTGAATTTGTACGAGTTTGGGTAGGATTTTGAATCACTGAACCACTGAAGGCACTGATGGCACTGAGGGGAGCTGTTCAGTGCATTCATCCGTTCAGTGATTCAGTGGTTCCAAAAGGAGACGAGTCAACTGGACCTGGCACCGGGTGTTGAAGGACGTCGAAAGCGAGGCCTTGCGCAACGCTTGACGCGGCCGAGTTGTGGGAGAAATGCCTCGCGCCCTGGCAGCCGTGGGTGGTTTGAGAGTGGATGGGCTGACGCGCGCGGACGGCATCGCCCCCCTCTGATAACAAGTCAGAGGGGGGCTTGTATTTGGGCGGTCACGCCCGATACTTTAGTCTTGTCAAGATGATCAGGGCGCTAACTCTACCTCAACCATCAAACGACCGGCGCGGGGTAGATAAAACGGATCGCTCTCGGCGAGCTGCTCACCGCCTTCCCGTCGATAGACGGTCCAGCGAAATGGCCCGGCGCCCAAGTCTTTTTCCGCGACCCACCATACTTTTTTGCCCACCCCATTTTGGACCTCGTCTAACGTGCCTTGCCATCCCTCGACGTTGTGCCACTGGCCTTGGGCGTCCTGCCATTGGACGGTTGTCCATAGCGCCTGCCAGGAGAACGACAGCCCCTCGTCCGGGAAGTGGAGGCATAGCTGGATGGATGCGCCTGATGCGTCGGAAAACGCTTTAGGGTTGGGCACGACAGCAGGTGTGGACGTCGGCCGGGTAATGGGCGGCCGGGGCGGCAGGTCTTGCGGTGCAGCCCCGATCAACACTGGCAAGGCGCCGAGCAGTAGCAGGGCACAAAAGATTCCGATTCGATGATTTCTTGTGTTCATTTGGTTCTCCTTTTTTGACTATTGCCTGGGGGGCAGGTTATGGGATGCGCCGGACCCGCTATGTTCTGCGGTGGTGGAAGCCGACCTTGTCTGCGTGTTAGCGGCGGCAGGGTAGACCGGCCCGATGATATTGTCATATTCGTCGCCCGTGATCTCGTGGGTTTCTAGAACCGCGCCATAGAGGGTGTCCTCGTTGGCCGAGTCAACCTGCGCATAGACCGGCGTGCCCGCCGTCAGCGGCCAGGTCACTTGACTATAATCTGATAGATAGTAGGGGCCACCTATGGTCAAGGTGAGGGTTTCTCCTGCTCCGATGTCTTTTGTGACGCCCCAGACCAGCCCCGCATCGGCCAGATTGGGCCAGATTTGGTTGACCGCGCTGGGGGCCGAGTCTGGGTCAATGTAGACATCTACCCAGAAATCGTCCACAACCGGCGCTTGTCCGTGGTTCGCGATGACTATCTGGACGTCGTCGGGGGTGACCATGAGGTGCTCGATCACCAGGTTGGGGGCAGTGGTGATATTGCGGATCAGCAGAGGCATATAGATGTAGGAGGTAGGGGGCGCCTCTGGATTGACGATGAGTACCGTGGTAGCATCCACGCCGTCTACGGTGGCGGTGACGGTCCAGGCGCCGGCGACCTCGCTGGTGTAAGTGTGATCCGACCAACTGCCCCCGGCCGCGGCGTCGATGGCATAGGCCGCTGCACTCGTGGCGTCCCAACGATTGCTGTGCGTGTCCGTTGCCGTGACGGTATAGGCGACGTCCGCACCCGCGGTGACGGTGTGCGGATCAGGCGTCAGGGCGACCTGGGTCGCCAAGCCGTGATCCTCCACGGTCAGGGTCGCGGTGGCGTCCACGCCGTCCACG
>CAZSJU010000160.1:0-3582 GCA_964607235.1 uncultured Anaerolineae bacterium | reverse complement strand
CGCCAAGCCGTGATCCTCCACGGTCAGGGTCGCGGTGGCGTCCACGCCGTCCACGGTGGCGGTGACGGTCCATGTGCCGGCGATTTCGCTGGTGTAGGTGTGATCCGACCAACTGCCCCCGGCCGCGGCGTCGATGGCATAGGCCGCCGTGCTTGTGGCGTCCCAACGGTTGCCGTGCGTGTCCGTCGCGGTCACGGTATAGGCGACGTCCGCACCCGCGGTGACGGTGTGCGGATCAGGCGTCAGGGCGACCTGGGTCGCCAAGCCGTGATCCTCCACGGTCAGGGTCGCGGTGGCGTCCACGCCGTCCACGGTGGCGGTGACGGACCAGGTGCCGGCGATTTCGCTGGTATAAGTGTGATCCGACCAGCTACCGCCGGCCGCGGCGTCGATGTCATAGGCCGCCGTGCTCGTGGCGTCCCAACTGTTGCCGTGCGTGTCCGTCGCGGTGACGGTATAGGCGACGGCCGTACCCGCGGTGACGGTGTGTGGATCAGGCGCCAGGGCGACCTGGGTCGCCGTGGCGTGATTGATGGTCAGCGTGTGGCTGACGGTTTGCGCGTCCACCGTCGTCGAGACGGTGGACGTACCCGCCGGGCCCGCCGTGAACGTCGTCGTCGCTACGCCTAGCGTTGTCGTGACCAGTGCCGGCGTTACGCTTCCTGCTGTGGCGTCAAAGATCGCCGGTGTGCCGTCCGGGAGGTATCCCAGACCGCTGGTGTCGGCGGGCACCGAGTTCCAGGTCAGGTCTGCCGTCAGGGTTGCTGTCTCACCCGCTAAAAGTGTGGATGGATTGGCCGCCATGTTCAGCGTCAGCCACGGCTCGGCATCCACCGATCCGGTGATCCCGTTGGGCGTGCCAACACAGCCCAAGCCGCCTTGTCCTGGCCCATAGTTGCAGCCCCACCAGTTGTTTTCGGCGTCGAGGATGCTGCTGTCCTCATTGACTACTCCCACGACATTGTCAACGATACGGTTAAAGTGCAAGCTGGTGGTGCTGGTATAGGAACCGGCCCCCCACGCGGACCCTGTGATCAGGTTGTGGGTGACGCTGACCTGATTGGGAGTGGCCGGGTTGTTGCCGCCCAGGGAATAGATGCCATAGTCTTGATTGTTTTGCAGGGTGTTGCCGCTGATGGTCACCGGGCGCGGATTATCTTTGATGCGGATACCCACTGTGTGACTAGCAGCGTTGGCGGGCAGGTTACGGATGGTGCAGTTGGTTACGGTCAAGTTGATGGCCCCTATGGCGTCGATACCGTTTTGAGAGGGGCCGTCTATGGTTTCCTGGTCCAGGATCACAGTTACGGCCTGAGCCGGGTCGGTGGCTGAGTCGGTAAGGTTGACGATGCCACTTTCGCCGCCGGTGATGTGGTTGCCGCTCGAGTTGATCGTCACTCCGTTAAAGCCGTTAGGAGCATAATAGTCCTGGAAATAGATGGCAACCTGCGTGTCAGTAAAGACGTTGTTTGAGAGGGTGCTGTCGCCGGAAGCGTAGAACAACATGCCGGTGGCAGCCCAATCACCTTCATAGCTGATGTCGCTGATTCGGTTGTCGCTGACAGAGGCTGCTCCTGTACGGGAGACCTGGATGCCGTTCTGGGCGACGACTGTGCTAAGGCCGACGCCGGTGATGGTGTTGCCCTGAATGGTAGCTGTGGTATCACCCGGCGTGGTGTCCGAGTTGTAGTTATTGACCATAATGCCTATTTTACCCCATTCGCTGATGGTATTGTCCTGAATGGTCACATCGGAGCCGGGTGCGACCCAAATGCCAAAAGAGGTGGTGCTGCCCGACGTGCCATCGTACAGGTTGGTGACCGTGTTGCCGGTGAACGTGCCATCGGCGTTGTGATAGAGGCAGCCAGTGGCCCAGGCACTACCAGAATAGTCACCGTCGATGGTGAACCCGTTGATATTGACGGTCAGGTCGTGGGCTGAGGCGCCACTTGCCGCTACCACCGCGTAAAAGTTCCGACCATCGGCAGGCACGGCGGACATTGTGGTCGGGGCCTGGATGATGGAGGAACCGACCCCTGCTCCGGTCAGGGTCAGGCTCTTGTCGATTATGACTTGCTCGGTGTACGTTCCGGCACTGGCGGATAGGGTGTGCCCATCTAGTGTATCCGCGTCGTCAATCGCTTTTTGGATGGTGCAGAACAGTTCGCCCGTGTCCTGGTTGTTGACGATGTTGCCGTTGGGACTGGCAGGAGCGCCGTTCGGTGGCACGGCATCCAGCCAGGGGCAGTACCAGACATGGTCGCTCACCGCCTGGCCGCTACCGGGGCCAACGTCTGAGGGGCCGTCGGGCGCGCCCCACCAGTTCATCCGCGCGTCGAGCTCAAAGCCGTTGGTTGGTATGCCGATGACGCGCGCGCCATAGCCGTTGCCGGTGATGGTGTTATGGTTGAGCGCGATGGCCTCGGTGCGCGTGTAGACAGGCGTGGCCCCGCTGTGATAGGATTCTTCCAAGTCCACGTGCACGGCGTCCCAGCCATTATCATAAATCACGTTGCCGGTGATGACGTGGTTGGTGTTGATTGGCCCCATGTAGATGGCGTGCTTTTCGTTGGCATAGATAGTGTTGCCGGTAAGGGTCAGGTGATTGGGGCCATAGGCGTCTGGGTCGGTCTTGTCGGCGCCCATGCGGATGATCAGGATACCATTGCCGTACTTTAATGCCAGATCAGCCGTTAGACCGGCCACGGTGCTGCTATTGCTGTAGACGCTATTGTTGCGAATGGTGAGATTGTCTACCCCACCGGCGATCTCGATGCCGCTGCGATGGCTGCCATAGATCTCGTTGTCCTCGATGACCGTGCCGCTATAGTCGGGGTTGCCATAGTTGTGATAGCTGGCAGCCGCCCCCCAGATAAAGATATTGTTGCCGTTGCCCTGGCAATCAAAGATCTTGTTTCCGCTAAAGTGGCTGTCGGTCAGACCGTAGCCACCCCCATAACCCGGTGTGGACAGGTAGAGTCCCATGCGCCCTCGATTGCCGGGCTGATCGCTCACATTGGTGTTGGGGCCGATGATATTGTTGCGCACGACGATGTTATTCAGCGTCTGGTTGTCGGCGTAGACGCGTAACAGGTGTTGGGTGTTGTTGGCCCCGGGGGTGTTGACCGACTGGACGACAAAGCCTTCAAAGGTGACATTGTCGGCGTCCACAATGTCGACCACGTAATACTCGTTGAGGCCGGGGTTGCTGATGATGGATTCGACGTTGGGGTCCCAGGCATAATTGGGCGGAACGGTATAGCCATTCTTGTTGACATCGTGGGTCGCACCACGAACGGTCAGCGCCTTGTCAATGGCGATGGTTTCGGTGTAAATGCCGGCCGTCGCGCTGATGGTGTGACCGTCCAGTGTGTCGGCGTCGTCGATGGCGGCCTGGATCGTGCAAAAGGCTTCACCGGTGTCCAGGTTGGTGACCAATCGTCCGTCAGGGCCGGCGGGTTGTCCGCCAGAGGCGGCATCGAGCCAGGGGCAGTATGATAAATAGTCCGTGACGGCATCCCCGCTTCCAGGACCAGCACCACCAGGGCCGTCGGCTGCGCCCCACCAGTTCATAGTGGCGTT
>CAZSJU010000159.1:6478-7973 GCA_964607235.1 uncultured Anaerolineae bacterium | reverse complement strand
ATGCGCGGATTGGTGTTGAGCATCACCGTGTAGCTCAGTTGATCGCTGGCCAGCGTCATGTGTCGAGCGTAATCACGCACGTTGCAGGCGTCGAGCGCCGCCGTCCCCGGAATGACCATCACGTCGAGCAGGCCGCCAAAGTGCAGCGGGGATGGAAAGTGTCCGGCGGGATAGGCAAAGGTGCGATAGGCGTCCTGCTGCGCCGTGGAGGTCAGCGTCGTGGTTTGGGACGTGACCACACGGTGCAGCAGCAGCTCGGTGAGCGAGTAGGGGCCATCCACGCCGCGCCCGCCGATGGCGGCGCCGTCGAAGGCCAGGTCGAGGAAATGCGCGCCGGTGGTCAACGTGGCGGTGATGCCGGCCGAGGCGATGCGATCACCGGCCACATCGGCCAATGTGCCGCGCAGGACATAGCTGCCGGTCTCTGTGACCTGCACGCCCACGCGGACGACGAGCTGTTCATACCGGCCATCGCCGTTTGCGTCCACACCCCAGTCGGCGTAACTGCCGGTGAAGGCAAGGTCGGGCGTCGCCTCCCCGGTGCCAAAGTACCAGACGGTGGGCGTGATGGTTGCATTCCCCTGCGTGCTGGTGATGCCGGCGGTGAGGGTGACGACATAGCTGGCGCGCGGCGCGAGGAGCGCATCGGGCATGAACGTGGCCATCTGCGTGGCGGCGTCGTAAGCCACGCTGCCACTGACGGCGCCGCTTGCGCTAATGGTGCCGCTTCCGCTAATGGCTCCGTGCACCTTTGCCATCTGGAACGTCGCCGGCGTCAGTGCGCCGGCCTCCAGCGCGCGATCCCACGCCACGGCGACGACCGTGTTGCGCGGGACGTGCAGCGCGCCGTGCAGCGGGGAAAGCAAGCGCGGGCGCGGTGGGGAGACGTCCGGCTCGGTGGTAAAGCGCCAGGTCGCGCCCTCGGACAGCAGCGTGCCGTCGAGCGCGCGGACCGCGGTGCTGACATGCGCGGTATACGTCGTGCTGTAGGCCAACCGGGTCTTGGGGATGAACGTGGCTTCACCGGCCTCGGCGTCATAGGTCACCATGCCCGGCACGGCGCCGTAAGGCCCGCCGGAGAGCGTGAACGTCCCACTGTGGACGCTCGTCGGGTCCAGCGGATCGTGAAAGCCGGCGTACAGCGGTTGTGCGACGTTGACGTGCGTCGCGCCCGGCGTGGGCGAGACGTAATCCACACCCGAGGGATTGTCAACCGTAAACGGCCCGGCGGTGTCGCTGGCAGTGTTGAGGCCATCGGTGGCGATCACGCGGATCAGGGCCTGGGTGGTGTTGGGCATACTGCGCGTCTCGATGGTGTAAACCGTGCTGGGCCAATGAATGGCCTGCGCCTCCCACGTCGCGCCGCCGTCTGTGGAGACCTGCACGATATAGTGGCGGGTTTCGCCGGCATCCGTCTGCCAGGCGATGGGTTGCGATCCGCTCCACGTCGTGCTGACCGGCGCGGTGATGGCGACGGTAGGCGGGCCGGCGCTCA
>CAZSJU010000159.1:0-6378 GCA_964607235.1 uncultured Anaerolineae bacterium | reverse complement strand
CTGGTTGCCCGCTGGAGGGCCCGGGAAGCTGAGGGGCTGGTCAATTTAGCGCGCAATGCGCTATAGTTCCGCCATTCGATCCACAGGCGTTCCGGCGGGGGCGATTCCACCGGGTCCACGTTCATAAAGCTGTTGATGATACTGAGCGTCTTGGAGGTCTTCGGCTGCATCAAGGCGGTGCTGATGCGGCGATCCTCCCTGCGCCGGACGTCGTATCCTGAGCCACCCTGCCGCGTGTCGTGCTCAAACCCGTACAGGTGACCGGCCTCGTGGGCGACGATAAAGCGAAAGGGGTAGGAGTAGCTATCCTGCACCAACATGCTATACCAGGCTTGCCGTGGCGAGGTCAAGCCGATGTCGCCCAGCCAGGCCATCGGCGCATAGCCGATCATAAAGTCGCAGTCGGAAGTGGTGGCGCACATGGCGCTCAATTCCAGCAGGGCTTTCAAGAGTTGATAATCGTCCGCCGGCGCGGCACTCCATACCGACGAGGCCGCCGGCGCATAGTAGGGGACGGCGGAGGGCCGCTGCGCCAGGCGCACGTTGGGCACGGGATAAATGGCCTGCACGCCGCTACGGTGTCCCGCGAGCGATGCGCTCAAGTCCACCGTGCCGGTGTTGCCGTAATCGCTGCCGACCGCCAGGGCGCGCGCGTGGATGTTGAGCCAGGGCGACGCGACGGCGTTTGGCGTGTCCAGATCGACGAAACGATGCGGTTCACCCTCGCTGTCGAGCAGGGTGACCGCCGCACGAAGCCAGTAATAGCCGTCCGCTTCATTGGGGACAAAGTCAAAATAGTTCACGCTGTCGCGCGAAGCGAGCCGCGTGAACTTGTCGTTGAGGCGGTAACGGCGGGCGGTATCCGGCGTGTAATCGACGTCCCAGCCCGACCCGCCGGCGCGCCAGGACACGGTTTCATCCTGCGATCCCGAAGGCGAGCGCCAGGTCAGTTCGATGTCCTCCACATCGACGTATTTCCACATATCCTCCTGCCGGACGTCTATGTGATAATTGTCGCTGGTCAAAAAGACCCGCAGCGCCGTTGGTTTATAGACCACCAGCGGCTGGTTTTCCAGTACCTGCACCGCTTCCAGCTTTACCAGCGGTTCTGGAAGCGTCCAGAACGACCAGTATGCACCGGTTTCCAAAGGGCCGCCGCTCAGGTCCTTGACCCAGTGATCGTGATGCTCAGCCTCTGCGTCCGACTTGGCCCAGACCCGCGCCTCGTAGCGGACACCGTCCTTGAGCGGTGGATCCGGCGTAAAGGCATACTCCAAGTCCGATAGCTTGTGGACGCTGCCGGGGGCGTACACCGGCTCATTCTGATTGTTGAGATAGTACACCTGGAACGTGTCCTCGTTGACCATAGTCTCGGAAACGACTGTGGTGAACGCGATGCGAACCTGGAACGGGTCGGTCTGACCGGCGCTTTGGCCGACCCAGACGTTCTCCGCTCCATGCTCGGGCCACACGTCTTTGACGGCCAGCTTGACCCGCGCCCGCAGTTTGATGCTGAACAGTTCGTAACAGGTACAGGCACAGTCTGGCGGATTGTCACAGTCGCAGAAATCCTGCTGTTGGAACCAAACATTGTTCTCGCCGTCGATCAATTCGGTATAGTCAAAGGGGACCTCCTGCTCGACCACGACGCGCTCTGCAAAGCGCGACTCGGCCGGCTCTGTGCCGATGGCGCCGATGATATTCCAATCGCCGGTAAAATTGCCGTCCACCCACATGCCGGGGTTGCCATTGAGCGCCACGGCCCAGGTGGGATCGAAATAGTCCGGTCCGTTCGGGTTGTAGGCAAATTTCATTTCGGCAAAGGTGAAAATCAAGGTCGTCTCGCTCAACTCGGTGGGATCCTGCGCGCCCAGGTCGAAAGGCCAGCGGATGCGTGAGTAGGGCCAACAAAAATTGGGAAGCGATTCCCGGTTGTAGGAATAGTCGTAGGTCCAGGTGGTATAGCCGTCCTTATCCACCTCAATTGAGATGGGATCCCCGGTTACAGCTATCGCCTGCATATCCGCCGGCCCGTCCGGCACGAGGGGCGGCTGGGCCAGGGCAGAGCGCGTACTCGCGCCGGGCAGCAGTGCCAGTACGCCGAGGACGATGAGAAGGATGCTTGTTATCAGCCATAACGATGGTTTTCGATCATTCATCAAAACACCTCTTGAAAAAAACATGGCGTTTCCTGCCTGCCCTACTGCCGCTGTACGAGGGGCAAGAAGATAAACTGGTCGGACACGATGCTTTCAATGGCAATGGTATGCACAGCCTGCGTCGGCGCGCCCTCGATGACCGCCGTGACGGTGATCGTCTGTGTGCCAGACATCGGCCAGGTAAAGGTGACGCTGTTGTCGCCGGACGTGACCGGCATTTGTCCGGTCGCTTCCCAGGTGTAGGTGACGGGATAGCTGCCCAACGTCACGTCGGCGGTGAAGGGGTAGGCGCGGCCGGTCTTGCCCTCGGTTGGACCGTCCACACTTGCGGCGAAGGTGAGCATAGTGCGTACTATGCTGGTCGGTGAAGCGCCGTCCGTGGCGGTGAGCGTGAGCGTTTTCTCGCCGGGCGCGTCCCAGGTCAAGGTGACGACATCTGTGCTCGTCAGGCCGGGATGGGTCGTTGTGATCTGCTCTGTTGCCGTCCAGGTGTAGGTGATCGGCTGGCCGGTGTAGCCGTCCCAGAGCAAGGTGCCGGTGAAGGGCGTGGCGGTCCCCACGCCCACGATGGACGGTCCGCTCGTGACGACGTTGGGGACGCCATCGGCGCGCAACCAGCCCATGTCCTGCAAGATCGCCAGCGTCACCGGGCCGGGGTGGTGGGTGATGCCGCCATAGCTGGGCGTCATCAAGCGGTTGACGTTCCCGCCAAATATGTTTTGATCAAGGTGGGACAGGCTGCTGCCGATTTGCCAGGGATTGGGCGTGTAGAGTTTGGCTGCCGCCCCGCCGTTGGCGACAATGGTATTAAGGCCGCCAAAGTTGGCGTCGCTTTTGAGACGCGCCGCCAGCGCGTAAGGGTCGTCAGGAAGGTAACTGAATAAAGCGACGTTGTCGCTGTCCACAGCGAACCAATCATAGGGCGTGGGGCAATAGATGCTGCTCGGGCTGTTGCCGCAAAAACCGACATTGTACTCTTGTACCATATTGCCGGCAAAGCCCAACCCGTGGCCCAGTTCATGCAGCGCCACCGTGACGAAATCGCTGCCTGCCGCGGGTGTGTGTAAACGCTGGGTCTCGAACGACCAACCCACGTTTTGGTTGAATTGTAAGACAATGTCCATCGAACCCGAGCGTAGATTTTGTACACTGAGCGCACTGGCTAATGCGATGGGATAGTATGTATTGACCAGTGGCGCGCCGGCGAAATTCTGGACGTACTGTGTGGGTTTGCCGGTACCCAGAACGTCGTCGCTCAATGTTGTCCAGCACGCCGATACGGTGATCGTCACGGGCGACGAGATCCACGTCCCCCACAGGCCGGCGGCGTATTCGAGCGCGGTCTCGGCGGCGGCGGGCGGCGTCTCGCAGCCCGAGGACCAGGTAATATCAAAAGCCGTCCCCGTGCTCATATCGGGCTGGAGCCGGTCCTCCGGTACGGGCGCCGCCGCAGCCGCCCCTTTGACCCCGCTCAGGCCAGGCCCTTGCAGCGCCAGCAGCGAGATCGCCAGGATAAGAAACAGGTAAAATGTCACGGGGCTCGATCGCCGGGTGGGTAAGAATAGTTTGGCATAGGTTAGCACTTGTCACTCCTTAACGCAGAGCACATCTGGCTCTGCTGAAGAAATTTGATCTGCCTCTGGCAAATTCCCTGGTTTGCAAAAAAAGAACAATATGGCGCACGAATAGGCCTATCTCTTGCCCGAGAGCCTCTTGCCCGAGGGTCTCTTAGCAGAGGGCCTCTTGTTAGAGGGCCTCTTAGCAGAGGGGCCTATAAAGCGCGCGCCAAATCTGTGAGCCATTATACCCACAATTTTGTCGATTGTCACGCTCACAGTATCGTCCCGATTTGGAAACACTTTATCGCCCACGGCAATTACAGAGCAACCGCAGGCAAGCACTTGCCCATCACTTGCACTGACTCAAAAAGGGCGCTAGGGACAAACTCAAGAGGCGTCTAGCAAAGGCCTGGGGAGTGGGCACAGACGTCGTTGAGGGTCAAGCGGGGCGCCGGAGCGCGCGCAGAAAAGCCTGCGCCTCGGCATAGTGCAGGAAACGCCGTTCGGCGGCGCGGAACTCGGCCGTGTGGGCATAGCGCCGCCCGCCGACGCTGTTGATTCCCAGGTGCTTGTGCAGCAGCTCGTGGTACATCACAAAGTCAATGACATAATCCGGCACCTCGGGCGCGTCAAAGGTCACGCTGATCATCACCGTGTCACGCAGCCGGTCGTAATGACCAAACGTAGAGCCGGTAATCATCCGGTTCCAGGTCAGCCCAGGGCGGGCCAACTGGCCCGCAAAATATGCCGCGTTGACCCGCTCAAAGACCTGCACCAGGTCAAAGCAATGCCCCTGGGTGACTTGTTCATCTGCCGCAGTCGCCAGTTCCAGCGCCAGCACCACTTGCAAAAAATCGTCACTGGCGGCATAGGACCGCACGGTGTCTTGATATGCCCCCTGATCCCTCAACAGCACCGCGCAAGCCAGGGCGCGCAGCACGTGGGGCGGCGCGCCCACAAAGCCCTCGTGGACGGTGACCTGTAGCCCCCCGTCGTCCGCCGGACGGGCGACGTACAAGTGCGTGCTGAGAGCGAACGCGACCTGCACCGGTTTCCGCCGGGCTTTGAGCGCGCGGCAGCGGGGGTGGCGGAACGCGCCCAGCAAAGCGCGCAATGTCTCGAGGTGCGTCACCAACGTCGCCGGTTCGCTCAAGAACTTGAGCCACTGGTACGCGCGCCGGGAGCGCGTGGGCAGGTGGGCCGGGACGCCGCCCTGTTCCTGCGCCAGCGTCTCGACCTCGACGACGTGCTCTGTCAGCAGGCGCGCGAAATGCTGTACCTGGGGATGTTGCGGAGTGAGCGCCTCGGTCTGATTCGGGGGGTCTGCGGCCCATTCAGCAAACAGCGCATTCATGTCGTTTTGCGCCGCGACGATATTGGTGATATAGATCGTTTGCACTCGTTCAGGCGCCGCATCCTGGCGCAGCGGTAGCGCGTTCAGGTCCAGCGACTCGAGATAGCGATAAGCGCGGTACGAGGGTGCGGGCAAATCTTGCGGCCGGATGTGATGCTTGCGACAAATGGCTTCCACCTGCGCGACAGTGCGACGGACCTGTTGGACAAAGGCCCCTGCCTCTTGAGGCGGAATCCCGGCGGCGAGCTGTTCCCGCACCTGGTGTGCAGCTTTTACCAGGCCGGAGATGCGAATTTTTTTCATCGTGTGCTCGTTTCTATCGATTCTCTCTCTTTGCGGGTGAGCGACAGGATCATCAAGACCGGCGAGACCACAGCCGGAAAAAATGCTCTGCCCTTATCTCCATCCTGTGTCTGCTCAGATGGCCGGCCCTTGGGCGTCTAGTCATGTGAGATGTACCAGTTTACCCTCGGGCGGCTATCGTGTCAATATCGAACGCGCCAGACGACTTGACCCAGCCGGCGCAAATATGCGCTGCCGGCGACCTGACCCGCGCGTACCGGTGCTTTTCTCTGTCAGTTCTTGGGTTTTTCCGGCTCCCCGACACTTGACTTTGCCAAGCTCGAGATTTATACTGTTACTTGCAAGTGATGGCTCCTCTGAAAAAAAGCATGATCTGCCACAGAGTCAGTGCGCAGCCTCCCCGTGGGACAGAGGACTCGGAGAAAAATCAAAATGCAGATTGAAAATTTTTAGTAAACGACCGCTCGGTTCTTTCAGTAGAGTCAATCTTGATACGCATTATTAGCTGTCGCAAGGCGACAGTCAGAGAGCGAAAGATTTATAAAGAACCAAGCGAATGAAAGAGATGTTAGCAGAATACGATTTTAGCGGCAAAGAAGGCGTGCGTGGCAAATATTATCGCGCTTACCAACAGGGACATACGGTCAAGATACATGAAAAAGACGGCAGTATCAACATCCAGTATTTCACCCTGGAAGAAGGCGCCGTTTTATTAGACCCTGATGTGCGAGCGTATTTTCCCGACTCTGAGAGCGTGAATCGCGCCTTGCGCGGGTTAATCCGTTTGGCGCCGCACAAGACAGAAACGCGCTAACATCGCGTCAACCCGACTGCGTTGACGTGCGAGGCAACAGCAATGTTTTGCATTCACAAGTTCATCTTCCCCTTTCGCCGGACTACGCAATGTCGGCCGCGACCGCTGGTGGGCGTCGCTGAAATATGAGTGGAACAAGTTTGCGACGTTCAATCTGGGGAGGCATTGAAAGGCAGCATCGTTCGTTCT
>CAZSJU010000158.1:0-8084 GCA_964607235.1 uncultured Anaerolineae bacterium | reverse complement strand
CAACGTCGCCAGCAAAGCGATGGTCTCATCCATGTCTTCCCGGGCATCGACCAGGCGCTTGCGCATATCCAGCAGCTCTTTAACCGTCGGCAGATGGGTAAAGCCGCCCACCGTCATTGCGATGGGGTGCGTGTGACGGCCAGAAATCATCGCGCACAAGTCGCCCGAAAGCTTTTTGACGCGCAACGCCCGCTTGACGACCTCTGGATGCGTGCCGGCCAACGGGATCACGCTGCCCACACCGAAAAAGT
The DNA here is from genome assembly GCA_964607235.1 of uncultured Anaerolineae bacterium. Classification (GTDB taxonomy): domain Bacteria; phylum Chloroflexota; class Anaerolineae; order S140-20; family S140-20; genus CAZSJU01. Next base: position 7,833 of record CAZSJU010000158.1, on the reverse strand, counting down.
CCGGCGCGACCAGCATATACACGTGCAACACGTGACTGTCGATCATCTCGCCGTGGAACAAAAGTTTGCGCAGCAACTCGGTCTGCTCCGAGATCTCTACGCCCAACGCGGTCTCGGTCGCGCGCAACGAGGCCGTGGCGTGCCCGGTCGCGCAGATACCACAGATACGCGAAGTGATGTGCGAGGCCTCGTAATAGGGCCGCCCGCGCAACATCGCCTCAAAGAACCGTGGGGCTTCAACAATCTGCAACTCACACTGTACCAGTTCACCATTCTTGACGTCTACGACGATATTCCCATGCCCTTCCACGCGGGTCAGGTGGTGTACATTCACATTCACATTACTCATCATCTCGCTCCCCCTGGGCCTTTACAATCGATCTGGGCCGGGTCATAAGCGTTGAACAGTGTCATCTTGGCCATCAACTGTTCAACGGTCAGACCGGCCTTTTCAAGAACGTCCTTCATGGCGTTCTCGTTGGGGTTGGGAATCAAACCCCGGCACCCTTCACAGCCATCGCCAAAAGTGGGACAAATGGCATCGCACCCGGCGCGGGTGATGGGCCCCAGACAAGTGCCACCCTTTTCAAAAATACAGACATTCTCTTTGAGCTTACATTCCACACACAGCGGATAATCGGGGATAGAGGGCTTTTTGCCCAACAGGACCTTTTTGACCACGTCCAAGAACTCAAAGCGATCGATGGGGCAGCCAGGAATGACCGCATCCACCTGGATCACGGCGCTGATCGGGCGAGCCGGATAGGTGTCGTACCATTCCGCCTTGTCGCCATAGACGTACTCTTGCACATCCTGCAGCGAGGGTTGCAAGTTCTTGAGGGCATTGACGCCAGCGGTATGCGCGCACGCGCCCAACGCGACCACAATGGCGGCCTGCTCACGGATTTCTTTGAGCCGCTCTTCGTCTTGCTCGCGCGTGCAAGAACCCTCGATAAACGCGATCTGGTAATCCTCTCCCTTTTCGGTCATCGCCTCGCGAAACTGGACGATTTCGACCGCATCCAGCAACTCCAGGTGGGTCTGCAAGCTGTCAACAACGGTGAGCTGGCAGCCCTCGCAGCACGCAAAGTCAAAAAAAGCTATCTTGGGTTTTCCGTTCTGGGCCATTATAACGCCTCCTCCACTCCCTTGATCTGGGCATAGTTAAACACTGGCCCGTCCTGACAACAATAGAAACCATTGATCTGGCAGTGGCCACACTTGCCCACGCCACACTTCATCCGGCGCTCCAGCGACAAGTAGATCTGCGTCTCAGGAATGCCTTTGCCCAGCATCTCCATCAATACAAAACGATACATAATCGGCGGGCCACACGTCGCCGCGACAGTGTTGCGCGGGTTAATCGTGATCTTGGGAAACAGTGTCGTGATGACCCCCACGTGCCCTCGCCAATCATCATCAGCCCGGTCCACCGTCATATGGAACTCGACGTCGTCCCGCTCGGCCCATTCCAACAGCTCATCCTTGAACAGTATCTCGCTGGGTTGCTTGGTCCCATAGAGAATGATCACGCGATCATAGCACCCGCGCTCATCCAACACCTGGTTGATGAGGGAACGCAACGGCGCCAGTCCCAACCCACCCGCAGCGAACAGTATATCCTTGCCCTTTATCTTTTCAACAGAGAAACCGTGCCCAAAGGGGCCACGGACTCCGACAAAGCTGCCGGCCTCCATCTTGTGCAGTGCGCTCGTCAAATCCCCCACACGCCGCACGCACAACTCAAAAGTGCCGTTGCTGCGACTGGGCGAGGAGCTAATGGAAATAGGGGCCTCACCAATACCGAGCAACGAAACTTCGACAAACTGTCCAGGCTCGTTCCCCAGACTGCGTCCCTGGGGCAACTCGAGGGTAAACAGCTTTTCCAGCTCTGTCATCTGCTCGACCTTGACCAAACGGGCCATCTCGGGCAGATAGACCGATTTTTCTGGCATCCTTTCTACCATAGCCGCTTGCATCTAGTCACCTCCTTGCGCTTTGGCCTGGTGGAGCTGGTTAAACGTCGTCACAGGGGAAATATCCACCAGACAAGCGCGCGCACAACGCCCACATCCCACACAACCCAACTCGTCGTATTTTTCCATCAAGTAACGGCCCTTGCGCATGAAACGGTGGCGCAGACGGGCCGCCTGATGCTCGCGAAAGTTCTCACCGCCCGCGACCTCGGCAAACTCGTCCAATTGGCACGAATCCCAACGGCGCCGGCGCTCGCCTTCCGCTAAATGCAGGTCCACGTCGTCATAGACGTTAAAGCAAAAGCAGGTGGGGCAAACCAGCGTGCACTGACCACAGGCCAGGCATATCTCGGCCAACTCGTCCCACACGGGGCTGTCATAAGACTGGTGCATCAGCGGCGTCAGCTCGCCCACGTCAAACTCGAGCTTGTAAGCAAAGCGCGGCCACTTGGCGCCCAGCACGTGGTTCAGTTGCTGCATGTCTTCCGCTCCACCCTCGGAAGCTTTGGCATACTTTTTCAGGAGTGCCTCTCCCGCTTCAGAACCAACGTCCACTGCATAGGCATCACCCAGGTCGGTCAAGTGCAAGTCATAGCCCTCATCCGCCGTGAGTGTCCCCATACTCTTGCAAAAAGAATGCTCGTCACACGGTTCCAGGCACTCAATACCCACCAACAACGTCTGCTCGCGCCGGCGCAAATAATGCGCGTCGGGATAGTCGCCCGCAAAGGCTTTATCCAACACCCGCAGCGCGTGCAAGTCACAGGTATGAACGCCCATCATCACCGTGGGTTCTGCTTCGACGACCTCCTCGGCCACCGGTTTGCCGGTGCGCGTAAAGGTCATCAGCCGCTCCTCCTGAGGCTGCAAGTACTTTTTGGGAGGCAAGATCGAAGTATCATAATCCAACCGCAAGTGGACTGGATCTTTAATCTCGCCAAAGGCAAAGTGGGAACCTTTTGCCACCGGGCCAACGACCCGATAGTCCTGCATCATGTTGGCAACAAAGACATTCATTGTCTCTTTGTCAATCACCCATAGGCTCATTCCGCTCTCCTCTTCAAAGGCTGATATAGGTTAGTGAAAATATACACAAACACACATGGTATTATATCAGGTTATTTAAAAATTAAAAGTGACATCTGTCCCGCCAAAATGTGACATATGTCACTTGCAGAGCTTTTTCCGCCTATACACAAAAGCCAAGCTGGCGCATGCGCCAGCTTGGCTAAAACTTTGTGTTCGGAGACGTCGGCCCTGGTGAGAGGCGTTAACCCAACTAGAGGTAATTCAACTCGCGTGCGGCACGTTCAAGCTCATCGCGGAACTGTGGCGCAGCAACGTCGATCAACGCGCGCGCGCGCTGGCGGATCGACTTGCCATACAGATCTGCCACCCCGTACTCGGTCACCACATAGTGCACGTGATTGCGCGTCGTGACCACGCCGGCGCCTCGCTTGAGCATTGGCACGATGCGACTCAGCTTGCCTTGTTTAACCTCGGAGACGCCGGCCCTGGCGGTGGCCGGCATCGCGATGATGGGCACGCCGCCCTTGGAACGCGCAGCGCCATACATAAAGTCAAGCTGCCCGCCCACACCGCTGTAAAGCTTGGGGCCGATGCTGTCCGCACACACCTGCCCGGTCAAATCCACCTCGATCGCCGAATTGATGGCAACCTGCCGCTCATTCTGGGCAATGACAAAGGGGTCATTGACATACTCGGTGCGATGTAGTTCAATGATGGGATTGTCATGGATAAACTCGTACAGCCGGCGCGTGCCAATGACAAAACCCGCCGTAATCTTGCCCGGATGCAGCGTCTTGCGCGCGTTGGTGATGACCCCGGCGTCCACCAGGTCAATCACACCATCCGAGAACAGCTCGGTGTGAATACCCAAATCCTTCTTGTCGTACAAAAAACTGAGCACTGCGTCGGGGATCGCGCCAATGCCCATCTGCATCGTCGCCCCATCGGGGATCAGCTCGGCGATACGTTTGGCGATCTCTTGGGCAATCTCTGACGGCCCCCCTTCAGACATGGGCATCTCCATCAGCGGATAATCCACCGGCACGATATAGTTCAGCTTGCTCACGTGGATAAACGTATCGCCCAAGGCGCGCGGCATTTGCTGATTGACCTCAGCGATGATGATGCGCGCCGACTCGGCCGGCGTCTTGGTCAACCCGCTCTCCACCCCAAAGCTGCAAAAGCCGTGCTCGTCCGGCGGTGACAGGTGCACCAAAGCCACGTCCAACGGCAAAATGCCGCGCTTGAAAAGCAACGTAAACTCGGACAACAGCACCGGGGTAAAGTCGGCCCGCCCCTCCTGCACGGCCTGGCGCACGTTCCCGCCGATAAACAACGTGTTCACCCGCAAGTGTCCGTCCATCTCGGGCGAGACGTAATCTGCCGACCCCATCGTGAGCGCGTGGGTGATTTCGACATTCTCCAATTCAGGCGCGCGCTTGACCAGCGCCCCCAACAACACCTCGGGGATGCTACAGTTGCCGGTCAAAAAGACACGGTTACCTGACTCGATCGCGCCTATGGCCGCCTCGGCCGTAGAAACTTTGCTCTGATAAATCGACTGCCAACTCATACTATTCCCCTCGACAGACTATTGCTCCCCACTCTCATAGATGGCCTTGAGCGCAGGGTTGAGAATTTCGCCGTGGCGCGTGGCTATTCCCCGCGCCAACGCCGGGTCACGCTTTATTGCTTCGTCCACCCCCAAGCGGACAACTTGCTGGATGTAAGGCCAGGCCGCGTTGTTAAAAGCGTGCGTGGCGGTACGCCCGATGACGCCCGACATATTGGGCACACAATAGTGCAAAATGCCTTCCTCAACAAAAGTCGGTGAAGCATGAGTGGTCGGACGGCTGGTCTCGACACATCCCCCCTGGTCAATCGAAGCGTCAATGATGACCGAGCGCGGCCGCATCGAGCGCACCATATCCCGGGTCACCAATATAGGCGCGCGCTCCCCCGGCACCAGCACGGCACCGACCAGGATATCGGCAAAGCGGACGACCTTGGCGATGTTGAAATTGTGAGAAACCATCGTGATGACCCGCCCACCAAAGAGATCATCGATCTCTTGCAAACGGTCCAGGTCCTTGTCCAGGATACAGACGCTGGCGCCCAGCCCCAAAAAAGCCCTGGCCGCCGCCGTTCCCGCCGTTCCCCCGCCCAGGATGACGACCTCGGCCGGCGGCACACCCGGCACACCGCCCGCCAAGATGCCCTTGCCCCCGTTATCATTCTGCAACAAGCTCGCCCCTACCTGGGCGATCATGCGTCCACCGGCTTGACTGATGGGCTTGAGCACCGGTAACACATCATCATCCCGCTGTATGGTCTCGTAAGCGATGGCAGTGATTTTTTTCTCCAGCAGACTGGTGACCTTGGCCCGGCGCGCCGAGGCCAGGTGCAAAAAGCCCGTCAAAATCTGGTTTTCGGGTATCAGGTCTATTTCTTCATCGGTGACCCGGGCGACCTTGAGCAACAAGTCCGCCCGACCGAATACCTCGTCGGCAGTGTACACGATGCGCGCGCCGACGCGCTCATAATCATAGTCGCTAAACCCGGCCCCCAGTCCGGCTTCGTGCTCGACGTAACACGTATGACCCTCTCCGGTCAGCAATTCGATCCCGGCAGGTGTCAAACCTACCCGATAGTCCATAGTTCGCCGCTCCCGCGGCACTCCGATGTTCATAAGACCTCCTCATACCGTGTGTTCGGAGACGCCGGCCCTGGTGGTGGCATCCCATTCTCCCATCATATCTGGATTGGACGCATGTGCCCAGTGAGAAACATCCGCTCTTGAGCATAACAGATGTCACACCAACCTCAAAAGCCGGCCACATCCTTCGAAACCCCAGCACGTTTGATAATATCTGCCGCTTTTAGCACTAGAACCTGCGGCGAACCCACCAACCGATCAAAACGCCAATCACGAGGGGACCTCCTATAATCGTCCCAACGATCAACACATCCCCCAGCGCACGGACGACGGAAGCCAGGACGCGCGTCGCCGCCAAGACCGTCTCGCCGGGGCGCCAGGGTGTGGGTGACGGCGTGATGGGCCAGGGCGTCGCCGTAAGCGTTGGAGATGGCGTAGCCGTCGCCGGCGCCTCGTGCGCCACAATATGGATGACGGCCCAATCTGTATCCCGCTGCAACCCTCTCAGCGCCATCTCTGCATCGGCGATCTCGGCCTCAACTCGTTCGAGGGCTGTTTCGACTTGCTGGCGCTCTGCCTCGCTATCGGCCCGCTCTAATAACTCTCGCAACTGCCGCCGCGTCACGCGCAACTGTTCCAGTTGCTGGTTGAGCAACCCGACCTCGCTGCTGACATCACGCTGCTCAATGTGCTCTTTCAAGACGGTCAACGCCATCCCCCGCAAACGGGCCAGGGCTGTATCTAGCATCTCTGGCGGCAATTCGAGCGTCGCCTCGACGCGCCGCAGCCCACCGGTCGCGACGAAAATCTGGATAGGGCCGCTGAAACGTCCCCGGACCACCTGTACCAGCGTCTCCAACTCGACAGCCATATACTCTGCGTCAGCGACGTCGAGTTCCATCTCGGCGCGTCGAACCAGATACTGGGTAGACGGCATACCTGACACTCTCGCGCCCCAAGAAAACCAACTCAAAAGCACCACAAGCCACGCCGCCTGTGCGCGGCGTGGCTTGAGACCAGTCAAGGGAAACATTGTCGAGGTCCTATTCCTGACCCTCTTTCGTCTTGGCCGGCGCTGATCGGGGGGCCTGGCGCTGGCGCCCCCGCTTATAGCGCTTGCCCAACCAGAGCGCCCCTTGCAGCAACACATAGCACACCACGATAAAGGGACCCAGGACAATCACCAACCAAATCAGCAACTCGACCAGACCCTGCACAATCCTGACCAGCACGCCCGTCGCTTCCTGGGCCGTCTCGCCGGGCCGCCACGCTTCCGGCGTCGGGGTCGGGGTCGGCGTTGGGGTAAGAGTGGGCGTCGGCGTCGGCAAAATGGGGTTCAGATTAACCGTGATGGTCGAAAAGGCCGCCCGGTCCCGCAAGTAATTGATGCGGCCTTGCACCTGTTCAATCTCGTCCTCTATATCGCTCAACTGCCGGTTCACTTCTAGCGCCTCTTCTACGGACGTGGCTTGATCCAGGAAGGACCGCACACGGTCCCGCGTCGCCTCCAGGTTGCGCAGGCGTGACTGCAAATCCACGTATTGGTCCGTCACATCCTCGCCGCTGGCCGACTCGTTCATCACACGCGTGGCCAGCCCTCGCAGGCGTCGTAGGGCGTTCTCAAACGCTTGCACCGGCACGGCGAGCGTGATCGTCGCAAACTTGGCCTCGTCATCATACCATACACGCTGGCTGATGATATAGCCTTGCATATCACCGGCGACCTGGGTCACGCTGTCGATAGTCCGGTCCGTGTCGTCCACCTCCAAATCAAGCGCGGCATCCTTGATAATGAGGCGTTGCGTCGTCTGTGGTTGAAAATCGGTCACAGGGCCGGCCGCCGAGGGCGCTTGGCCCACCCCATCTCCCGGCGCTTCCGCTACCTCCCCAGCCATGTCCTCTTGCGCCTCAACGGCGATCCCCTCATCAACGACCCTTTCACTTTCAACTTTTTCACGTTCAACGACGATCGGCGCTTCCGCGCCGGCGTCTTCTTCGCTCGCTCCACAGGCAGCGATGAACAGCGCCAGCAAGAGCAGCACCCCAAAGCTTGACATCATCCGCATTGTCGACCTGATCCTCATTTGCGCCTCCTCGGCTATTCTCACTTGACCCAATAATACAGGGGCTTGCGAACAATGATACCATACTATGTCAATAGGCTCAAATTTG
>CAZSJU010000157.1:0-8095 GCA_964607235.1 uncultured Anaerolineae bacterium | reverse complement strand
TTGCGATCCGGGTTTGCGGGGTTGTCCGGGTCAAAGACGTAACGCGGCACCTCGTCCGTCACCAGTTATTCGACCAGGGCATCAACTTGAGACAAATGAAAAGTCATCCAGTTGCAGCATAGTGTCCCTCCAACCCATCGCCAGTATGTAAAAAAAGTCAGACGCCCTAGCCAGCGCTACGTCGTCTGAGGCTACTTTGCTCCCCAACCGGTTTAATTGTATAATACTGTCACTCGCCATCATATCACGTTTGTCCACCATTTTGCAAGGATCACCTAGAGAGGTTATGCCACAATTGAACGATAACGAGTTTCAACGCCGCTTCAAGCCTTTTGCCGATCGTATGCAGCAGGTCAGGTTGCCAGAACTGGTGATCAAGCGGTTCGGTTTACACTATCGCCAACTGTTGCAGGGACACTCGGGCATGCTCAGTCGCGAGGAGATTGCCCCCGTCAAACAAGTGCCCGACGCGGAAGGGTTAACCGGTTACCAAGAACCCGGGCGCGCGGCCATCTCTAAAACCATCGTGCTCAAGCTGAACGGTGGCCTGGGCACCAGCATGGGCCTGGACCAAGCCAAGTCGCTACTCGTCGCCAAGGAAGGGTTGAATTTTTTGGACATCACCGCCCGGCAAGTTCTGGCGACACGCGAGGCGTATCACTGTAACCTGCCCCTGGTCCTGATGAACAGCTTTAACACGCGCCAAGACTCTTTGGATCACCTGGCTGCCTATCCGGATTTGCAGAGTGACGTGCCCCTGGACTTTGTACAACACCGGGTGCCCAAAGTCGCCCAGGATGGACTGACGCCGGTTAATTGGGAACCAGACCACACGTTAGAATGGTGTCCACCGGGTCACGGAGACATCTATACCGCGTTATTGACGTCCGGTATGCTCAAGCAGTTGCTGTCCAACGGATACGTTTACGCTTTTGTCTCCAACGTCGATAACCTGGGGGCCGTGCTAGATGAGCAAATCCTGGGTTACTTGGCCCATCATGGCTTCCCCTTTATGATGGAAGTAGCGGACCGAACGCCGGCCGATCGCAAAGGGGGACACCTGGCCCGCTTGAAAGATGGACGCCTGGCCTTGCGCGAGTCGGCGCAATGCCCCCCAGAAGAAGGAACAGAGTTTCAAGACATCCACCTCTATCAATATTTCAACACCAATAACTTGTGGATCAATCTGATCGCACTACAAGATGTGCTGGATGAGCAGGCGGGGCTCCTCGGCCTGCCCTTGATCATCAACCGCAAGACAGTAGACCCCAAAGACAAAAGTACCCCCCGAGTTTTCCAGCTAGAAACGGCAATGGGGGCCGCCATCTCGTCCTTCCAAGGCGCCCAGGCGCTACGGGTGCCGCGCACCCGCTTTGCCCCGGTCAAGACTTGCGACGACTTGTTGGGGCTGCGCTCGGACGTATACATTTTGACGCCCGACGGCCACGTGAGACGCAACCCGGCGCGACGCCTGGGCACACTGGTCGTAGAACTCGACCCGCGCTATTATAGACTCATCGACGACTTTGAAGCACGTTTTCCTCATGGGGCGCCTTCTCTCATCCGCTGCGAGCAGCTAACGATCAAAGGGGACGTATGTTTTGGGCGCAACGTCACGATTTCAGGGCAGGTCGCCATCACCAATCAAACGGGGGAACAAATCAAGGTAGCAGATAGCACTGATATCTCTCAGGATCTTGAATATCTCTAAATACCCGCACTGTTACCGGTGGGCATCCATAGCAGGCATCCCTGACCGGCCGCGCCCGGCGCATGGTCTTGCGCCTTGTGTCCGATGCGGTTATAATGCTCGCACATGTGTTCGGTTGTGCCTTGCGGCTGATGCCGCCTAGAAAGTCTAAACTCGTGAGCTCTACTTATGTCGCCGTGGATCTGGAAACCACGGGGTTTGATCCAGAACGGGACGCGATCATTGAAATTGGAGCCGTCAAATTTCAGGATGAACGGGTGCTGGACACTTTTCACTCACTCATCAACCCCGGACGAAAAATTCCTTTCAAGATTGCCGAACTAACCGGCATCAACCAACAAGAGGCTGACGCAGCCCCCTCGCTCTTTTCCCAATTGCCGTGTCTGGCCCGTTTTGTGGGCCAGGCCCCTGTCGTCGGACATAATGTCTCTTTTGACCTCAGCTTTTTGCGACGGCACAACGTGCTCCAGACCAATGCCGCTCTAGACACCTGGCGGCTCTCCCAGGTGCTGGTCCCCCACGCTGAGCGATATAGCCTGGGCACGTTGGCGGAAGAACTCGGCATCAGGCTGCCGGCAACCCATCGCGCCCTCGATGACGCGCGCGTCACGCACGCCCTCTTTGTGGCGTTATTTGAACGGGCCATAGCGCTGCCCGCCGAGATGTTAAAAGCCATCGTCAAGGCCGCCCACCAGGGACACTGGAGCGCGGCCAGCTTTTTTCAGCAAGCTTTACACGCCGCAGGCCGAGACACCTTTTCCAGGACTTTGGGCGCACAACTTGCTCAACTCGGCCAACAGCCCGTGGCTGCGCCGCTCTTTACCCACCCGCTCCAAATAGAACCCTTGCACCCGGTCGAGCAACTCTTGCCCATCGACGTCGCTCAAGTATCTGCTACATTGCAACAAGATGGCGCCCTGGCCCATAACTTTGACGGGTATGAATACCGCCCCCAGCAGATCGAAATGCTAGAGGCTGTGGCCGACACCTTGAACCGGGGGGATCACCTGCTGGTGGAGGCAGGGACCGGGACCGGAAAATCGCTGGCCTACTTGTTACCGGCCGCACATTGGGCCGTACGCAACAATGAACGCGTCGTGATCTCGACCAACACGATCAACTTGCAACAACAATTGATTAACAAGGATGTGCCGCAAGTACAGAGCCTGCTCCCCTTTGACCTGGAAGCTGCCGTACTCAAGGGACGCAGTCACTATTTGTGCTTGCAACAACTCGAGCGCTTGCGCCGGCGCGGCCCCCACTCCCCAGAGGACGCCCGTATGCTAGCCATGATCTTGGTCTGGCTGCCCAACACGCTCACCGGTGAAGACGAAGAACTGTCGATATACTCGTCAAGTGAACGCGCGTTCTGGCACAGCCTTTCCGCAGAATTTGAGGGCTGTAACCCAGACCGTTGCCCTAACTATGCCAAAGGTCAGTGCTTCTTTTATCGTGCCCGCCGGCGCGCTGAAGGGGCGCACCTCATCATCGTCAATCACGCGCTGCTCTTGTCCGACGTCGCGATGGGCAACCGGGTGCTGCCCCCCTTTAACAATCTGATTGTGGACGAGGCCCAACACCTCGAAGACGCCACCGCCAACCAACTCAGCTTCAAGGTCGACCGTCAGGCAGTCGCCCGGTTGCTGCGAGAGATCGGTCAGGCGGAGCGCGGACGAGGGGCACGCGGTTTGTTGGGCGATATCGTCGTCCTATCACGTGCTTGCGATTCGCCCCAAACGTGTCAGCGTTTGCAAGATCGGGTCGTCAAATTGGGCCAACACGTGAGTCACGCCGAGCAGCACGCCCAAGAGTTTTTTGACACGTTAAAGCTCTTTGTTCAGGACTTTTCAGGCCCGTCACGCGGCAGCTATAACCGGCGGATGCGGGTAGAAAGTGGACTGCGGTCCCAGCCCGGCTGGAGCCAAGTCGAGATCGTGTGGGACAACACTGCCGTTCATTTGAACGCGTTGCACAGCAACCTGGATCATTTGGCCGAAGAATTGTCCGGACTGGAAGGTAAAACACGCCAGACGGCAGAGGATCTCTACAGTCGCATCGTCAGCGTCGAACGCCGTCTGGGAATGGTGATCGATCAACTCAACCACATTGTCTTCGAGCCCTCGGAAAACAATGTCTGCTGGATCAATGCCAGCGCCCAGGATGACACGCTGTCGCTACACGTGGCGCCGCTGGAGGTCGGGGCGCTGGTCCGCGAACACCTTTTGGAGAAAAAACGTTCGGTGATCATGACCTCTGCGACGCTGCGCGTCGCAGGCAGCTTTGACTTTATCCGCGAGCGTTTATATGCCTGGGACGCAGACGAGTTAGAGGTGGGCTCGCCCTTTGACTATGCGAATTCCACGCTGTTCTATCTGGTCGAAGACATCCCTGAACCATGTATGCCCAGTCAACCCGGTCATCAAGCCTATCAAGGGGCGTTAGAAAAAGGACTGGCGGCGCTGGTCAAAGCGATCCAGGGACGTACGATGGCCCTTTTTACATCCTATCACCAGCTCAGGGCCACCACCCGCGCCATCTCTGCTCGCATGGCGCAAGAGGGAATCAGCGTGCTGGAGCAAGGGGGCGGCTCTTCACGCCGGCAACTGCTGGAAGACTTTCAAAACACTCCCAAAGCGGTGCTGATGGGCACACGCAGCTTTTGGGAAGGCGTGGACATCCCTGGGGAGGCGCTGAGTTGCCTGGCGATCGTGCGGCTGCCTTTTGCGGTACCCAGTGATCCAATCTATGCTGCCCGCGCAGAGCAGTTCGAAAGCCCCTTTTTTGACTATTTCGTGCCCGAGGCCGTTTTGAGGTTTTTGCAAGGTTTCGGCCGGTTGATTCGTAGCCACAGCGACCGCGGGGTCGTGGTCATTTTCGACAAACGCCTGCTGACCAAGAGCTATGGCCCGGCTTTCCTGGACTCGTTGCCCGGCCCTAGCATCCAACAAGGGTCGATAGCCAACCTGCCGGCCGCCGCATTGCGCTGGATTGAAAACAAACAAGAGGCCTGATTCTCAACGGGTTGACAGCGTCCCACTTGCTGATTATGCCGATTGTATTATAATGAGCAAAACTTGGTTAAAGTACAATTTGAAGGAGAAAAATCTGTGATCGATGTCAACGAATTGCGTAAAGGCGTGACCTTTACGATGGATGGGGAACTTTATAAGGTTTTAGAATACCAACACCACAAACCGGGCCGGGGCAAAGCCACCATTCGCACGACCCTGCGTAACCTGCGCACCGGCACAACGCGCCAACACAACTTTATCTCGGCCGACAAGGTCCAGGATATTCGCATCGAAAAGCAGACGATGCAGTATCTTTACCACGACGGTGACCTGTACCACTTGATGGACGTGGAAACTTTTGAGCAAATTGCGCTGTCGAACGCCGTGATGAGCGAAGCCGTGCCCTATCTCAAGGACAATGCAGAGATTGAAGTGGCATTCTATGAAGGAGAAGCCATCGACGTCAACTTGCCTACCACCGTTGATTTGGAGGTCGTGGAATCAGAGTTGGCCGTCGCGGGAGACACAGCCACCGGCGCGACCAAGCAAGTCCAGTTAGAGACAGGCCTCAAAGTCTCGGTTCCTCTCTTTGTGGAGATAGGCGACGTGATTCGGGTGGACACCCGCAACGACACGTACGTCACCCGTGTTTGATCATCCCCGGTCTTTAGATCGCAAAACGGCCCACCGGTTTGAGCCTGTGGGCCGTTTTGCCAAGTATAACTAGTTCTAGGCACTATAAAACATGATTACACCTACTGGAAAAGAATGCCACTTTTATTATCAAGATTATCACAGAGGACACTCGACGCAAGAGTGCCGCTTGATCGCGCGCAATCCTGACAGCGAACCCTGGCAACCTTCACTCTGTGACACATGCCCGGTGCCAGACATCTTGCGCGCCAACGCCTCACCACACCTGGCGCTGGAGGGCCAAGTCGTGCGGCGCTTTTTCTTCCTGCGGCGCGTCGAGGTATACGCAGTGTGCAGCAAGCACTTGATCGAACTGGACGACCCTTACATCGGCTGCCCCAAATGTCGCGCGGAAGCGACGGGCGCCCAGGCCATCCTGCAAGGCGAGGTCGCTGACGAATAACCCAACCTTTAACGCCTCTGTAACGTCGCTGTAACTTTGTCTCTCACCAATCTGTGCTAGACTAGCAACAGTGACAGATTAAGCGGTCGTGCGCCGCGTGTAGCGCAAATTTAAAGGTGCAAGATGAGGCAACGGTTAACCAATAGACGCTTGTGGCTCTTGGTTGCTTGTCTCGTAGCGACGGTTCTCTTGCTAGACCTTTGCACGCTGGTTGCCGCTAAAAACAACGCGCTCCCCGAAACGCCTACGCCGACCCCATTTCTGAACGAGGTACAATCAAAAGAGAGCCAAACAAGCCTAGCCCTTAACATGAGCACGTTTCTGCAAACGCTGGTCGAGATCGCACCGGTGATGCTGTTGGCAGCACTGTTGGGGGGGCTGATCTCCTACCGCCCCCATATGACAGTCTTTGAACATGACCTGTTCTACGCCCAAATACTGCTCAGCGTCGCCGGGGCATTGATGATGCTCATCGTCGGCAACCAATTAGTGCGCGCCTTTGGTCTATTGGGCGCAGCCAGCGTCGTGCGCTATCGCTATGGGCTGCGTAGCCCACGTGACGCCAGCATGCTGATCATTGCCCTCGGCATCGGTATGGCGACCGGCGTGGGACTTTATGCACTGACAGTCAGCGCGACCGCTATCGTGTTTGTGGTTTCAAGAGGGCTCGGTTATTTCACCACTCATTCTAACCTCTTGACCGTCGTGACGCGCCCAACACAGCTCCGCGTCCGCACGACGCAACACAAACAAACCATGGATCGCGTCGAGCAAGTGCTCAAAGCGCATGACCTGGCCTTTCAGCTACAGCGCTATAGCAAATCTCGCAAAAAGCGCGTGAATGGCCTGCCCGTTTATACCCTTAGCTATACCGTCCAGCTATGTGTCGACGATAACCGCTCCGCGCTCACCGCCGAGATCACCGATCGTACGGTCACCTCGGTGCGCTGGAAAACGGTCAAGCCCCGCAAGCGTTGATCAGCGGCGGGAACGCCCCGCGATGGCCAACAAAATCACCGCGCCCAAGACCGCGACGATAAAGCTGGACAAGTTAAAGCCAAAGTTGAACCCGTGGCCCGTGACAAACTGCATGAGCAAGCCACCGATAAAAGCGCCAACCACCCCCACAATGATGTTCAACAAGCAGCCCTGGCGCTCGTTTTTACCCGCAACCATGCTAGCCACCCATCCGGCCAATCCACCAAAGATAATCCAAGCGATGATCCCCATGCAATCTCCTCCTGTCATATAGACGTTCTACAAAACTTGATCGGACTCGGCCTAACGTGTTTCTACTCTTCTATACGCATAAAGGCGCTACAAAGTCTCAAATTTTGCGCAGATCTCGGAACTCGTGCCCGAAACGCCAAGCCCTCTAAAACCCACCACCGATAGCGCCCGACCCGTTCAGCGCCCCAGACCCGTTCAATCTGCCCGCCCCGGACATGCTCCGTAGGTATCACAGCGCCGATCAAATCCCCATAACCATCGAGACAGGCCATCTGCGCAGCGTCCAAAGCGAGGCTGGCCCACGCGCCCTCCGCCCAAAAGCCCGTGTAATTAAACGTCACCACCGGGAGCGTGTGTAACCCTCGCGGCAACCGTCCCTTTGAAGACACGTATAACTCACACGTGCCTGGCTCCGGCTGATAGGCGCAGCGCGCAAAAGTCCGTTGGCTGGCGACATTTTCAACGCCAATCAGCGCCCGGGCCAGGGATGCGCCCATCTGGCGGCCCGCGTCGGTGCTGGCCTGCACCAGACGTCGCCCCAGCCCCCAGCGCAAGTAGTCAGGGTGAACCGCCAGCAGGTCCACCTCCCAACGCTGGATACCCGCTGGAGAACGTGTCAAAAAACCGTCCACAAACCCTAGCACCAGACCGGCATCCAACGCCACCCAGGCAGCGTGCCCTGGTGCGGCAATCGCCGTCCTCACTTGTGTGAGGTCAACGGTTTCATCAGGCCACGCCAAACGCTTCAGTGCGGCGATGCCCGGCGCGTGCCCCACAGTAGCCAAATGGATCTCAATCGACATATCGCCCATCTTTATGCCCCGATTTCAACACCCCCATTATATTACAGTAGAGCAACCGGGAAAAATCCAGGCCCCGACAGTAGCGACGGAGACTGTCTTTTCATCTTGTGAATATGGGTTATAATAAAGCCACTTGGCACTGTAAAACAAGGAAGATCATATGAAAAGAGTGGTTAGCGTCAGCCTGGGCAGTTCCCAACGTGACAAACGCGTCGAGATTGAGCTGTTAGGCCATAAAGTCATC
>CAZSJU010000156.1:5939-8112 GCA_964607235.1 uncultured Anaerolineae bacterium | reverse complement strand
TTGCTTCGCCCCTTGCGGCTCGCAGTGACAACTCGAACTAGGAATTGCGGTGAGCGTATTTGTCCACTTGACGCTGGGAAAAGCTCGTGCTATAGTGCGGGGCGTGTCTGGCCGCGTGTCATCGACCAGGGAAGACACGGCGCGCGGCCGGAGACATTAGAAATGACAGTGTCGATCATGATTATCGCCAGGGAAAACCATAGAGGGTCACAACCAAGCGGGCGCGCGCGCCGACGCGTGCGCTTGGGGTGGCCCTTTTGTCTTGTTTTAGACACGTCTACCCTATGGCCTGTGGACTGTTACGCACGACACAGGGGAGGAGAGGCTTGATGAGCGCTGTGGTTGATCTTGCTCGCACCAGCATTGACGTTTTGGGGTTGTCGCGCCGCGCCTATAACCGCCTGCAGCGGGGTGGCATCGATACCGTCCCACAACTGGCTGCGCTGGGCGACGATGAATTGCTGGCCATCCCCAGCCTGGGCCCCGCCCTGCTGGGCGAGATCCGTCAAAAGCTAGAAGACTATGTGGCGCGCCAGCCCCTCGCCGCGCCGCCGTCTCCTGAGCCGCAAGACGCGCCGGGCAATCTCGGGACGGGCGCGCCTTCCCCGACGCCATTGGACATGTTGGGGCTGTCGACCCGGCCCTACAACGCCCTGATGCGATCCGGGATCACGACGGTGGAAAGGTTAGCCTGCGCCCCGTTGGGGCAGTTTGTGGGGGTGAGACACCTCGGCCTCAAGTCTGCGGCCGAGATCCAAAGCAAACTCAAGGCCTATCTGGACGCGCATCCCGAGGTATTGTGCGAGGTCGCGGAGGCGGCGCCCCCCGCGCCCTCCGCGCCGCCGGTGGACCCCGAACTGCTGGCCTGCACGGCCTATGCGCTGTTGGACCAGATTCCCCTGCAACGCCTGGCGCTGCCCACCCGTCAGGAGCACCAGTTTTACGCAAAAGGCATCCGTTCGATCGGCGAATTTGTGCGCCAGGCGGACGGCCATTTGACGTCCTCACCCGAGATGATGGCCCGGTTGGAGCGCTATTTGGTCTGGCTGGCCGAGCAAGGTCGGGCGGCGTGGGACGACGAGGTCGCAGAGCGGGGGATGCTGCCGCTCTACCGTCTCAAGCTGGCCGAAACGACGCTGGCGACGTTGATCAGCCAGTGGCTGGCGCCGTTGGACGCGCGCCGCGAGCAGGTGATTCGTTGGCGCTATGGCCTGAACGGGAAGCGGCGGACGTTAAAGCAGATTGGGCAAGAGCTGGGCTTTACCCGGCAACGCGCGCGACAGATCCAGATGCACGCGCTCTCTATCCTGGCCCAGCCCGGTGACCGGGAGCAGGTCGCGCCGTTGGCGGCGTTGTGCCATCACCTGTTGGCCGAGGCCGGCGGCTTGATGGACGCGCGCGAGCTAGCGGCCGCGCTGCGGCGCGAGATGACCGTCGGCGACATCGACCCACTGGGCGCCTTTTGGTTGCTGTCCAGAGTGGACCAGGATTTGCTCTGGCTGCGCAATCTGGGGCTGGCGGGGTTGACGCGCTATCCGCTCAAGGCGGTAGCGGGCGTCCAAAAGCGGTTCGCGCGCGTGTTGAAAAAGCAAAAGCTGCCCTTGTCCACCCGCGAGTTGCTGAACCGCTTCAAGCGCAAGGGCTTTTACAAAAAGCACCAGGAACAGTTGGATGATGATTTTCTGCTGGCTTGCCTGCGCGTCTACCCGGACATTGACGTGCAAGACGGGACTTGCACGCTGCTCAAGTGGTCGGGCAAACGCCTGGACGAGATGATCCTGGCCCTGCGCGAGTTGGGCGAGCCGGCGCACTATACGGTCATTGCAGAGCGCACCAACGCCCGGCTGCCGGCGGACAAGCAAGTCTCGGCGCGCAACATTCACGTGCACATTCACCGCCGGTCCGACGTTTTTGTGCGCGTCGGCAAGGGGATTTTCGGGCTGCGCGAGTGGGGTCTGCCGGACGACGGCAACCTGGCCAACGCCGCCTACCGGGTATTATGTGAGATGGGGCAGCCGCTGGACGCCGATGCCCTCATCGACCGGGTATTAGAGACCTGGCACGCCCGCCCCGCTTCGGTGCACACTGCCATCGCCAGCGACGCGCGCTTTTGTCGCCGCGACGACGGCGCCCTTGCCCTGGCCGAGTGGTCGGCCCCCCTCTAACTCCCCCC
>CAZSJU010000156.1:1316-5839 GCA_964607235.1 uncultured Anaerolineae bacterium | reverse complement strand
GGGGGGGAACAAATTTGGCACAGATGAAACAGCCGTGCTATAATGGCCCCGACGACAACCCAGCAAAGCAAGGACCTGACATGAACCAGCCCAGCGGTGAAAAAGCATCCAATCCATTGGCCCACCCCGAGGCCCACTCCCAGTCGGCGTTAGAGCCACCATGCTGCGTGCTGATTCACAACGACGATGTGACGCCCTATGACTATGTCATCGCATTACTGATGGCCATATTCGAGCTATCCGACGAGCTGGCAGAGCACATTGCTTGGGTCGCTCACACGCGCGGCACGGCGCGCGTGGTGACTCGTCCCCGGCGCGAGGCGGAACAACTGGTGCAACAGGCGCACGCCGCTGCGCGGCTGGACGGCTATCCACTCACCTTTAGCCTGGAATCGACCAAATAGGCCCCCCCTTCAATTCCCCCCCAGGGGGGAAAGCCCGTGCGCCGCGCCCCTATGTGCCAATGAAGATGAGACAAATCCTCCCCCCTATTGGGGCCTGTCCTCACCTGCCCTGCACGCAGGTGTCAAGGGAGCTTGTCAAAGGAGGAGCTAGAGGGGGGACCCTTGAGCGTCATGGGCAACCCTGCAACCAGGAAATAGACCTCGTCAGCGGCGCGCGCCAGGTATTGGTTGGCGCGACCCGCGACGTCGCGATACGCGCGGCCCAGCGGATAGGGCGGCACCAGGCCCATGCCCACCTCGTTGGACACAATAATCAGGTCACCGCCCAGCGTCCCGGCACAGTCTACCAGCGCCTCGACCTCCGCCATCACCCGCGCTTCCACCCCCTCGGCAAAGGGGTCCTCGGCATCGAGCAACAGGTTGGAGACCAACATGGTCAAACAGTCCAGCAACACCACCCGCGCCATCCGCGCCTGGTCCAGGATAGTCGCGCTCACCGCCCGCGGCGCCTCGACCGTCTGCCACGTGGCGGGACGAGAGGCGCGGTGCAGCGCGATGCGCGCCGCCATCTCTTCATCCCTGGCCTCGGCCGTGGCTACATAAGCCACCGCTTTGCCGCCGCGCTCTTGCGCCAGGCGCTGGGCAAAGCCGCTCTTGCCGCTGCGCGCGCCGCCCAATACCAAAATCAACTTGCCCATTCACTCCCCTCCCTCAGGTGCCCGGTGTCGTTCAACGAGCTCAAGATCGGACCTTCCGGGTACACGGACAATTCCGACACCGAGGCCGGGTCCAGCCGGAACTGCCAGCGCCGCCCCGGGTCCAGGTCAAAGGCCAGGCACAACAGCACCTGCAAGACCCCGCCGTGGGCCACCAACAGGGCGGTCTCTTCTGGATGCCGCTGGATCAAGGCGTCCAAGGCCGCCCGCACCCGCGCGACCAGATCCCCCAGCGCTTCGCCCTGCGGCGGCGCCACACCGGACGGGTCAGCCTGCCAGGCCGCCACCGCCTCGGGGTAACGCTGGACGATTTGCGCGTAGGTCAGCCCCTCCCAGGCGCCAAAGTCAATCTCGCGCAGGCGCGGCTCCGGCTGAACCGCCAGCCCGCCCGCCGCCGCGATGGCCTGGGCCGTGTCCCACGCGCGCCGCAGGTCGCTGGCATACAGGGCGTCCGGCGCCACCCCCGCCAGCCGCCGCCCCAACGCCCGCGCCTGGCGCTGCCCAACCGCGTTCAACAGCACGTCGGTCTGCCCCTGAAAGCGCCGCTGAGCGTTCCAGTCCGTCTCCCCGTGCCGCACCAGGATCATCCGCGTCACGGCGCTGTCTCTCGAATCGCCGCCAGCAAGCGCGCATTCTCCTCAGGCCGGCGCGGGGCGATCCGCACATAGGCCGGCAGGCCAAAGGAGGCACAATCTCGCACCAGGACGCCGCGCCGCATCAGCCGCCGCCGCAAGGCCGCGCCGTCCACCACCGGGACCAAGAAGAAATGCACCGCCGAGGGCAACGGCCGCAATCCCAGGCCCTGCAAGCCGGCGACCAGCGCCCGCTTGGCCGCGCGCAACCGGGCCAACGATCCGCGCAAATGCGCCTGGTCCGCCAGGGCAGCCAGGCCCGCCGCCTGAGCCAGCGCATTCACGTTCCAGGGCGGCCGCACCCGCGCCAGCGCGTCCACCACCGCCGGCGCGCCGACAGCGTACCCCAACCGTAGCCCGGCCAGCGCGTAATCTTTGGTCATAGAGCGCATCACCAACACGTTGTCGGCCCTCAGGCTCAGCGCCGAATCACCAGCAGGTTGTCTCCCCTCAACCGCCTCGTCCCCAGCCGCGACAAAAGCCAGATAGGCCTCGTCGATCACAAACAAGGTCTCTGGGTGAGCGCGCGCCCACGCGTCGAGCGCCGCGCGGGGCGTGACGACGCCGGTGGGATTGTTGGGGGTACACACAAAGACCATCCGGGGCTGATGTCGCGCCAGGGCGCGGGCCACCCCAGCGGGCGACACTGTGAATCCATCCTCGGCCCTGGCCGTCCAATGGCTAACCGCCGCGCCCATCAACGCCGCCGAACGGGCATACTCGCCAAAGGCCGGCGCGACGAGCAAAACCCGCTCTCCGGGACGCAAGAAAGCAAAAGCCGCCAACCACAACAGCTCGGCCGTGCCGTTAGCAACCACAATCTGTTCCGGCGCGACGTCCAGTCGTCCCGCCAGGGCGCGCCGCAGCGCCAGCGCCTCGCGGTCGGGATAACGGTCCAGCGGCACCTCTGCCACGGCCTGTCGCACCGCCGGGGAGGGTCCATAAGGGTTGCTGTTGACGCTGAAATCCAGCACCGCCGCTGGGTCCAGCCCCCACCGTTCCAGCTCGGCATAATCCAGCGCCCCGTGATGGGCGGCCGGGGTCGCCAGCACCGTAGCGCGGGGGACAAGGTTACGCTTGTCGCCGGTCATCCCGCCTCCCGGTCAAGGGCATCAACAAGACGGTCACCAGCGCCGTGGCGACAGCCACCAGGCGCAGCGCCTGGCGGATGTCCGCCGGGGTCGCGTCGCGCCCCCCTGCCCCCAGGCAATAGTGGCCCACCTTTTCCAACTCGACGCCCAACGCGCCCGCGGCCGCGCTCATGGGATGCCCGGCGTTGGGGCTGGCCGTCTTGCCCGCGTCGCGCCGCCAGACCCGCCAGGCGCCGGCGGCGTCCAGGTCCACCAGGGGCGCAGCCAGCACGAACGCGGCCGCCGTCAGCCGGGACGGGACCAGGTTAGCCAGGTCATCCAGGCGCGCCGGCGCCTTGCCCAGCCACTCGTGTTGGGGGTCACGATAGCCCAACATGGCGTCGGCGGTGTTGAGGAAACGATAAGCCAGGGCCGCCGGCAATCCACCCACGGCATAGTAAAACAACGGCGCCACCAGGCTATCCGAGGCATTCTCGGCCACCGACTCGACCGCAGCGGCAGCCACCTGCGCGGCGCTCAGCGCCGAGGTGTCGCGGCTGACCAGATGCCAACTCAGCAGGCGGCGCGCCTCGGCCAAATCGCCGGCGTCCAGCGCGGCCTGAACCTCCCCGGCCGCCACGGCCAACCCGCGTAGCGACAGCGTCATCTTGAGCGCGCCCGCCTGGGCCAGCCCGCGCCAGGATTGGGGCAGACGCGCCAGGCGCCATGTCAACCAGCAGCCCACCCCCGACAACGTCACCGCCCCACCTAGCGCCACCCCCGCGCCATACAGCAACGCCAACAACCGCCCGCGCCCCGGCGCGTGACGTTTGGCGGTCGCGATGGCAGCGCCCATCCCCGCCACAGGGTGCCAGGCATTGGGCGGATCACCCAGCGCCAGGTCCAGGATCAATGCCAGGAATAAAATTTTCCCGTCTCTCATGGGGCGCGCAATCCTTCCCGCAGGGCCTGTCGCACGCCTTGCCCCAGCAGCCAACCGACCGGCGTGGCCGGCCCGGCATAGGGCAACGGCGCCCCCCGCCCGGTGCAAGCCACGACCACCGCGTCGGTGGAGGTGCCTGTGGCAGGACGCCCCTCGGGCGTGCGGACCCCGCTCGACAACAACACATCGGTCTTGGCCTCGGTGGCGCTGATGACGGCGTTGACCATCGCCGCCGGCGTCAGGCACGCATCGATCAACAACACGACATTGATGGTGCCGGGGCGCAGGATAAAAGGTTGGCTCAGGCCCACCGCCGTGGCGTTGCTGACCCCGGCCGTGACCACGGCCGCCACCGTCAGCCCCTCGCAGCGTAGGGTCGCCGCCCGGGCCTTGCGCATATAGACGGCCGTCAACAACCCCACAAACGGCTCATCGATGCCCTGGCGCCAGGCAAAGTCCTGCAAGTCGCGGGCCGGGTCGGGATGATCATAGTCCTTGTCCACGTGGCGGTTGATGATCCAGCGCGCCCGCGTCAGGCCGCCGCCCGAGACGGCCGAGGTCAGGATCTCTAGCGGTCGCGCGCTCTGCAAGATCAACGCCTGGTCGGTGTGAGCGGCTGTGACGCCGTCGAATTCCAATTCCATCGTCACAGCCCCAACGTGAAAAACAACAACGTGGCCAACTCGACGACCTCACAGGTCGCGCCGTACAGGTCACCCGTCAACCCCGGCAGACGGGCCAACGCAAAGCGGGCCAGC
>CAZSJU010000156.1:0-1216 GCA_964607235.1 uncultured Anaerolineae bacterium | reverse complement strand
AGCGGCGGCAGCGTGGTGAGAAACTGCACCGCCGCCCAGGCCGCTATCCATAATTCTCGCAGCCGTCTCATTCTATCCTTCACCCTGCGAGACGCCGGCCTCTTCAAAGGTCGCCATCTCGGCCAGGATCTTGCACGCCGCGTCGGCCAAAGAAAAGCTCAGGGCCGCGCCGGTGCCCTCGCCCAGGCGCAGGTCCAGGTCCAACAAGGGCGCCAGCTCTAACCATTCCAGCATCATGTGGTGCCCCAGCTCCTGGGAGCGGTGTGAGGCGATCAGATACGGGCGGACCTGGGGCGCCAGGCCCACGGCGATCATTGCCGCGGCGGTGGAGATAAAGCCGTCTACCATCACCGGCCGGCGCCGGGCGGCGGTCGCCAATATCGCGCCGGCCAGCCCGCCGATCTCCAAGCCGCCCACCTTGGCCAACACGTCCAGCGCGTCGTCGGGGTCCGGCCGGTTGACGGCCAACGCGCGTTCGACTACCTCCACCTTGCGCGCCAGCCCCTCGTCGTCCACACCTGTACCGCGCCCCACAACCTCAGCCGGCGCGCGCCCGCTCAGCGCGGCGGCGATGGCTGCCGAGGGTGTCGTGTTGCCGATGCCCATCTCGCCCGTGGCCAGGATGTCCAGGCCGCGCTCGAATTCGCGTTCCACCACCCGCGCGCCGGCCAGCAACGCCTGGGACGCCTGCTCCCGGCTCATCGCCGGCCCTTGGGCCATGTTGTGCGTGCCATAGGCCACCTTTACGACCACCAGGTCGGGATGCGGCCTCAGGTCGACCGCCACGCCCATGTCGACGATCACCACCCGCGCGCCTACGTGTCGCGCCAAGACATTGATGGCCGCGCCGCCGTGCAAGAAATTGTAAACCATCTGCGGCGTGACGGCCTGCGGAAAGGCGCTGACCCCTTCATCCACCACGCCGTGGTCCCCGGCCATCGTGACAATGACCTTGTGGGGCAAGCAAGGCAGCGGTCGGCCCAGGATGCCCGCCAGTTGGACCGAGAGGTCCTCCAGCCGGCCCATGCTGCCGGGCGGCTTGGTCAGATTATTCTGGCGCGCCTGCGCGGCGGCCATTGCCGTCGCGTCCAGCGGGCCAATCTTGGCAATGAGCGCCTGGATGGCGTGTGGAACCGAACATCGTGACATGTTATCTCTCTTGTAATTTTGGACGCAGATTTTCTATGATTCACGCAGATGAAAAACAAAAAAATCA
>CAZSJU010000155.1:5617-8137 GCA_964607235.1 uncultured Anaerolineae bacterium | reverse complement strand
CTCCAAAGGCATGTTGCAACGCATCGGGCTGGCCCAAGCCTTGCTCAACCGGCCCACGCTGGTCTTTCTCGACGAACCGACCTCAGGCCTGGACCCCTTGGGCCGGCGCCTGGTACGCGACATCATACGCCAGCAGCGCGAACAAGGGACAACGGTCTTTCTCAACTCTCACCTGTTGAGCGAGGTCGAAGTCACCTGTGACCGGGTCGCTTTTATCAAAAAAGGCCAAGTGCAACAAGTCGCCGACCTGAACGCGATGGTCGAGGGCGATACCGAGGTCAGGTTACAATTGGGCCAGGTGACTCGCGCGCTCCTGGAAGGGCTGAACCAATTTGGACACGGCGCCAACGCCAACGGGACCCAGGTGACGTTATTTATCAAAGATAAGGATCAACTTCCTGCCCTGGCCGAGTGGATCGTGGGTCAGGGTGTCGGGCTGTATGAAATGACGCCCCGGCGGTTATCCCTGGAGGAAATGTTTGTCCGCGTGGTGGGCCAGGAAGGATTGATCAAATGAGTGTTTTGACCATCGCTCGCTTTACCTTTGCAAAAGCCCGCCGACGGCGGTTATTATGGCTCGGCATTGGGTTAGGACTGGCCTTCTTGGCCTTGTTTGCGCTCGGCTTTTACCTGGTCTACGACGACATTCGCCAGTCCGTTCTCATCCAAATGGCCGGCAGTGGCGCCCGTGACGAGGCGCTGGCCCTGGCGGCCAACTTTTTCCTGATGATGGGTTTGTTTGTGGTCAACTTTTTGGTGGTGCTGGTCTCTATCCTGACCACCATCAATACCGTCTCGAGCGAGATCAGCTCGCACACCATCCAGGCGATCGTGACCAAGCCACTGCGCCGCTGGCAAGTCATCCTGGGCAAATGGCTGGGCCACGCCATGATGGTCACTTTTTACATCTTGTTATTGACCGGCGGCATCATCCTGATCGTGTATCTGATCTCCGGTCATACCCCTCGCAACATCGTGCCGGGCTTGGGCCTGTACGTGCTCGAAGGCATCGTCTTGATGACCGTGTCCATCATGGGCGGCACGCGCCTCTCGACGATGGCTAACGGCGTGGTGTTGTTTATGGTCTACGGGCTGGCCTTTGTGGGCGGATGGGTGGAACAAATCGCCTCGGTGCTGAACAGCGACACCGCTGCCAACCTGGGTATGCTGGCCGGACGGCTCTTGCCCAGCGAAGTGCTGTGGCGTCGCGCCTCACACATTATGGCGCCCAACATCTCGATGGGATCCAATTTCGACGGCCCCCCACCTTTCCTATTTACCTTTGGCCGGGCGCCCTCATCGTCCATCGTGTTTTACGCCCTGGCCTATGCAGCCGTTATGCTACTGATCGCGATGTGGAGCTTTGGCAAACGGGACCTATGAGCGCCCCGCCCCATCAATTCCGGTCTTGCCAAAGCGCTATCGCCCGCCGAGTGGCTTTAAAGGCAATAGGCGGAAGTTGATCCGGCGCGAAAAAGCCGACAGCATCCACCTCCTTTTCGTCGATCTGGAGCGCCGGCGCCGCATCCAAGATGTGGGTTAGATAAACGACCAACAAGCTGGCGCCGCGCGGGTGCTCCCGGCCAAAAATCACATCCAAGAGCTGGACGACCCGCACATGATAGCCCGTCTCTTCCAACACCTCACGGACAACGGCGTCGCGCGGGTCCTCGTCAAAGTCGACAAACCCGCCGGGGATGGTCCACTTGCCTTGCCCCGGCGTCATCGTGCGGCGCACAAGCAACAGTTGCCCGTCCCGCACGACGATGGCTGCGGCCGCCACCTTGTGCTCGCGAAAAAAAACAAAGCCACAGCCAGGACACACGCGCCGCGTGCGCCCAAAGGCAAGCTGATCTTGCAAGGGGTGAGCACAGCGCGGGCAATAGTTCATCTCTAGGGAAACGCTCAAGGGGATCTCCTCGATAAAGACTACTATACAGATGATCAGGGGCAGCTAGACCTCGCGGCGGCGGATTACCCACGTCGTCACGGCCAAAGCGACGACCAGCAGCGCCAGCCCACCCTCGGCCAGGCGCAACCACACAGACACGCCCTCGTCGGCCACCGCCTCAGCGCCAGCCCGTTCGGGCGACGCCGCCGTGGCGGCCTGCTCTTGCAGCGGGTGAGGTCCTGGATCGCCCCCGTCCGTTTTTTCCGGCGTGGGGCGCGCCGCCATCCGGGGGATTGCAGTGCCCGGTTCGGGCGTGCCGAACACCTGTTTTTCGATCTGCGCCTTGTCCGTGATAGACTCGCCCGCCGGCGCTTCTTCGGACGCTGCAGCTTGCTCTGTTTCCGCCCGAGGCGCCGTCGCCGCAGACAACTCAGGTTCAGGCAATTCGTCTCCCCCCCCCATCGCTACCGTCGCGGGCGGCAGGCCCTCACGCTCATCCTGTGGTGTCTCAGCCATCATAGCCGGTGCGGCCTCCTCAGCCTCCTCAAGCATCTCTTGCGCTGCGTCCGGCACACCGGTGGGCGCCTGAGCCACGCTCAACATCTCTTGTTCCATCTCTGTCTCTGGGG
>CAZSJU010000155.1:0-5517 GCA_964607235.1 uncultured Anaerolineae bacterium | reverse complement strand
TGCTCGTCTGCAGTCAACATGCCATCCAGATAAGCGGACAGCAACTCGTCGATCCGCTCCTCTTCCAATTGACCTCGCTTTTCATCAGCCTCAAACATCAATTTCACCCAACCCAATCCCCTTAGCAGGGCGCATTTTGTCACAATTTTGTTACTTTTTCACTCTTTAGACGCTGCCCATGGGGAAAAAGTTCCTCTTGCGCCAACAAATAATCACGCATCTTGGCCCGCGCCCGGCTCAGCCGCGATTTGACGGTCCCCAGCGACGACTGTGTGATGTCGGCGATCTCTTGATAGCTATATCCCTGCACGTCCGACAGCACCAAGGCCATTCGCTGCTCGGGTGGCAAAGTTTGCATGCCCGAATGAAGCGCATGATTCAAGTCTTGACGCTGCGCATAGGCTTCAGGGTCTTCCGGCCGGTTTACCAGCGGTCCCACCGGCGCCGGGTCCACCACATGCAGCGCGTCCAGCGAGCTGGTCGGGCGTCGTTTACGCCGGCGCAGCTCATCGTAACACGCATTGGCGACGATGCGCAACAGCCAAGACTTGAAAGAGCCACCTCGGTAGCGCTCAATGGCGCGGTAGGCCGAGATGAACGCTTCCTGGGTCGCATCGGCCGCCGCATGAGGCTCGCCCATGATGCGATAAGCCAGATTATACACCTGACTTTGGTAATGCAGCACCAACTCGTTAAAGGCGCTCATATCGCCGCGCTGGGCGGCTTGAATTAACGCTTGCTCTTCCATAACTCCCGGCCGTGTCATATCACGCGTGACAAGTATGGTCTGCATTGTACCTGAAAAGTGGACGCCCAGCAAGGGCAGTGGATGCCGTTCAGCAATTCCTAATCTGAGGTGTCATTGCGAGCCCCGGACGCTTTTTCCGGGGCGACACTTGCACCGCGCTGCGGATGCAGTGCAGGTGAGCAATCCCCGCCGTCGCCAGGAGATTGCTCACTTGCACTGCGCGCAAGCGTAAGTGTCGGCGCAAAAAAACGCGCCTCGCAATGACAGATTTGGAATTACTGCCAGGTCAGGCTATGGCTGGACAATTTGTTAGAAATCATATATGATAGCCTCCACTTGTTCAAACTTGTGCTTTGCCAGAAAATTTATTGCCCGTCGATTTTGCGCTTCCCCCATCTCAAAATCGATTTAAAGGAGGATCATCATTGGACGTCACTGAAAAGTTGCTCAAAGCGTTAACCGAGGCGCACGGCGTGCCCGGCTATGAACACGAGGTACGCGCCCTCGTACGCAGCTATATGGAACCACTGGGTGAGATCCAGCAGGACAACATAGGCAGCGTGATTTGCCGCCTGGATGGCGACGGCCCCAAAGTGATGCTGGCCGGTCATATGGACGAAATCGGCTTTATGGTGCGCCACGTGACCGCCGAAGGATTTCTAAAGTTCGTGCCCTTGGGTGGTTGGTGGGATCAAGTATTGCTCGGCCAACGCGTCATCGTCAAGACCCACCAAGGAGACATCACCGGCATCATCGGCGCCAAGCCGCCCCACTTGTTGTCGGCTGACGAACGCAAAAAGCTGGTAGAAAAGCAAGACATGTACATTGACCTCGGCGCGACGTCGGCGCAAGAAGTAGAACAAGCCGGTGTGCGCGTGGGCGACCCGGTAGTCCCGGCGGCCCAATTCACCCCCCTGATCGGCGAGACATACCTCTCCAAAGCCTTTGACGACCGGGTGGGTTGCGCGCTGGTCATCCAGGCGTTACAACACCTGGCCCAAACATCACACCCTAACGTGATCTTTGGCACGGCTACCGTGCAGGAAGAGGTAGGCCTGCGGGGCGCCGGTACCAGTGTCGAGGTGGTCAACCCCGACGTGGCCATCATCCTCGAGTCGGACATTGCCGGTGACGTCCCCGGCATCAAAGACGAAGAGTCAGCGCTCAAGCTGGGCCAGGGGCCAACGCTGGTGCTCTATGATCGCACGATGGTGCCCAATTTAAAGCTGCGCGATCTGGTCATCGACACCGCTCAAGCGCTCGAGATCCCACTGCAATTTTCGGCTATCCCGGGCGGGACTGACGGGGGCGCCATCCACCGGCACAAAGCGGGGGTGCCCGCCGTCGTCCTGGGTGTGGCCGCACGCCACATTCACAGCCACGGCGCCATTATCCACCGACAAGACTATGACAGAGCGCTCAAGTTGCTGCTAGAGGTAGTGGGCAAGCTAGATGCGCCCACCGTCGCCAACTTGACAGCCTAGGCTCGGCTTTACCCCACAGCCAGCGGCAATCGCCAGCCCCGGCAGCATCGCGGGCAAAGATTTGCCGAATTGGGAGCATTTGTGTATACTGATAACCGGCTTGGGGTAACGTGTCCCCAAGCCGGTGTTGTGAATGCAGGCATTGAATGAACGTCGGGGTGAGAGAATCGAATGACCCACAAAGCGCCAGAATGGCTCAAGACATCGTCTCGTCGATGCATGAGCAGGGATAGTTATGCCATCCCTGGTTAAACCGGCGCTCCGAGGTCCAGTCCAACGGCATTGTGCTATGGTAAAATCGCAGTCTTGGAAGCTGTGGCTCTGCATACTGGTACTGCTCTTGTTGGCCGGTTGCAAGACAGAGGCAAATCCTGTCGAGGTGACGCGCTCCTTTATGATAGCCATAGAGAGGCTGAATATCACCCAGGCCCAGAGCCTGGTTTGCCAGGCACAACGAGCCAGAGTACAAGAAAGCCTGGCGCCCTTTGGCGACATCAGTGAGTTAGGCGAGGCGTTCGACATTAATTTCGACGAACTGATCTTTGAGGAACAAAGCAACGACGGCAGCACAGCGGTGGTCCACGTGAGTGGCAAGATGACGCTATCGTTTTTAGGTCAGCAAGAAACGCAAGAGATCAACGAAGACCACATCGTGATCAAAGAGGAAGGGAAATGGCTGATTTGCAATCCATAACGCCGGACGTCTCTTCCTACATTTATGGATATTGACATACCATCAACTTGGCCGCTGGAGGTCAGATGTTTAGTAAGCGAATTGGTGTAGATCTGGGCACAGTCAACGTATTGGTTCACGTCGCAGGCCGTGGCATCGTGCTGCAAGAACCCTCAATCGTGGCCATATCGAACGAAGAGAACAAAATCGTCGCTGTGGGCGAAGAAGCCCGCGCCATGTATGGCCGCACGCCCGAAGCGATCGAGGTCATGCGTCCGCTGCGAGACGGCGTGATCGCAGACTATCAGGTCACCTATCGCATGCTGGAGTACTTTATCAAAAAGGTCAGCGGTCGTTTCAATCTGTTTGGCCCGACGCTGATGATCAGCGTGCCTTATGGGGTCACAAGCGTCGAACGTCGCGCGGTCCACGAAGCTGCGATAGAGTCAGGCGCCCGCCGTGCCCACCTGATACCCGAACCGCTGGCCGCAGCGATGGGGGCTGGATTGCCGGTGGGCACCCCGACCGGCAACATGGTGGTGGACATTGGCGGCGGGACGGGTGAAGCGGCCGTAGTCTCGATGAACGGCATCGTGGTCGCCAACTCGGTGCGCATCGGCGGCGTGCGCCTGGATGAAGCGATCGTCGCTTACGTGCGCCGCAAGTACAACCTGATGATCGGCGAGCCCACGGCCGAAGAAATCAAGATCCGTATCGGCAGCGCGCTGCCGCTCGAAGAGGACCTGGAAATGGAAATCCAGGGACGGGACCAGGTCGCCGGATTGCCCAGGACCGCCAAAATCACGTCCAGTGAGGTGACTGAGGCACTGGCCGAACCCCTGTCGGCCATCGTCAGCATGGTCAAGTCCGTGTTGGAAAAGACGCCACCGGAACTGGCCTCGGACATCATTGACCGGGGTATGGTATTGGTCGGCGGCACCTCGCTATTGCGCAAGATAGACCAGTTGCTGACCCGCGAAACAGGCGTGCCGGCCTACGTCGCCGAGGCCCCAATGGCCTGCGTAGCGCTGGGGGCCGGCAAGGCGCTGCAGAACTATCAGGTGCTCAAACGCAGCGTGCCGGGGCTATGACCAAAATCACATTTATCGGCGCCGGCAGCCTGGAATTTACGCGCGGCCTGGCGCGGGACATCCTGACCTTTCCCCTGCTAGAGGACGCAACGCTGACCCTGATGGACATTGACGCCGAACGGCTGTCATTTGCCCAAAAGTCAGTGGCGCGCATCGTAGCGCTGGGGAACTATCCGGCGCGTGTCGAGGCCACCATGGACCGCGTCGCGGCATTGCAAGGAGCCGACGTGGTGCTGTGCACCATCCTGGTCGGTAACACGGACGTATGGCGGCACGACATCGAGATCCCCAAAAAGTACGGTATAGACACCAACATCGGGGACACACGCGGGCCGTCCGGCGTCTTTCGCGCCTTGCGCACCATCCCGGTGATGCTAGACATCGTCAAAGACATGGAACGCCATTGCCCCGACGCACTCTTGCTCAACTATACGAATCCAATGGCGATGCTGTGCCGGGCAATGGGGCGCGAATCAACCATCCGCCTCACGGGCCTGTGCCACAGCGTGCAAGGCACTGCCGCGATGTTGGCCCGTTGGATCGGCGCGCCGCTGCAAGAAATTACCTACACCTGCGCCGGCATCAACCACCTGGCCTGGTATCTGGACTATGCCTGGAACGGCCAGGACGCCTATCCCCTCATCCGGGAAGCGGTGCAAAAGCCCGAGATTTACAACGAGGAGATCGTGCGCAACGAGATGTTCCTAGCCCTGGACTATTACGTCACCGAGTCCAGCGGCCACAATTCAGAATACAACTGGTGGTTCCGCAAACGCCCCGACCTGATTGAAAAGTATTGCACCCACGGCACGGGCTGGAACCCCGGCGCGTACGCCTATATCCTCCAAGAGTATCAGCGTCACGAATACACCTGGAAGCAAGAAGCGCAAAAGTGGTTCGCCGCCGAGGCGCCCATCAGCCTGGCGCGCGGGACCGAGTACGCGGCCCATATCATCAACGCCTGGCAAGGCGGCGAGATTTACGGCTTTAACGGCAATGTGCCCAACAGCGGCCTGATCACCAACCTGCCCCCAGACGTCTGCGTAGAAGTGCCGGTTTACGTGGACCGGGCCGGCCTGCACCCGGTGCACGTTGGCCCGCTGCCGCCGCAGTGTCTGCCCCTGACCCACATCAACGCCACGGTCGAAGAGATGGCAGTCGAGGCAGCACTGACCGGCGATCCACGCCTGGTCTTCCAAGCCATCGCCTACGACCCGCTGACCGCCGCCGTGCTCTCGCTGGCCGAGATCAAAGCCATGGTCAACGCACTGTTCCAACAACACCGCGACTATTTGCCACAGTTCAAACACTCCAAGGTGTAAACCCAAAGACCGTGAAAAATTTGCCGGCCCCGCTCCAGGTGATCGCCCAGGCGCTATCAGATTGGTGGGATGCTTGGGTCAGCTTGCTCATGGTCAACCTGGCCCTGGTACTGAGCTGGCTGACGGTAGTGTTGGGGCCACCGGCCACGCTGGGCATGTACTATGTAGCCCACCGGTTGGTGCACGGGGAAGACCTGGG
>CAZSJU010000154.1:2529-8152 GCA_964607235.1 uncultured Anaerolineae bacterium | reverse complement strand
CGCCCGTGGTATACTTTTGGACGCCTCTAGGGAAGGTATTATGGAGGGATGGCCGAGTGGACGATGGCGACGGTCTTGAAAACCGTTGTGGCCGCAAGGTCACCGGGGGTTCGAATCCCTCTCCCTCCGCCAGGCTTGACGTTTTCATATAGCACGGGGAGGTGCCAGAGTGGACGATTGGGACCGCCTGCTAAGCGGTTAGGGGGTTAATAGCTCCCTCCAGGGTTCGAATCCCTGCCTCCCCGCCACGGATAAAAAAGACTTGGCACCCGCCAAGTCTTTTTTACTTGAAAGATGGACCACGTTGGCGTACAATTCATAGAATGGTTTCGAGTACAAATTTTTGTCACGCTGCTGGTGAAAAAATATGAAACGCTGCACCTGGCTGATCTTGCTAATCATACTCTTTTTGTTTATGTTGGCTAGTCCAACGCCGCAGTCTGCCTTTGCCCAGGAAGAGACGCCGCCCTTTAGTCTACCGTTCGATACGCCTCCGGGTCCTTCCACCTGGCTGATGGGGCAGTTTTATGGCAACACCACTAGCGCTTATCGCTTTCGTAACATCTGGTATCCGCGTGGTCAGGGGTTGCACTTTGGGCTCGATTTTTCCGTGCCATGCGGCACCGAGGTCGTGGCCATCGGCGATGGGGTGGTTGCCAAGGTGGACGCCAGTGAGCACGGCTCAGGTCCACACAACCTGGTCATCCGGCACGAGGAGGCCGGCTATGTCTCGCTGTATGGGCATCTGATGGAGCGCCCGCGCTTGAACGTGGGCCAGGCAGTGCAGCGCGGCGAGGTGATTGGGTTAAGCGGCGACCCTGATGAGAGCTGTACCTCACGCCCCCACCTGCATCTGGAAATCCGTAGATTGGATTATCTTGTCGCTTACAACCCGGTGTTGCTCATCGACGCTGATTGGGACAGTCTGGCGCTGGTGGGGCAATATGGCAGCGGCTTTCAGCGCGACCTGCGCAACCCACGGCGCTGGCAGTTTATAGACGAGCAGCCTGACGTCGCTTTTGGCGGCCCGTTGCTCAACGATTACGCGATGCCCTGGCCCCCTCTATGGCGAGGTTTCCCATGAAGCAACGCCTTTTCTTGTTGACGCTCATAGGCATGCTATTGTTGGCAGCTTGTGCGCCAACGCCCACACCTACTCCTGCCCAGTTGCGCCAATGGCCGGTGACCAGCACTACAGTCTCTCCCACAGGGACACCAAAAGTGTCACCATCCACATCGACGCCGACAGCCAAACCCTCGTCCACACCGACGCCTACCCCAACGCCAATGCCCACGCCCACCGTTACACCAACCCCCGCGCCACAGTTGCGCCAATTGACCAGTGGTGGGTGTTGCACCGCGCCTTTTTGGTCCCCTATGGGCGATCAGGTACGTTTTATCGACCGGCCGGCCAGCCGGCCGGTGGGCATCTATGGCGTCGACGTGATGCATCCTGGTCCACCCAAGCTGGTGAGCGAGCGGGTCGTCAATACCACCGGTGACGGCGCCTTTTACGTCTATCCTGATGGCGCGCGCACCGTCCTGGAGCGCGTCGTAGACGGTGAAACCTATGTTATCGACAATGGCGGCCGGCCGGTCAGCGTTTCGCCTGATGGGCAATGGGCGATGTGGCAGGTCACGGATCAGAGCGGTGATTTTGACAAACGCCTGACCCGCATCTGGGTATCCAACGTGGACGGCAGCGCGCCCCATATGATGGCCCAGGCGATGGGGCTGGGTGGGAGCCGTTGGATCGATGGGCGGCATATTTTGTCATTCGGCATGCCCGTGGAAGGCGGAGGAGATCCGGCTATCGTGGTCCTGACACTCGACGACGCGGGACAGGTGAGCGCGTCCATCGAGTTGGCGCGGGCTGACCGTCCGCGTGGAACCTCATTATCGCCGGGCGGCACGTGGCTGATATACTTGCTCTCTTTTCAGACAGACCCGGCCGACGACGGACTATGGTTGGCGCCCACCGATGGGCATGTGTCACCGCGTCACCTGACATTTTTTGGCGGCTATCGCTGGCGGGATGATGTGCATCTGTTGTACGTACCGCTGGAGCCCGGCGCTGAGAGCCATGTGCTGTGGGAATACGACGTGGTCGGTGACACACACCGACAACTGACCGACCCAGGTCAGACCCCATTCAAAATCGCCAACAACGACTGGGCCGTCGCGCCCGGCGGCGACCGCATTGTGTTTATCAATGCCGACGATCATAATTTATGGGTAATTGAACTGCCCTAATTCAACCCCACGACCCTCCCACGAACCTACGCCAATCATGCGCACTTGGCTGATTTGCGTTCCTGTGCTATATTGGATCATCCGTATAGAACGCATGGCCTGGATTAGCCGCGAGGCGCCCACATTTTCAGATGTGGGTTTCAGTGTACCACCCCAGGAGGAAACGTTATGACAGACTTGTCGATCACCCACATGACCTTGTACAAACACGGCGTGGGCTTTTTTGAGCGCCGGGCAAAAATCAGTGGCGAACAGGTTGAACTCTCGTTCCGCGTCGAAGAGATGAACGACATTCTCAAGAGCCTGACCACGATTGATTGGGGCAACGGCCAGGTGTTGGGCGTGGATTACGCCACGCCTCAGAGCCGCGCGGAGCGGCTGGCCGGTTGTTCCATTCAACTGGACAATGACCGCAGCCTACGTGATCTGTTGGTCAGCTTGCGCGGGCGACGCGTGCGGCTCGCCCTGGACCAGGGCGAGTCCGTAGCCGGGACGTTATTGGGTCTGGACGAGGTGGCCGAACGGCAGCCGCTGGACACGTCATTGGTGTCTTTGTTATTGGAAAAGGCCGATGAAATCGACGCTGATGAGGCTGACCATGTGCGGACGGTGACATTGAGCCGCGTGCAGGGGTTAGAAATCCTTGACGCGCGCGGGGCCAGTGACCTGCGCTTTTTCTTGCGCACGGCCCTGAGCCAGGAGAATTACCGTCAGGTGACGATTCGTCTCACGCCGGGCGCGCACGACCTGTCCGTCAGCTATATTGCGCCCGCGCCCACCTGGCGTGTCAGTTACCGCTTGGTGACCCAGTCCGAGGCAGAAGACGGTCCGCGCGCGTTGTTGCAGGGTTGGGGCATTTTCGACAATCGGCTAGAAGAAGACCTGGAAGGTATCTCGCTCTCGTTGGTGGCCGGCATGCCAATCTCGTTCGTATATGATTTGTACACACCCTTTACGCCTGAGCGCCCGGTGGTGAAAGAAGAGGCGCGCGTGGCGGCCGCGCCGGTCGAATTTGAGCAAGCGAGCAAATCGCTGGGAGTGGGTGTGTCCCGGGACATGGCGATGGCCGATATGGCCCCAATGATGCGCGCCGCAGCGCCTGCAGCGGCGCCACGGCGGGCCAAGCTCTCAGCCGAAGCATTAGAGGCGGCCGCGCCGGTCACGACCGCCGGCGAATCGCTGGGTGAGCTGTTCCAGTATGTCATCGGCACGCCGGTGACCGTCGGCCGCGGTCAGTCAGCCATGGTGCCCATTGTCGCTTCCTGGCTGGATTACCGCAAGGACTTGTTATATAACGGGTCCAAGATGCCGGCTCACCCGGTGGCCACGCTACGGCTGCGCAACACCACAAGCCTGACGCTGGAGCGCGGCCCGGTCACAGTGTTAGAGGGCGGCGAGTATGTGGGTGAGGCGGTGTTGCCCTTTACTGTCGATGGTGGGGAGATAGTGGTACCCTATGCTGTTGAGTTGGGCGTCAACGTGCAAGAGAAAAATGGCTCACGCCGTGAGGTACACGCATTGCACCTCAAGGGCGCCTATTTACACATTGAAGAGTGGGAAATCCGCTGGCGTGAGTACCAGCTCAACAACCGCACCGGCGATGGGATTACGGTCTTGGTAGAACATCCACGGGCGACAGGCTATGATCTGTTCGCCAGCACCGAACCCCGCGAACGCACCGATACCTGCTGGCGCTTTGAGGTGGCGGTGCCGCCGCGGGAAGAGCAAGTGCTAAAGGTCCAAGCGCGACATCTGGTGCGCCGCCACGAAGAGGTGCGCCGCCAGTCGTACAAGGGCTTGCAGAACTATTTGAAGCAAGGGCTGATCGACCGCCGCACCCACGACCTCGTAGTCGAATTGCTCGAGCTGTGGCAAAAGATCGAAGCCGCGGAGCAGCGCATCCAGCGCGTAGGCAAAAAGCGCGACAAGATTTATAAAGCGCAGGGGCAGATCCAGGACAATATGAAGGCATTGTCAACCCAGGGCAAAGAGGGCGCGCTGCGCGCGCAATATGTGGATCAGTTGGCTGCCAGTGAAGAGGAACTCAAAGCCCTGGCCCAGCAAGAGTCAACGCTGGAAGCCGAGGTCGAACGCCTAAAAGCCGAGGTCGAGACCAAGTTGAAAAAAGCGGGGTGATAGGGGGCTTGTCAACGGTTAGCAATTTAGCGCGTTCAGGGGTAGAATGATCGACACGCTCGTGCAAAACGGAGGAACTCGTGTCCAAATATGATACCGTGTTGGCTCATGGCCTCGTGCTGACGATGGATGCGGACTATACGCTCATCCACGACGGCGCCGTCGCCATACTAGGAAACCAAATCGCCGCGCTAGGGCCGACTGACGCGCTGCTGGACGGCGCCGAGGTAGGTCAAGTGGTTGACTGTCGCGGCACAGCCGTGATGCCGGGCCTGATTAACGCCCATACCCACGTGCCAATGACGCTGTTGCGCGGGCTGGCCGATGACCTGCGCCTGGACGTATGGTTGCATGGCTATATGATGCCCGTCGAGCGTCAGTTCGTGGACCCCGATTTTTGCCGGCTGGGCACGCGCCTGGCCTGCGCCGAGATGATCCTTTCCGGCGTGACTTGCTTTGCCGACATGTACTATTATGAAGAACAAGTCGCCGCCACTGCCGCCGATGTCGGTATGCGCGCGATCTGTGGCGAGACGATCCTCAAATTCCCCACGCCCGACGCGCCAACGTACGAGGAGAGCCTGGCCTACAGCCGCGATTTTATCCGCCGCTGGCGTGAGCATCCGCTGATCCGCCCGGCCGTGGCGCCCCATGCATTGTATACCATCACGCCCGAGATGCTAGCCGCCTCGATCACGCTGGCGCAAGAGTTTGACGTGCCAGTGTTGACTCATTTCTCCGAGACTGCCGGCGAGGTCGAGGAAGCCAAACAGCGCTGGGATATGACGCCTATCCGTTGGGCGCGCGAGCAAGGCTTGCTGGCAGTACAAACCCACCTGGTAGCGGCTCACTGCGTGCACGTGGACGAAGCCGAACTGCGCTTGTTAGCCCGCGCCGGGGTGGGGGTGGTGCACAACCCAACCAGCAATCTCAAGCTGGCCAGCGGCGTGGCGCCAGTGCCACGTATGCTGGAACTAGGGTTGGCGGTGGGCATTGGCACCGATGGCACAGCCAGTAACAACGATCTGGATATGTTTGAGGAGATCCGGCTGGCGGCGCTGTTGGCCAAAGGGATCAGTGGCGACCCGCTGGCAGTGCCGGCAAGAATGGCATTGACTATGGCCACGTGTGGCGGCGCGCGCGCGTTAGGCATTGATGCATTTGTGGGCGCCTTGGAACCAGGCAAGCGCGCTGACGTGACCGTTGTCGCGCTGGATGGCTTGCACCTGACGCC
>CAZSJU010000154.1:0-2429 GCA_964607235.1 uncultured Anaerolineae bacterium | reverse complement strand
TGCGAGATCCTGGAACGACACCCTGAAATCTCGGTGGTCAAGCCCACGATCCGTCGCCAGTACGATACCTATTTCAGTTTTGCCGACCCCGAGCAGGGGCGGTTACGCTATCGCGAGGATGAGGTATTGGGCGACGATGGCCAGGTGCAAGAGGTATTTTACATGCTCACGCTGACCGGTCCTGTGGAAGAGCGTGCGTATGAAAAGTCAGTGCTGCTTTCCCGTTCCCGTTTTAGCGCCCAGGCCGAGCTCAGTTTACGCTTTTATCGCGAGTATTTCCGGCCGGTGAGTGAGGTCCAGGTACACAAGGCGCGAACACGCTATCGCGTCATTTACAAAGATACGGCCTTTGCCATCAACCTGGACCGCCTGATGGATCAGAGCGCCCCGTTTGAAGGCGAGACCTACCTGGAGATCAAGAGCCGTACCTGGTCACGGCGTGACGCCGAGCGCAAAGCCAGGCTGATCGGCGACTTGTTAGAGATCTTTGGCGTGCAAGACCAGGCGTTGGTCCGGCGCCAATACTTTGAACTAGCCGAGGTGGGCCAAGTGGAGGACCAAACATGAATCTGCCCTGTGTGACCCTCAAACCTAAACGTGAGCACATCGTAAAGCAGCGCCATCCCTGGTTATTCTCCGGCGCCATCGCCCAAACAGAAGATACGGCCACGGATGGCGGCCTGGTGGACGTCGTCACTGTCGACGGTGAGTGGCTGGCACGGGGTTATCTCAACCGGCGCTCCCAGATCGCCGTGCGCTTGTTGACGTGGGAGCAAGGATACTATCCTGAGCTTGTCGAAGGACAGGCCATAGACGAGGCTTTTTGGCGCGCGCGCCTGGAACGGGCCATCGCCGGGCGTGCAGCCCTCGTCGCTGACCGGGGGACCACGGCCTATCGCCTGGTCAACGCCGAGAGCGACGGGTTGCCAGGCCTGATAGTGGATCGCTATGGTGACTGGCTGGTGCTGCAAGCGCTGACGTTGGGCATCGAGCGCTACAAAGAGACCCTGGCGCGCTTGCTGGTAGAATTGCTGGACGAGATACAGGGTGTATATGAGCGCAGCGACGTGGACGTGCGTGACAAGGAAGGCCTGGGCCCATGCACCGGTCCATTGTGGGGCGCGGCGCCGCCTGACCTGGTCGAGGTCTTGGAAAACGGCTACCGGTTCCTGGTGGACCTCAAAGCCGGTCACAAGACCGGCTTTTACCTGGACCAGCGGGAGAACCGCGCCCAATTGCCGGTTTATTGCGCCGGGTCCGAGGTGCTGAATGCCTTTGCTTACACCGGCGCCTTTGGCGTGTATGCCTTGGCCGGTGGCGCCGCCAGCGTGGTCAACGTCGACACGTCTGAACCAGCTCTGGCGTTGGCGGCGCGTCAGGTAGAAATGAACGGGTTGCCCACGGCCGGCGTTGTCAACGAGGTGGCCGACGTGTTTGCACAATTGCGCGCCTATCGCGCGGCAAATCGCCAGTTTGACCTGATTATCCTGGACCCGCCCCGTTTTGCGCTTTCGCGGCGTCACGTCCAGCAAGCCAGCCGGGGGTACAAGGACATCAACTGGATCGCTTTACAGCTCTTACGGCCAGGCGGGATACTGTTCACCTTTTCTTGCTCCGGCCTGGTCTCGCGCGAGTTGTTCCAAAAGATCGTCTTTGGCGCGGCCCTCGACGCCGAGCGGGACGTGCAGATCATCGCGCAACTGAGTCAGGCTGGCGATCACCCGGTCGCGCTCACGTTCCCCGAGGCGGCGTATTTAAAGGGACTGATATGCCGGGTGTGGTAGGGGACAGATATGTCTGAATTTGACTTGACCGTCGTTGGAGGTGGGCTGGCAGGGAGCGAGGCCGCCTGGCAGGCGGCTGAGCGGGGCGCGCGTGTCCTGTTGTACGAGATGCGTCCGGGTCGCCAAACGCCGGCCCACACCACCGGCTATCTGGCCGAACTGGTGTGCAGCAACTCGCTGGGAGCGGACTTGGCCGAACGGGCGCCGGGCTTGCTCAAATCTGAGTTGCGCCACCTCGACTCGCTGATTTTGGCGGTGGCGGACGAATCCAGCGTGCCGGCAGGCGGCGCGTTGGCGGTAGATCGGGAACGCTTTGCCGCGACCATCACCGCGCGGATCGAAAATCACCCCCGCATCACTGTGCACCGCCAAGAAGTGACCCAGGTGCCTGAGGGACCCGCCATCGTTGCCACCGGGCCATTGACCTCGCCGGCTTTGTCGGAGGCTATCGCCGGCCTGACCGGACAGGACTATCTCTATTTTTATGACGCGATGGCGCCCATCGTGCTGGCTGATTCGATAGACATGCGCATCGCCTTTCGCGGCTCGCGCTATGGACGTGGGACACTAAAAGCCGGCGATTACATCAACTGCCCGCTGGACAAAGAGACGTATCATGCCTTTGTGGACGCCCTGGCCAAGGCC
>CAZSJU010000153.1:3677-8159 GCA_964607235.1 uncultured Anaerolineae bacterium | reverse complement strand
GTTAAAGTGAAATTGTCCCAGGTTTTAGTGTGAGGTTGGCATACCTCGTCGGTTGCTATCCCTTTGTCAATGGGGGGGACGACGTCAAG
The DNA here is from genome assembly GCA_964607235.1 of uncultured Anaerolineae bacterium. Taxonomy (GTDB): domain Bacteria; phylum Chloroflexota; class Anaerolineae; order S140-20; family S140-20; genus CAZSJU01. The sequence goes on along the minus strand of CAZSJU010000153.1, from coordinate 8,070 downwards.
GCGATTTCAAGCGCCTGGTGTAACGAGCGGGCCTGGATCACTTCCAGGTCTTGGGGCAGCGCTTCTGCCTGTTGCCGGATCGCCCTGGGCACGACGCAACGGCGAAAGCCCAGTTTGGCCGCTTCTTTGAGGCGGGCTGACAGTTGGCTCACCGTGCGCAGTTCGCCCGACAGTCCGACCTCTCCGACAAAGGCCAGGTCGGCCGCCACCGGCTTGTCGCGCACGCTGCTGGCAATGGCCATCGCCAGGGCCAGGTCGGAGGCGGGTTCGTCGATGCGCAGCCCGCCGATCACGTTGGCGAACACGTCTTGATCGCTCAGCGGCAACCCGACCCGTTTGCTCAACACGGCGGTGATCAAGAGCAGGCGGTTAAAGTCAATGCCATTGGCCGTCCGTCGCGGGTGCCCAAAGCTGGTCGTGCTGCTCAGGGCTTGCAGCTCTACCAGCAGGGGGCGCGTCCCTTCCATCGTCACGGCGATGGCCGAACCGGGAGCGTTGACCATGCGCTCGGCCAAAAAGGCCTCTGAGGGATTGAGGACTTGTTCAAGGCCGCTGGCCCGCATCTCAAACACACCCACCTCTGACGTGGCGCCAAAGCGATTCTTGACGCTGCGCAGCAAGCGGTAGGTATGAAACAGATCTCCCTCCAGGTAGAGTACGGTGTCGACGATGTGTTCCAGCACCTTGGGACCGGCGATCGACCCTTGTTTGGTCACGTGGCCGACCAAGAAAACCGCCACGCCGCTTTGCTTTGCCAGCGCTTGCAGACGCGCCGCCGTTTCGCGCACCTGGCTCACGCTCCCGGCCGCTGACGATAGCGATTCATTATAGGACGTTTGCACCGAGTCGATGATCAGCACGCGGGGTTGGACGTCTTGAACGTGAGTCAAAATCGTGTCCAGGTTGGTCTCGGTCACAATGAACAGATCATCCCGGTCGATGTGCAGCCGGTCGGCGCGCATTTTGATCTGGCGGGCTGACTCTTCCCCAGAGATATAGAGCACCGGCCCGCTGGTCTCAGACATGAGCGCCGCGGTCTGTAGCAACAGGGTGCTCTTGCCGATGCCCGGTTCCCCGCCGACCAGGATGAGCGAGCCGGGAACCACGCCGCCGCCCAACACGCGCGAAAATTCAGTCATCGGCAGGGACAAGCGATCCAGTGTGTCGGTGGCGATCTCGGAAAGCCGTTGGGGATAGCTTTGGGGGGCGCCCGCTGACAGGCGTTGCGTTGCCTTGCGTTGTTCCACGACTTTTTCCACCATCGTGTTCCACTCGCCGCACGCGGGGCAACGACCGAAATAGCGCGGGGTCTGGCGTCCGCAATTTTGACAAACGTAACGGGTGTGAGTCTTGGCCATTTTTCACCTCGCTGCCACGTCGGGTAGGATACTGCGCCCGTCATTGTACCAGAGCATGGGGCGGGTGGCAATCAAAAAGGCCGCCGAGTTATCCCGGCGGCCTTGAATTCAGTTGTACGGCGCTACACTGCTACCTCTGCCACGGCTTTTGGCTCTTCTAGCTCTTCTAGCTCTTCTAGCTCTTGTGCTTCTTGCCCGACTTTAAGGACGATCTTGCCGTCCTCGGCGTCCACGATGACCTTGTTGCCTTCTTGGAACTTGCCGGCCAAGAGGTCGTCTGACATTGCGTCCTCTACGCGATACTGGATCACGCGCCGCAGCGGACGGGCGCCATAGTCGGGGTCGTACCCTTCGTCGGCCAGCACAGACTTGGCCGCGTCGGTGACCTCCATTTCAATCTGGCGCTCCTCGAGCCGCTCCCGGACCTTGTCCAGTTCTAGGTCGACGATTTGGGTAATTTCGTCTTTGGTGAGCGATTTGAAGACGATGGTGGCGTCTACACGGTTCAAGAACTCGGGTCGGAACACGCGTTTGAGCTGTCCCATCAGCTTGTCGCGCATTTCCTCATAGTCTCGCTTTTGATCTTTTTCCGTCTCGTCCTTTTGGACAAATCCGAGGGCGGTCTGGCGTTTGATCATATCTGCGCCGACGTTGGATGTCATGATGATGATGGCGTTGCGGAAATCCACCTTGCGCCCACGCGCGTCTGAAAGCTGACCTTCCTCCATAATTTGCAGCAGCATGTTGAACGCTTCCGGATGGGCCTTTTCCACTTCGTCAAAGACGACGATCGAGTAAGGCCGGCGCCGCAGCGCTTCGGTGAGCTGACCGGCGTCTTCATAGCCGACGTAACCCGGAGGTGCGCCGACCAGGCGGGCTACCGAGTGGCGCTCCATAAACTCGGACATGTCGAGTTGCACCAACGCCTCTTCACTGCCAAAGACAAACTCGGCCAGGGCTTTGGTGAGCTCTGTCTTGCCGACGCCCGTGGGGCCAAGGAAGATAAAAGAGCCGATGGGGCGCTTGGGGTCTTTTAGTCCGGCCCGGGCGCGCCGGACTGCCTTGGCGATGGTGTTGATGGCTTCTATCTGACCGACGATACGCTCATGCAGCGCTTCTTCCATATGCAGCAACCGTTCGGACTCTTCTGACGCGATTTGCATCACCGGTATGCCGGTCCACATGGACAGCACCTCGCTGATGTCTCTGTCTGTCACTGCCGGCCCCGCGTCCATATCTTGCCAGCCCAGGCGCAACTGTTCAACTTTTTCTTGCAGTTCTCGTTCTCGCTCGCGCAAGTCGGCGGCATCTTCGTAACGCGCCTCTTTGAGCGCCTGTTGTCGTTCTTTTTGGACCTCACGTAGTTCCCCAAAGCTCTCGCGCAGGTTGTTGGACAGCGGTGACTTGTACATACGTACCCGCGCCGCTGTCTCGTCAATCAGGTCGATGGCCTTGTCCGGCAGAAAGCGGTCAGACACATAGCGGGCAGACAGGTAGGCCGCGGCTTCTAACGCTTCGTCCGAGATGTGCAACTTGTGGTGGTCCTCGTACGCCTGGCGGATCCCATGCAGGATGTTGATGGTCTCCTCGATGCTGGGTTCTTCGACGATGATGGGCTGGAAACGGCGCTCCAGGGCCGCGTCACTCTCAATGTTGCGGCGATATTCATCCAATGTGGTGGCGCCGATGCACTGTAACTCGCCGCGGGCCAGGGCTGGCTTGAGGATGTTGGCAGCGTCCACCGAACTGCCGGCCGAGCCAGCGCCGACCAACATGTGCACCTCGTCGATAAAGAGGATGCTGTCGCTTTCCTTGAGTTCCTCAATCACCCTTTTTAGTCGTTCCTCAAACTGACCACGGTACATCGTGCCGGCAACCAGTGAGCCGACGTCCAATTGCAACACCCGTTTGTCCAAGAGCGGCTCTGGCGTTTCACCGTTCACGATCCTTTGGGCCAACCCTTCCACGATGGCGGTCTTGCCGACGCCCGGCTCGCCGATAAGGGCCGGGTTATTCTTGGTGCGACGGGAAAGGATTTGGATGACCCGCTCGATTTCCATCTGCCGGCCAATGACAGGGTCTAGTTTGCCTTCCTGGGCTTTAGAGGTGAGATCGGTGGCCAATTGGTCTACCAAGGGGGTCTTGGATTTTTTGCCGCGCTTTTTCTCGTCTTTCTCTTGCCCGCCGGCATGGATAGGGTTGTTCTTGATCGCCTTTTGGGTTTCCTGGCGGATCCGTTCGGGACTGAGGCCGGATTGCTTTAGGATGTCCAGCGCTACGCTTTCGCCCTGCCGGATTAGTCCCAGCAACAAGTGTTCGGTGCCGATATAGTGGTGTCCCATGCGACGTGCTTCTTCTACGGCTAGCTCAATGACGCGCTTGGTGCGGGGCGTCAGTTCCATGCTGGTTCGAAAGCCGCGCCGGCTCGTGTCTGACATGCGCTTGATTAATTCCTTGACACGTCGGGTGCTCAGTTCTAAATCTTGCAGCACGCGACTGGCCACACCGCTTTCTTCTTCCAGTAACCCTAACAACAGATGCTCTGTGCCGACGTAATTGTGGTGCATACTTTCGGCGTTTTCTTGCGCCAGCGTCAGCACCCGCCTTGCTCTCTGGGTAAATCTTTCCAATTTGTCTGCCACTTGCTCTCGCCTCCAATGTTCCTACAACAACACAGTGTCATAATCTATTTGTTGACTGCCAAATTTATTAATAACCCGGCGCCTCATGCATTGAAGCGCCGGGTGTGTGAACTTTTAAACTGACCGGCGCAAAACCAAAAACGTGCCAGGCCGGATTACAGTTGTGAGCTACAAAGAACCTATTCCGTTGAGACCTCGGTCGTCGTTTCCGTGACCTCATCTGTTTGCTCATCCGCATCGTCGCTGGATGGCTCCTCCGGATGTGTCTCGGCCTCAGCTTCATCCTGGGGCATCTCTGCTAAAGCATCTGGTTCAGGCGCTTCTGCCGCCGGAGCTTTGGCTGTTTCTGCCACCGTTTCTTCGTCGGCTGTCGCTTCTGCCGCCGGAGCCTCG
>CAZSJU010000153.1:0-3577 GCA_964607235.1 uncultured Anaerolineae bacterium | reverse complement strand
TTCGGCTTGCCAGTCCAGGTCGGCATATTGGGCCTGGTCGACGCGTTTCAGGCTCAGGCCCATCCGCCTTTGATCTGCATCAATGCGGATAATGCGCAGCGTGACAAGTTGGCCCTCTTGGACCACTTCTTTGGGATGACCGATGTGCTCTTCGGACAACTCGGAAATGTGGATCAGGCCCTCGATTTCCTCGTCTCCCTTGAGACAGGCAAAGGCGCCAAACTTGGCCAGCTTGGTGATCTGCCCTTCCACCAGTTGGTCGACAGCATAATTCTCGTCCACCAACGTCCACGGGTCAGGCTGCAGCCGCTTCAGGCTTAGGCCGATGCGACGGCGCTCTTGATCTACGTTTAGCACATAGACTTTTACCTTCTCCCCTACGTGAAGCACCTCACGTGGATCGTTGACGCGCTTCCAAGAGAGTTCTGAGAGATGGATTAGGCCATCAGCCCCACCCAAGTCTACGAAAGCGCCAAAGTCGGCCAGGCTAATGACTTGGCCGTCGCGGACTTCTCCTTCAGCGAGTTCGGAGAGCAGTTTCTCTTTTTGCGTTTTGCGCCACTCACGCATGGCCGCCCGTTCTGAAAGAATGAGGCGATTGCGCGACCGGTCGATCTCGATCACTTTGAGCTGTAGCTCTTCACCCGTCAGGTGCCCCCACTTGTCTTCTGGGGTCGTACCTTCACCTTGTCCGGATCGGATGTGACGATTGGTCGCCAATTGTGAGGCCGGCACAAAACCACGCACTTTGCCCACGCGCACGATTAGGCCGCCTTTATTAAAGCCGGCAACCGTGCTCGAGAACATCTCTTGTGATTCAAAGAGCTGTTCCGCCTCTCTCCAATCTTTCTCTAGTTGGGCCCGCGTAAGCGACAGGATGATATTGCCGTTTTTATCTTCTGGATTAACGACATAGGCAAGTATCTCATCGCCTAAACTTAGGCTTTCGACCGTGTCGCGCGACATACGCTCTAGCTCACGGCCCGCGACGATCCCTTCAGTTTTGCTGCCCAGATCTATCAGAATTTCTGATGAACGGATACTTACAATAGTACCTTCACGTACCTCACCGCGCTTGAGAGGCGTAAAGCACTCTTCTGCCAGCAAACTTTCCAGGTCCGCGCTCTGATCTGTTAACGTAGACTCCTGGATAAAATCATTTGAACCCATTCACTCTTCCCTCGTGTCTTAGAATGGCACCTATTATAAACTGATTTCATCTAGAAGGCAACCTTTTAATCGGAACAAGTTTGTGATAAAATAAAGCTCATACTTTTTCGACGTCGATTCGTGTCGTTTGGCGGTTGTGAAGGAAGAGAGGTTGGCCGTGGATAAAGTTCAGCGGTTGGACCAGATGAAATTGTTTGATTTTATGTCGGACGACGATTTGCACCAGTGGGCCGAACGGTTTCGGCGTGAAAAGTATGCGCATGGAGAGGTGGTTGTACGTGAGGATGATCGCGCCATGGCTTTTTATGTCGTTCATCACGGTGAACTGCGTGCCCAGGCCCGTATGATGGGTGAAAAGTTGCCGCGCGCCTATTTTTATCCCGGTGACTATTTTGGCGAGACAGGTTTGTTGACCGGTCAACCACGCAATGCGACTGTGGATGTCATCGAAAATGCCGAGTTGTTCGTGCTCGACAAGCTCGACTTTGACGAAATGATCAAGGCGTTTCCGTCCATTCGCGATATGCTACATTCCGTAGGGCGTCAGCGCGAAGCGGCCGGTCGCACGCGTTTTCCCTGGCAACGCGAGGAAGAAGTGACAGTTTTTTTTGATACCAAGCACTGGGTGGCTTTGTTGCGTGCCCTACGCTTTACTTTTTTGCTGGCGATTTTGGCTGCCTTTGCCAGTGCTGTTTATTTGTCTTCGATAGGTGAGACGCTCACCCCGATTTTTTCCACTATCTTGATGATTGTTGCCGGGACGCTTTTGGGGTTGACGGGTTTTTTCCTGATTTATCATTTTCTGGACTGGCGCAATGACCAATACATCGTGACCAACCGGCGCATCGTGCACATTGAGCGTGTTCTATTGCTGCGAGAGGACCGGGACGAGGCGCCTCTGGACCGGGTCGAGGACTTGCAAGTCGATCAGGATGGCGTTTGGGCCAATTTGTTGGACTATGGCGATATCGTCATCCAGACGGCAGCAGCGACGGAAAAGATCATTTTTTCGCACGTTCACCATCCCAATTATGTGCGTGAAGCGTTATTTTCTCCGATGAAATATGCAGGGCGCCGCGCCACAGTGGAAAAGCAAGAGCTTATTCGGAAGGAACTGCGGCGACGGTTAAAGATCGAGGCGCCGGAACCGGAGGGGCAAGCCTCCGAGTCGGCGCTAGAGGTTGAACCGCCGCCTGAGGAGGGGGTGGAAGAGCAGGAACCGCCGTCTTTGGGTATAGTCCGTTGGGTGCGGCGCGGGTTGCAATGGCTGAGAGACCTGGTGACTTTTGAGACTTGTATCATCTCTGATGGCGGCAACACGATTACCTGGCGCAAGAATGGCTGGCGTTTGTTGGGGGTTAGCCTGCGGCCGATTTTCGCTGCGTTATTTGTCTCAGGGCTGGCTCTGCTGTTTCTAAGTGGGAGTGTAAGGCCATCTCGAGTGGGCTGGTTCTTGTTGTTTTTGTTGCTGCCCATCTTTGCCTGGTGGTTTTATGTGTATTGGGATTGGCAGAATGACATATATCAGGTCAGCGGCAATCGCTTGATCGATCTCAAAAGACGGCCGTTCTTTTTGGAAGAGATTTACCGCGAGACTACGCTGGAAAGGGTGCAACACGTTAGCTTGAGCATCCCAGGACCCATCGCGCAGTTGCTGAACTATGGCACGGTCGTGATTGAGACGGCAGGCGAGGCCGGCTCTTTTGATTTCAAATACGTGCACGACCCGCGTCGCGTCCAGGAAGATATTTTCAATCGTTTGGAAAACTTTAAGCAAAAAGAGCGCGAGGCTCAACAGCGCGACCGCAATGCAGCTATGGCAGAGTGGTTCGAGGTTTATCATGAGTTGAGGCAAGAGCAAGACAAACAAGGAGTGTTCAAGAGTGGGATTGAGACAGATTAGAGTGGTAGGCGATCCAGTGTTGCGCCAAAAGGCGCACAAGGTGACGCGCTTTGATACCTTGTCCGAGTTGGTGCAGGATATGGTAGAGACGATGCACGCCGGGAACGGCGTCGGTTTAGCTGCGCCGCAGGTGGGGGTGTCGGAACGGGTGATTGTTGTACATGTCCCTGAGGATGAGGAGCAGCCGGGGAGCGGACAATTATACGCCCTCATCAACCCTGAGGTCAGCCGCGCTTCTGACGAGGTGATAGAGGGCTTGGAGGGCTGTTTGTCGGTTCCAGGTTACGTGGGCGAGGTCGCGCGTCACGCGTCTGTTACGGTCAAAGGACAAGATCTCAAGGGGAAAAAGGTACGCGTCAAAGCTGAAGGTTTTTTAGCGCGGGCTTTTCAGCACGAAATCGACCATCTCGACGGCGTGCTATTTATCGAAAAGTTGACCGCCCCTGATCGTATCTGGAAGGTAGAAGAGGGCCAGGAGGAACAGGCGGAAATGTTAGCTGGCAC
>CAZSJU010000152.1:0-8249 GCA_964607235.1 uncultured Anaerolineae bacterium | reverse complement strand
TGATTGTGCTATGATGATGGTATCAACGACCGACCACCATGGGGGCGGGCGCGACTTGGCTCTGGATGTATGACCCATCCGGCAGCAAAATCGGAGGAGCAAGGTATGAAAACCCGGCGCTGGGCGCTTTTCATCGTGTTGAACATGATCATTTCAGTGTTGACGACTCTGGGGGTGCTCTCACTCAAGGGTGAGTTGGAACGGGTGGTGGTGGTGACCGCGACGTCTGCGGTGACTGACCTGAGCGTGGCGCCTACGGCGATCCCGGCTGGCGAGGTGGTACCTACGGCGATCTTGACCGGCGAGGTGGTGCCGCTGGATGTCAGCCCGACCGCGCTCACATCCAATCAATACACCGTCCAGACGGGCGATACTTTGGGTGGCATCGCTTTTGCGCTGGACGTGCCGTTGGACGAATTGCTGGCGGCCAACGGTTTGAACGAGGATAGCATTATCCGGCCGGGGCAGTTATTGCGCGTCCCACGCGACGCGGTGCCGGCGCCGGATGAACCTATACCCAGCGTGGTTACGCTTTCGCCCACGCCGGGCACGCCGACGCCGTTCCCCACCGGCACGCCGACGCCGCCGGGGCCGGTACAGGTGCGCGTCCAGGAGGTGTTGGCGCCAGGTGAGCTGGAGCGGGAAGGGGTGATGCTCATCAACCGCGGGCGCACGGTCAACCTGCAGGGATGGACGCTGGGTGCCGTAGGCGATGAGGGGCGTTATGTCTTTCCGCGACTCACGCTGGCCCAGGATGTGCCCGTGACTGTCTACACCATCGCCGGCGTTGACTCGCCCCAGAGCTTACACTGGGGCCGAGAGGCGGCGGCTTGGGGCACGCCCGACACCATCATCGAGTTGCGGGACGCCGAGGGTGACCTGATCGCCACATATACGGTGCCGTAAGCGTTTGCGGCGCCGGCCTCGCTTTATCACTCGAGTCAATGGGCGCTCAAGGCGCGCCCGCGGCCGGACGTCGCCACACGCCCGCCCCGGTCGTGCCAAAGTAGAGCAGGCGCCCGTCGGCCGAGGGCTGCAATACGCGGATCTTTCCTTCCATCGTATGACCTGCCACCCGGCTCCACAAGCCATCGTTCCAACTGCTCCAGTTGGCGCCACCGTCGCGGCTGAGGAACACGCCATCCCCTCCCGTCACCAGGTATACCAGGTTGGGGCCAAAGCGGTCCACCAGCACCTGGTAAAATGTCTGGTCCAGGTCCAGGCCGGTGATGATGGTGGTCCAGTTGGCGCCGCCATCGGTCGATTTCATCACCTGTCCGCTTTTTGCTGGGCTCTCGCTGTGTCCGGAGCAGGCATAGAGCACTTGTGGGTCCGAGGGATCGATGGCGATGCTCAGGACCGCGTGTCCCGCCGGCCAGCCGGTGTCCCAGGAATGCCAGGTGGCGCCCGCGTCGATGCTCTGGGCGATCCCGTCGGTGGTACCGGCGTAAAGCACCTGGGGGGCTTGTGGATGCATGGTCAACGCCAGTATCCCGGCGTTTCCCAATCCCACGTCTTGGGCGTGCCAGGATGTGCCGCCGTCGCGTGTCTTGTAGAGGCCGGTGTACGCGTTGCCGGCATACAGCACGTTTGGATCGGTGGGATGGGGCAGCAGGGTGGTCATTGGGGAGGGGCTCAACGCGGGCAATTGTTGCCAACTCGCCTGCGTACCGGTCGTCAACCCCTCACGCGCGTACACTTCATAGCCCGCTGTGCCGGCATAGAGCCTTCCGTCCGGGTCCATTGCCAGGGCGCGCACGTCCGCGTCCGGCGGCAGCCCCGCGTCAAAGCGGGTCCAGTTGTCCCCACCGTCATCCGTGCGCCATAGGCCTCGGTCGGTGCCGGCAAGGACAGTGTCTGGGTCTTTAGGGTGGACCCACAAGGCCGTCACGTTGACCCCTCGTAGTTCCTGACCTGCGCCCCAGGCCGGGCGCCAGCCGGCATGTTGCGCCAGTCCGTTCAAGACGGCGCCGTCGTCGCTGCGGTACACGCCGTGGCCGTGCAGGCCCATGTATAGGATTTCTGGGTGGCTAGGGGCGACCGCCAGCGCATAATATCTCTGACGTATGGGGTCAGGCACGGCGAAACTGGGCAGGCCGGCGTTGAATGTCTGCCAGGTGACGCCCCCATCGGCCGTTTTAAAGACGCCGCCGGGGTAGGCTGTGGCGTAAAAAATCTGCGGGTCTTGAGGGTGCAGGGCTAACTGGACGTGCGCGACGGGGGCAGCCAGGTGGCTATTGCGCGTCCAATCGGCGGTGTGGATGAGCGGATGGATGGGGCCAGAAAACGCCCCCGCGCCGCCGCTGCCGGCGTATAGCGTCGGCCCGTCAGCGGCCACGGCGTGCATAGGAAAGGCCGGCAGTCGTCCATTGATGCTGGTCCAGGTCTCGCCGCGGTCAGGGCTGAGGTAAATGCCGCCTGGGCCGGCCGCGTACAGCACCCGTTCGTTTTCCGGGTGAAAGGTGATGTTTTCGATCATGGCGCCGCTGATTTTCTTCCATGTGTTGCCGTCGTCGTCGGAGCGCCAGATACCATAAATTTCGTTCGATCCCGCGTCCGGTTGCTCCCGGCCGCCGCTGTGTCCACCGGCCAGGTAGAGCGTTTCAGGCCGTTGGGGATCGATGGCAATCTGGTAAAAGCTGGTCTCGGGCAGGCCTTGCTTGACCTGGCGCCACGTGGTGTCTTGGTTCGCGTCCAATGTCTTCCACATTCCACCGCCTTGCGGCGTGACGTACAGCCGCCGGGAGTCTCGCGGATGGACGGCTATGCTGCCGGGGAGCGCCTGCAGGTCACCGGTGACGTCGACGGCGCCTGCGTCCGCGCCTGCGTCCGCGTCGGCGATGACGCGAAAGACCGCGCCCGTCCCGTCATCCCGGGCCGCCGAGAGGTAGAGGATGTTGGGATCTGACGGGGACAGCGCCAGCGCGACCAGCCGGACATAATCGGGGCCGGCGTCAAAGTGCGTCGTCCAGGTTACGCCATCGTCGGTAGAACGGTAAAGGTGGGGCGTGGTGCCATCGGCGATATAGATGACATTATGGTTGCCGGGATCCACCGCGATGGCAGCGGCCGAGGTGGCTGGGTCGTTGTGCAGGCGTTGCCAACTCGCTCCACTGTCGTCGCTGCGCCAGGTGCCGCCTCCCCACACGCCGGCAAAGGCGACGCCTGGCCGGCGGGGAGCCGTGACCAGCACCCGGACATCGGTAAAGTTTAAATCTTTGTTGAGCTGTTTCCAGGTCTCCCCGGCGTCGTCGCTGTGCCATAGGCGAGCGCGCGGGCCGCTGCTGGCGGCGTACAGCCGGGTAGGGTTGTCCGGCTGTTTGCCGCGCGGGAAATAAGGTTCTACCCGCGGGTCAAAGGCGACGGTGGTGATACCTGTGGCCTCTGGCACCTCCAGGATGGTGTCCCACGTCGCGCCGCCGTCCTGGCTGCGCCGTAGCGTGGCCGAGATCATGGAGGTGGGGGAGGTAGGCGTTTCGCCTCTCAATACGAAATCGGGATTGTCCGGGTGGACCGCTAGAGCAGCGGCGCGTGTTCCACTCGTTTGGGGCAGGTAACGCCACGCCAGCCCGCCGTCGTCGCTGCGAAAGAGCCCTATGCCGGGTTTGTCGGCGTAAAGCGTCCCGGAAACGGTCCGTCCCGTCGCCAGGGTTGAGACGGTCCCAAGACGAAAGTCAGGCCAGGCGGCTGACCAGGTCGCGCCACTGTTGTCTGAACGGAAAGCCTGGCCGTCCGCGGTGAGTTGATAGAGAGTCGCGGGGCGGGACGGGAGGATGGCCAGTTCGGTCACCTGCCGGTCGTCGTTCGAGCCGCTCTGGCTGAGCTGGCTCCAGCGCTCGCCATAATCGGTGGCGGTAAATAGGCCGCCGTCGGCTGAAGCGGCGTAAAGTGTGGTGGGGTCATTAGGATGGGGCGCGATGAGCGCGACCGTCGTGCTGTTTAATCCTTGGTTGACCAGGCGCCAGCGTTGCCCACCGTCCTCGCTCTTGGCGACGCCATGACCGCCCAAGGGAAGATAAAGCACGTCGCCCGAGGGGGTAACGGTGATGCGTACGCCGGCAAGGGAGGCACATGTACCCTGGGGGGCGTTCGTTGTGCAGTTTGTCGGAACGGGCGCAAGCTCTGTCCCTTCAGGCAGATTGACGGGCGTCCAGGTCATTGCCTCTATAGGCAAGGCCCACATTCCCCCGGCGTCTGCCACATACAGCGTGTTGACAGGTTTGCCAATGATGCCCAAGAGGCGCACTGAAGAAAGGGCATTGGTATCGACTGGACCGATGGGATTGATTGGACCGATTGGATTGATGGGATTGATTAAATTGATTGGGTCGCGTTTGTCTGTGTCAGGCCGGGCTGGCAAGGGCGCCCAGTTCAGGCCGCCGTCCGTCGAGTGCAGCAGGTCGTCGGGGGGCGGGGACGGATCGGCGCTTTGTAGGGCGACGTAGAGATGCGCCGGGTCGTCGGGTGCCACCAGCACGTCGGCGACGATGGCGCCAGAGGATCCTCCCGGTGAGACTGCTGACCAATATGTCCCGTCAAAGCGGTACAGGTTTCTGTCTTCCTGGCTTGCTGTCACTGCCCAGTACACCTCGGGTCCGGTGGCGGCCAGGCTCTGCAAGGGCGCGAGGGGCAAACCATCAGTGAGCGGCTCCCACGTTGCCGCGCCATCCCGGCTGCGGTAAACCTGACCGGCGCCGTTGCTGGCCAGTAGCAGGCCCGGCGCGTGGGGCCATCCACCCCATAGGCTGACCGCACCGTCGAGGCCGGCGTCAGCGTGTGACCACGTGTGGCCGGCATCGGAAGATTTAAAAAGGCCGGTACAGGGGTTGGCGGCATAGAGTCCGTTGACGTCGGCGACCAGACCGGTGAAAGGGCAACTGGGGGGCGCCAGCCGTTCGCCCGCTGACCACGTCTCAGCCCCGTCGTGCGAGATGTACACCGCGCCACCAGCCCCGGCCGCGTAAAGCGTCTCAGGGTCCGTCGGGTTGAGGGCTATCGCCCCGATCCATCCACCAGGTGGGCCACCGGTGGGTTCCCAGTGGTCCGGCCAAGAGGGCAGCGGCGTTGGGCTGGGTAGAGGGGTAGGGGTAGGGGAGGCCGGGATTTGGGTCGGCGTCGGTGGCAGGGCGCTGGCCGTCGGTGTGAGCGGCGCAACGGTCGGCGTGGGTGTAGGCTGGCAAGCGGCCAATGCCACTGTCAGTATCAATAGCCAGCCGGTTAAACGACGCCCTATGTTTTGCATGATCAAGTCAACAAATAGAACGGCCACCCAAAGCGCCTGGATGGCCGTTTACGGTCTAGTGTAAGGTCAGGTGGTTATGCGTCTTTGTCTTCCTCTTGCGTCTCGTCTGCGTTGCCTTCGCTAAGACCTTTGCGAAATTCACGGACACCTTGCCCCAGCTCGGCGCCGATTTTGGATACGCGGCCGACACCAAACAACAGCAGGACAATGACCAAGACGATGACAAGTTCAGTTGTACCTAGGCTGCCAAACATCGCTCGTTTGCTCCTCTCATTACCCCCTCTTTTTTGGGGATGGATGACTTTATTTCGGAAATTATAACATAGAATCAGGTTGTCTACAACTTGCCCGAATTGATCAGGCGTGCTAAACTACAAAACTGTTGGGAGAAAGGGCCGAGTCCTGAGCTTGTCAAAGGAAACCACGATGACCCAAGCACTTTATCGCAAGTGGCGCCCCCAGACGTTCGATGATTTGGTGGGCCAGCAGCACGTGACCCAGACACTGCGCAACGCGCTGGCGTCCGGACGGGTGGGGCATGCCTACCTGTTTGCGGGATTGCGTGGTACCGGCAAGACGACGACGGCCCGGCTTTTGGCCAAGGCGGTCAATTGCCTGGCTGAGGACCCGGCGCTCCGTCCTTGCAACGTATGTGCGGTATGTAAGGCTGTTAACGCGGGGCGATTGCTGGACCTGATTGAAATCGACGCGGCCTCGCATACCAGCGTGGATGACGTGCGGGAGCTGCGAGACAAGATCGGTTTTCGGCCTAACGAATGTCGTTACAAGGTGTACATCATTGACGAGGTGCACCGCTTCTCCGGTTCGGCCTTTGATGCGTTGCTCAAGACCATCGAGGAACCACCAGCGCATGCCATCTTTATCCTGGCCACGACTGAAATTCACAAGGTGCCGCCCACTATTTTATCTCGCTGTCAGCGCTTTGACTTTCGGCGCATTCCCAGCGTGCAAATCGTGGGGCGTTTGCGTAAGTTACTAGAAGCCGAGGGCGGGGAGGCTGAACCAGAGGCGTTGGCCTTGATCGCCCGTTCGGCGACGGGTAGCCTGCGCGACGCTGAGAGCTTGTTAGATCAGTTAATGGCTGCCGATGGCGGTGCCATCACGTTGGCGCAGGTACAGGCGACGTTGGGCACCATCGACGCCGAATTGGTAGCGGGCCTGGTGGACAGCCTGGCCGCGTGCGACGTGGCTGCAGGGCTGGATTGGATTAACCGGGCGATCGAACAGGGCGCGGACCTGCGTCAGTTCACGCGCCAGATTGTGGAACACCTGCGAGAGATGATGTTGATCCAGTTGGGGGGGGCGGTGTCATTGGACCACGGCCCCGCAGCGCTGCAGGCGCTAGAGGCGCAGGCGGGACGGATCGACACTGTACAACTGGTCGCAGCGGTCAAGCGCTTTAATCAAGCCGAGACGGAACTCAGGGGAGGCTGGCAGCCCCAACTGCCCTTAGAGTTGGCGTGGGTAGAGTTGGTCGCAGAGCAGGACCCCGGCGTGATGGCCGCGCCACGCTCGAAAGAGACCAGCGTGGCGCCCGCAGCCACGGTTAAACCAGAGCCGGCGCCTGCGGCGCCGGTCGATACTGCGCCAGCCGATGTGGCGCCGGCTGATGCCACACCGGCGGAGGTCACCCCGGACACCATGGGGACGTTGAATATAGACGTGGTGCGCCGCCTTTGGCCCCAAGTTTTAGCGGCGATGAAGGCCCGCGACCGGACGGTGCAGGCGTTACTTAATTCAGCCCACCCTTGCGGTGTGCAAGAAGATACGGTCGTTCTAGGCGTCGAGCACGCGTTTGCTCAAGACAAGCTGAGTCACGGGACGACCCGGCAGTTGATCATTGAGGTGTTGAACGAGGTTTATGGGCAGCCTTGTCAAGTTGAATATCAGTTGGCGTCCTCGTCGCAGGATCCCGTCGCCCAATGGGCTGTGGACGAGTTGCGCGCCGAGGTCAGACCCATTAATGAAGGGAGCGAAGCATGAGCAAAGGAAAAGGTCGCAGGAGTTTTGGCCGTCAACCTGGCGGGCAAATGGGTGGGATGCTGCAGCAGGTGCAAAAATTACAGGAAGAGATGGTCAAAGCCCAGGAAGCGCTGGCGGATGAGGCTGTGTCCGTGACAGCCGGGGGCGGCGCCATCCAGATTACGATCACGGGGCAGCAACGGCTGACGGCAGTCAAGATTGACCCCGAAGTGGTGGACCCTGAAGATGTCGAGATGTTGCAAGATTTGATCGTCGCAGCGGTGAACGAGGCGCTCGATCAGTCGCAAGCGTTGGCTGCCGAGCGTATGGGCGCGCTCACCGGTGGGCTGGGACTGCCGCCGGGACTGGGCCTGGGGTAATTGTGCAATCCATACCGACAGTACCCGAACCGGTCACCCGACTGATCGATGAGTTATCGCGTCTGCCCGGCATCGGGCCCAAAACGGCCTCGCGGTTGACGTTCTACTTGCTGCGTGGGTCTACGGATCATGCCAACGCATTGGCTGATGCGCTGCGGGAGCTAAAGGAGCGCACGCGCTTTTGCGAGGTCTGTTTCAACATTACCGAGGTATCTCCCTGCGCCATTTGCCAGAGCGAGGAGCGGGACCGCCGAGTGATTTGTGTCGTCGAGGAGCCGCTGGACGTGATGGCCATTGAACGCACGCGGCAATTTCCTGGACTGTATCACGTGCTGCACGGTGCGATTTCGCCCATGGAGGGGATCGGACCGGAAGATTTAAAGATACGCGAGCTGTTGGCGCGCGTGGCACAGGGTAGCGTGCAAGAGGTGATTTTGGCCACCAATCCTAGTCTCGAAGGGGAGAACACGGCCACTTTTGTTCATAAAAAGTTGATCCCTTACCAGGTACAGGTGACGCGTTTGGCGCGTGGCTTGCCGGTGGGGGGCGACCTAGAGTACGCGGACGAAATCACGTTGATACGGGCCTTGGAAGGTCGGCAAGAGATCTAGTCCAGATTGAAACCTTAAAGATCCGGGCAAATG
>CAZSJU010000151.1:0-8395 GCA_964607235.1 uncultured Anaerolineae bacterium | reverse complement strand
TTCCCGCTGGTAGAGCTTGATGGCGACCAGGGTCAAAATCATGCAATCCGTCGATCCCACGGCATCCCTACTGTCAGCCGGATTGACATCACTCGGTCGATGGGTCGGAAACGGTCGCCGACTGGAACGCCAGGGTCAGCCGGCGCTTGGCACCCTGGTGGTCGACGCCATCGAGGATGACCCGCTGTACTGTCTCCCCAGACTGGATTTGTAGGCAGCGGACAAAGAGTTCGTCGATAGAGTCGAAAGCGACCTCTTGTTCTACCAGCCCCTGGATAGGGTCCCAGCGGTGAAAGATGACTGTTGCGGCATTGACTTGAGCTGGCATGTTTGTCCTCCACCTTTACTGAAAAGTTTGGCCTTTTTTGCCCGGCGCGTCAAAAGTGAATCTATGGTTGGCGGGCATTATAGCGCATAGCTCTCGCCTGGGGAGATGACGGCGCAGGTTGTGCCGGTCTCTTGCTCCACGCGCCGGGCCCAGGCGTGAGGGTCTTGGGTGATGACGTCCCAGGTGTCATAGTGCACGGGCACCACAACCTGGGGCGCAATCAGCTTGACCGCGCGTAGGGCGTCGTCAGGCCCCATCGTAAAATTGTCGCCGATAGGTAGAAAGGCCAGGTCAATGCCTTCCTCGCCGATGAGCTTCATGTCGTAGAACAGGCCGGTATCACCGGCAAAATACACCTTTTTGCCGTCAGGTGTCGTCAACAAGATGCCGGCCGGGTTGCCGCCATAGCTGCCGTCGGGCAGGGCCGAGCCGTGATGAGCGATGGTCAATTTGAGATAGCCAAAGGGATAAGTAAAGCCGCCGCCGATGTGTTGGGGGTGCGTTTGCTCTTCGCTCAGACCTTGCCGGGTCAACCAGTTGATGATCTCAAAGTTGCTGATGACGGTCGCGCCGGTGCGTTTGGCGATGGCGAGCGTATCGCCGACGTGGTCGCTGTGGCCGTGGGTGACGACGATAAAATCGGCCTCGGCCGCCTCGGCCGCCTCGGCGGTGTTCTTGACGACGGGGTTACCAGTGATAAAGGGGTCGATCAGGATCTTGTGTCCGTCTACTTTAAGGCTAAAAGTGGCGTGACCGAGCCATGTCACTTGCATAGACATACTAACCCTCCCTCCTCCTACTAGAAAGCGATGCTGATACTGTTTGTTAGTATAGTCTATCGCCTCACCCTTGTCAAAATCTTGACATAGAACGTATGTTCGTGGTATAATGCGGGCAGAAATTGGGATAAGTTGGGATATGTTACCCCAGGAGGCGACTGTGGGCGGAAAGCGTAAAAAGGGTGGCAAGAAATTATCCGAGCGCCAGGTCAAGATCTTGAATTTCCTCCAAAAGTTCATCGAGACGAATGACTATCCGCCGACCATCCGTGAGATCGGCGAGGCGGCTGACATCTCGTCCACTTCGGTCGTGAACTATAACCTGAATCTGTTGGAAGACCTAGAGTATATCGGCCGTGACCGGACGGTGTCGCGGGGCTTGCGTCTGTTAAAGCCGCTGCGGCCGATGGCTGGCTATGCCAAATCGCCCGAGCTGGACATGTTGCAGATTCCCCTTGTGGGGCGCATTGTGGCCGGTGAACCGGTGCCGATCCCTGCTTCTGACTTTGATTATATGCCCGATGAGACCATTTCCTTGTCCCGTGGTTTGGTCCGCGACCCGGAAAATCTCTATGCGCTTCAGGTCAAGGGAGACTCGATGATCGACGCGCTGATTAACGATGGTGACATTGTGGTCATGCGGCATCAGCAAAAGGCTGACAATGGTGACCTGGTCGCTGTGTGGTTACACGAGCAGGAAGAGACCACGCTAAAGCAGTTTTACCTGGAAGATGGCCAGGTGCGCCTGCAGCCCGCCAATCCCTATATGGAGCCGATTTACCTGGATGCCAAGCGTGTCGAGATACAGGGCAAGGTGGTATTGGTCATCCGTCAATTGCACTAGTTTTCGCGCGCTCTTTTCAGTGTCAACAGTCGATAGATGTCGGTGGGCGACCGCCGGCCCTTTAGCGTAACAGGGTCTAACGCTTCGGCGGTGATGCGTTTGCTTGTCCTTTCCCAAGTGCTGCGGCTGATGATGATTTGGCCGGCGGCAGCGTTTTCTTGTAGGCGTTTGGCCACATTGACCGCGTCGCCGATAGCGGTGTACTCCATGCGGTCGATAGTGCCTACATTGCCCACGACGGCCTCACCGGTGCAAATCCCTATCCCAAAGTTCATCCTCTTGTCGGGGTTCATCCCGACGTGGTATCGCTTTACATTTTGTTGAATTTCCCATGCCGCTTGTACGGCCTGCCAGGCGTGATTGTGGATTTTAAGCAGGGGTGTGTTAAAGACGGCCATCACCGCGTCGCCTAGATACTTGTCGACGATGCCCTGATGCTCGCGTACCGCTTTTGCAGCCAGCGCAAAGTATTCGTTGATCACCTGGACGACCTCTTCTGGGCTGTGGGACTCGCTAAAGCTGGTAAAGCCACGGATATCGGCGAACAAGGTCGTGACGGTCTGACGTTCCCCTTTGAGCTTTAACTCGTCCAGGTTGTCCGGTAGCGAGTCTAGCAGCTCTGGCGGCAAATAACGGCGCACCATGCGCTTTTCCCGCTCAAATTTTTTCTTCTCTGTCACATCATCCAGCACGATGGTGACGCCCAACGGTTCCTGAGCAGAACCGCGCAGCCGGGCCAGACTCAGGCTCAGATATACCTGGCCGCGCTCGGGCAGCACGGGGTTGATTTCTTGGTCGATGAATGTGCGGTCCTTTTTTTGGACGGCCTGTATGAGGTGTGGCAACGGTGTGTTGTTTAGAAAAGCCAGCGCTTGTTGATAAGGGCGCTGCAACACTGTCAGGGAGGGCAGGTCGAGGATCGTTTCAGCGGCCTGGTTAAAAGTGGTGATGATGTCGTTGACGTCGGTGGTGATGACGCCGCTGGCGATGCTGGCAAAGATGTTGTCCATATAGTTCTTCATCGTGGCGATCTCGTCTCGTTGCCGCTTGACGTCTTCAAACAGACGGGCGTTTTCGATCGAGCTGGCCGCTTGGGTGGATAGCGCGAACAGCAGCTTTTCATCGGCCGCGGCAAAGTCACCGCCGGCGGCCTTTTCGATCAACAGCACGGCGCCCAGCACCTCTTCTTGAAAGCGCAGGGGGGCGCACACCAGGGACGTGGGCGCAAAGTTCTCGGGTTGAAAGTCGTTGACGATTTGCGGCTTGCCGCTTTGGATCACGTGCAGGGCGACTGGGAGCGCATGCTGGAGTAACATGTCTGACAAGCCGTTCAGACCCGTGGCAGCCGAGATTTCCAAGACATCGGGCGTCAGCGTCGCCCGGTCTAGCGCGGGATCAAAGAGCAGCACGGCCCCGTAGCGGCTATTGATCAGCTTGATGCTCTCGTCCAGTACCAGCCGGCAAACCTCATCCAGCTCTACACAGGCGCCGAGCGTCTCGCCAACTTTGTAGAGCACGTTGATTTCACGGTAGCGGTCCAATGTCTCTTGGGCGATGGCCCGCCGGGCGACGGCTTCGGCGGCCAGTGTTTCCAGCGTAAGGACGAGCAAGGTGGCCACGGCTGTCAAGTGGTCGGGGAGTGCGCCCGTTACCAACAACATCCCCAGAGGTGTGGCTTCGACCTTGATGGGCCACGCCGTGACTTGGTTGCTTGGATCGATAAATTTACCTTGGTCGCAGACGCTTTCCCATAGTCGCGCCAATGCAGACTGGTCCAATGGGGGATCCCCCATCAGGCAGCGGCCTTGTGCATCGACGAGGCAGATAGAGCGGTCTTGCAGCAGCGCCGCGTATTTGGGCCACAAGGTGGCAAGGGTTTGACGCGCGAGTAACCGTTTCAGTCCGGGTTTATGTTTCATACCTTTTTAGCCCAATCCCTCCCCCGTGGGGGGAGGCTAGGAGGGGGTTTCATTTGTATCGTCCATAGTTTGAGAGCGCTCATCTCTGTCGTGCATTTGATCTTTGTAGGGTAACAGCTCGCTCGAAAGGACGATGATGCTTACACGTTGTTCTTGATCTTGGTAGCGCAACGCTTTCAAGAGTTCATAGTTGTTCATTTTGCTCAGCATCGCGTCCAGGATGACCAGATCGGGTTTTTCAACTTGGGCACACTGGATGGCGCTGCGGGGGTCGTAGGCTTCGACGACTTTAAAGCCGCGCTCACGCAGGGCGCACGTAATGGCTTCTACGACCGATACGTCATCGTCCACCACGAGCACTTTTTTCTTGGATGCGGACGGCTTGGCTTTGTCTAGCGACGGGTGGAACTTGGATAACAAGTTGGCAATGGTGTGCAAGAGCTGTTCAGTGTCTAGTGGCTTGGTGAGATATTCATCCGCGCCTAGACGCAGCCCATGTTGACGGTCTTCGATGATTGAGAGGATGAGGATGGGGATGTCGGCAGTTTGTTGGTCAGCTTTGAGGGCGCTGGTGACATCAAAGCCGCTGAGGTCGGGCATCATGACGTCCAGAATGATCAAATCAGGGTGGTGACGGCGTGTCTCGGCCAACGCCTGGCTGCCGTTAGCTGCCTCAATGACGCGATAGCCCGCGTCAGAGAGTTCTTGTCTGAGCAACGTGCGGATGTTGGCTTCGTCGTCTACCACCAGGATGAGCGGGACTTTGTCGCCTTGGGCTGGCACGCGCTCTGAGACACGGCGGCGGATTTCGATCAAGGATCCCTCGGCGGGAGTGGGGCGCGCCTCACCGGACAGGGGGAGAGCCACGCTAAAGACGCTGCCAATGCCCAGCGCGCTCTCGGCCCAGATGACCCCACCGTGATGCTCGACGATTTCTTTGCAAATGCTCAGGCCCAGACCGGTCCCTTTGGGCCGGTCTACCAATGTATCACCGACCTGCTTGAACTTTTCAAACACCGTGGAAAAGTTTTCAGGGGCGATGCCGATGCCGGTGTCGGTGACGCTAATCAGGATGGCAGGCGGTGAAGGAAGGCTTGCCGTGTCGTACGGCAAGTTTGTTTCCTCAGCGGACAGCGTTTGGGGGTCAACCTGGATCCGTTCCAGATGCTGCTTAAAGGGATCAGGATAGGGTTGCCCGGCCTGCCATAGCTGGGTCGTGAGCTTGATCTGCCCCTGATCTGTGAACTTGATGGCGTTGGAGAGCAGGTTGGTGATGACCTGTACCAGACGGTCGTGGTCGCCGCGCAAGATGGGCAGGCTGATTTGAGCTTCTCCGTCTCGCGGGTGGGATGGCCACTCGATGATGACCGGTAGCCCCTTTTCCGTGGCCAGTGCTGAAGTGCCGACCACGGCGCTGCGAATCACTCGTTCCAGGTCGACTTTGTCTTCACGCCATTCGATCTTGCCTGCTTCCATCTTGGCGATGTCGAGCACGTCGTTGATCAGGCGTGTCAGTCTCATACTTTCGCTCTCAATGATGCCCAGGTTCTCATTGATGCGTCTCACGGCCCGCTCTAGTTTTCGTCCTGCCGGTGGCAATACGGGCACGATGTCACGCTCAAAGGTGCGGTTGATGAGTTTGGCAAAGCCCAACACCGAAGTGAGCGGGGTGCGCAGTTCGTGCGAGACGGTCGAGATAAATTCTGTTTTCATGCGGTCCACGGCGACTTCGTGCGTCACGTCGCGCAAGACGGTGACCACGCCGCTAATCTCGTTGTTGAGGTCTGATCCCGGAGTGCTTGCGCCCGTTCCCGTTTTGGTGTTGGGCGTCGACCAAAGCGCGCAGGCCGAAGCGCGATAGACCTGGTGGTTCAGGTGTAAATCCCCGCTAAACACTTGGGTGCTGTCGGCCAGCGCCTTGGTCACGATGGTGTACAAATTCTCGCTGTGGATGGCTTTGGCAAGTGGGCGACCGATGAGGTGCGCGGCCGATTGCTGCGCGATGTTTTCGAATACCGGGTTGGTCAGTATAATCCGTCCTTGCGTGTCGGTCACTACCAACCCATCGGCGATGGTGTTGAGCACGGCGTCCAGCTTGTTGCGCTCGCCCGCTACTGTTTCGTGGGCCTGCCGCAACTCACCGGTGCGCTGCTCTACCAGGTCTTCCAGCGATTTGTTGTACAGTGTGATTTGGTGATAGAGTCGTGTATTATCCAGTGAGATAGCGATCTGGTGGCGTAACGTGCACAATATTTCAATCTCTTCCCCCGTATAGGGGTGCCCCGAGGTCTTGGAACCGAGGCCATACAGCCCCACGAGCTGTTCGTGGCTGTATAGAGGCAGCCAGAGCTGGCTCTCGGGGATCGTGAGAAACAAAAATGGCCGCTCTCGTTTATAGTCGACGAGCAGGGCAGGGGTGTCTTGGAGTTGTCTTTCCAACTCGGGATCATAGGCGATAGGCGTGTTCCAGGCAAAAGTGCCATAAGGCATCAAGTATTTTTCATTTTGCTCGGGCACGAGCAGACCTGCGCTGCGCACGCCTAGACGTTGTGGGATGGTCTCGGTGAGCAGCGTAACAAGTTCTTTGAAAGCGATGGTCCTGCTGAGATCTTGGCCCACTTGGAGCAGTTGTCGAAAATTGAGCTTGTCGGGATAAAAGGTGCGGTCTATGGTGTGTTGAAACCGGTTGCGTGCCAGGGCAAACACCAACGCTAAGGTGAGCGTGGACAAAAAGACCACGCTGGTGTTGTCCTCCTTGCCGGTTAATATCTGTATGCCCCGACTGACAAATGCTGCCGTGACAAAATAGACCGTTAGCAGAAATAGACTCAGCGAGCCATAAACCAGGCTGCGGTTGATCACTGTGTCGATTTGCAGCAAGCGCTCGCGTGTCACGGCAAAAGTGAGTGAGATTGGCACAAAGACCAGAGGAATGAGGGCGATCGATAGGTTTGTGATCGGGTTGCCGGTCATAAAGACGGGCAAGGCGAACAGGATCAGCCAGCCGGCCGTGCCGACTGTCACGCCCCAGAGTATCCAGCGGATTTGGTTACGGACCAACGGTTGCTCGGTGGTGCGATAAGTGCGCAGCATGAGCCCCAATGCGGCCAACAACTGCACGCCAGAGATGGGATAGGCCAGCTTGTAGATGGCGGGAGGCAGCGCCAGCAATGACCCACCGCTTAATACCAGTCCACCCACGCTGCTGACAAGGGGATTAAAGGCGTATAGCCCCAAAATGATCAGAGGTGCGTGCTTTTTCTTGAACCATGTGGGCCTTTCAGGAAAGATCAAAAAGATGTGCAGCAGCAAGCTAAAGGTGAACCAGAAGGAAATATAGTCAAATGGGATGAACAGCCAGTAAAAACTGGCGCTGATGTTAACGCCGGCCATGTTCAAGGTGTTGTTGAACAGGTTCAGTCCCTCTGTCAGCAGCGCCAGCGCGATGAGTTGTCCTGCCCATTCATCCCCGCGGCGCAGCACGATAAACAATCCGTTGAGCACGAACGCTAATCCTACAAAGAACAAAATGCCGGCTCGGGAGATGACCTGGCCTAGACTGGATTGTGTCAAGCTGATGGGTATGGACCGTTCGACGCCATTACGCAGTAAGGAATAAATGAGAGGGGTCTGGGCCTGGGGGTGTGCGCCGAACACACGACGGTACCATACCCCTACGCGCATCAGTGATTCGTCAAAGCGCCATGTCTCGGCCGATCCCGGTAAACCGGCACCGATGATGGTGTCGTTGTTTTGCAGCGCTCCACCGGTGACAGTACGGTCTATTGTGAACCCTTGGCTTGAGATATGCACGCCATAACCGTCACTAGGCAGGCGCAAAAAGAGCAGCCCTAAAAAGGCAGCATAGAGCAATACCAGTACACCAAAGGTAATGATCCAGATTGGGCGCTGTCTGTTCTCCCTTGCGCCTGCGTGCCAGGGGGCCGGGGGAGCCTGTCGATGGGTGTCCATATGTTGTCCTTTCCTTCCTCCCCGGATTTTTACCCGTCTTGTAGCGCGGGTGCTGCCAAGAGTTGTTCAATTGTACCCAGCAGGCGCGGCAGGTCCACGGGCTTGGTTAGACAGACGTTCGCGCCCAGTTCCAGGGCGCGTTTGCTCTCTTGGACGATAGAGAGTATGACGATGGGCATGTGGTGGGTGTCTGGGTCGGCGCGTAACGCGCCGACGACGCCAAATCCGCTCACCTTTGGCATCATTACGTCGAGCACGACCAAGTCTGGGCGGCTAGACCGGGCCTGGCTCAGCGCGGCGTCACCATCAGCGGCCTCGATCACTCGATAGCCGACGGCAGTGAGCTCTTGGCGCAGTAATTGGCGAATGTGGGGCTCATCATCCACGACCAGGATGAGTGGCTGTGATGACGTTTGCCCTAGTGGTTCGGCAAGCTCACCACTAGTTGGTTCGGCAAGCTCACCACTGGGGCCTGCTGAAGGGCCGGTGTCTTGCTTTGGCCTCGGCGCCTGGACCTGCGGCGCCGATGATGGTGCGTCCGCTGCTGTTTGTG
>CAZSJU010000150.1:0-8407 GCA_964607235.1 uncultured Anaerolineae bacterium | reverse complement strand
ACAGGTCCTCGTTGGGTGCGCCCCTGCCTTGGCTGACAAAGCAGGTGCTCTCCCCGGTCTGCGCCCGTTTGGCCCAAAAGGCAGCGGTGAAAGAGGTGTTCATCAGCGGCACGTTGCTGTTGAGGGCGCGCACGCGCACGTTGTCCAGGCCCCAGGACTCGTTGTCCAGCGCTTCCAGATTTGCCCCCTCAAATCTGAGCTGGAAGGTGTTGTTGATGTGCTCAAAAGAAGCCTCGATGTGATAGACGGCGTCGCGATCATAGCCCAGCGCGTTGCGCTCCGTGGCGCCGGTTCCGCCTGGGTTGGCCGCAGCCCACACGCGGATCGAATCGCCGTCCAACCCCTGACATGCCGACCCGTTTCTGGCGTACTCTTTGCCATCGCATGCCCTGGACCAACCGCTATAGTCGTTGTAAGAATACGACTGGGCGACGGTGTCGCTTCCGACGTCCTGGTCCCGCAAGTCATAGATATCCGGGTTGATGTTGGGCTCATCTTGACTAAAGTGCCAGGTGTGCATCGTGCCCCACCAATAGGCCGTGCCTTCGAGCGTGACGCCCGAGGGCGTCCACGGTTCGTCGGGATAGAATTGATAATGGTAGGGCGGATTCAAGTTGGAAAAGGTGGTGCGCAGTTGCTGCGTGCCGTCTGCATACCACGACCAATAGTCAGGCCCGTGGTCATTGATGGTCTCGTTTCCGTCCCAGGAGTCAATGATAAACAGGTCGAATTCGACCGCGATGCGGTCGTGGCCGGGCAGGTTGGTGAGATCGAGCGTCAGCGTGTCGTTGCCCAGGCGGCCCAGGAAGGTGCGGTCGCCCTGGGGCGTCGTGGCGCGGGTGGTGTGACTCCATTCGGCGGGGACGGCGCTCTCAAAGTCATAGATGTACTCGGCCGCGGCGCGGGCCTGGTTACGGACGATGAGGGCGTTGTTGACCCCGTCGAACTCGACAGCGGCATAAGCGCGGCCGCCCAGGCCGGCGGTGGGGCAGCTCCCCCCCTCGGTCCCCCCCGGTGGGGGGGAGGAGGGGGGGACGCAGGACGCGCCATAGCCGTTGTGGGCGACGTTCTCAAAACGGGTCGCGCCCTCGACCTCGTCAAAGGGATAAATCACCAGGGCGGCGCGGTAGGCATCGCGGATCTCGCCTTCCGAGAGGGCGCGCGGGTAGACGGTCACGTCGTCAATGACGCCCGTAAAGTACCCGCCGTACTGGCGCTCGCCATAGCCGACCCGCAGCCGGTCGCCGGCGCTCAGGTCGGACTCCTGCCGGTTGCCAGAGGCGGCCAGATCGCCGTCCACGTACAGCCGCTGCCCGCCAACGCGGGTGCGAGCATCCGTACCGCCAAAGGTGTGGGCGATCTGATGCCACGCGCCGTCGGCATAGTTGACGCCGGAGGAGCAGACCCGCTCGGCGTCCGTGCTGCCCAGGCGAGCGCAGACGTTGCCGTTGCGGAGATAGAGGCTGCGGTCGGCCTGGTAGCCGCCGGCGCCGGGGACGGCATCAGTGCTCACCTCGTACAGGCCGCAGGTCTGGCATTCGGCCTTGAACCAGAGGGTGACGGCGTAGGCGCTCTCGGAAGGGTCGAGCGAGGCAAAGACGGTATCCTGGTCGCCGTCAAAGCGGACCGCGTTCCCCTCCTTGCCGCCCACGCCGGATAAGGGACAGTCATAGTTGCCGTCGTCCACGCAGGTGCCGTCGTGGTCAAAGCCAGAGCTGTCGGCAAACTCGGTCGCGCCGGCGTCTTCATCAAAGCGGAACTGGGCTGCGGGGCGCGGTTCCGCGCAGGCCAGGTCGAACGCGGGGTTGTGCGCGCCGGCCCAAAAGAGCTGTACCCTGCCGCGTAGCTCGCCGTTCATGCCGACGGCCTGGTAGTGGATGCTGTTATTGCCGCTGCTCTCGGGTCGCCAGGCGGCGATCCAGCCACCATTGAGCGGGTCGGCGCTGACGGCGGGCGACATTGAGGCGTCGAGCGCGCCGGTCTGCGCCAGCGTGCTCGGCGCGCCGGCGTGACCGCCGGCAAAGACGCGGGCGTGTAAGGAGGGGCTGGCATCTCCGGTGGCGTGGCGATAGACGATCAGGGAGCGTTGGGAGAGCGGGTCGTAGGCGATGCGCGGCTCCACCTCGGCGGCGGCGGTCGCGGCGATGGTGCTGGTGATGACCTGCGCGCCATAGACCTGGGCGGTGTACAGGTCGCCGTCCCGCTCCCAGACGACGTGATAGCGGTCAAAGGCATAGGCGACGTCCGCCTGGCCAATGAGGCCACTGTCCAGCGTCAGCGTGGGGGAAGAGACGGCGCCATACGCATTGATAGCGCCGGCCACGAGGGCCCGGTTGGCAGCGTCACCCACGGTCCACACGGCCAGAAAGCCGCTCTCGCCGGCGGCGACCGCGCCGCCGTGGATCTGCGCCCCGGCCGGGGCGGTGACGGTGCTCACGTCGCCCTCAATGTTCAACGTAGGCGACAGCCGCCGCCACCGGACATAGTCCGCGTCGTTGGGCGCAGAGTGGGACGACCACACCACCAGGCACAGGCCGTCGGTGTTGCAGGCCACGTCGGGTGCGGCGTTAGAGGTGTCGCCGGCCCAACCGATGACGTGCACGCCGCTGCCAGAGACCCCGTCGGCGGTGAGGCCGTAGGCATAGACCGCGTCGTTTTCCAGCGCGGCGGCGACATAGGGCACGGTCCAGCCCTCCACGGGGGTGATGGCGACGCCGGCCGGTTGGGCGGACGTGGCGACGTTGCTGGACTGGCGGGGGTCCCACGCCCAAACCGAGGGGGTGTGGAGCTGCGCCGCCATTGTGGTGGTCAATTCGATGTCCTGGTTGCCCGCGTCAGCGGGCACGGTGAGATTGGAATACAGCGTCTGGAACTGGTCGCGGGCGAGGTCAAAGAACATGTCCAGCGGACCACCGGTCAACAGGACCGGGTCCAACTCGGTGTTGCCGCGCACCCACAAGTCAGGTTTGAGTTCGTTGGCGACCGTGGTAGTGTAGACAAAGGTTTGGGTGGGACGCACAACATTGTCGGGGTCGTCTGTGCCCGTGTACAAGCCGATGGGGCACGTGTTCCACACATAGGGGTGGAAGCGGTTCTCCAGCGGGTCACAGCCGGGGCAGGTGTGCAGCGTGCGCTCGAACAGGTCGTCCATGCCATCGCCGTCAGCGTCGGCCGCCAGGGGATCGCTGTACACGCGCAGGCTCTTGCCTTCGGCGTAGGTAAAGGTCCAGCCATCTTTGACCTCGCTATAGTCGCTGATGGTGTCGCCGTCGCTGTCGTGGTGGTTGGGGTTGGTGCCCAGGCGGGCCTCCTCGCCGTCGGTGAGACCGTCGCCGTCGGTGTCGGGGTTGCGCGGGTCGAAGAACTGGCCCCCCTCGCTGGCAGGGAGGGAACTGCGCTCCAGCTCCCAGGCGTCCGAGAGGCCATCGCCGTCGGTATCCCAGGTGGTATCGTCGGGATCGTTGCCATTATAGGCATGGGCCAGCAGGCCGTCGCCGTCGGCGTCGCGGAAGACCATGCCATCGGCCCACGAGGCCACGTCCACGAACTCGTCCAGGGTGGCGGGCAAGACGTCGAGCACGATGGGGCCAACCGTGTCCGAACCGGCATCCTCTACACCCTTTTCATAGCACACGGGGATTGGCAAATAGATGGGCGGCCAGGGGATAATGATGACCAGGGTCCAGCACGCGACGCCGGGGACGGCAAAGGCGCTGGTCAGTTTCAGATTGACCTCGCTGTTGATGCCCGTCTCGAGCGTCGTGATGGTGGACGGGGAATCGCTCTTCCAGCCGGTGTACATCCGGTGGCCCCAGAACTTGTGATCGTAGCTCACGCGCCAATCACCGCTGACATCGCCCAAATCTGCTGAAAGTGACGTGGACGTGGGGGCCAACTCGTACTTGAAGGTGGTAGATTTTAGTTGGTCCTCGTCATACATCCACATGTAGAAACGGGTGCGCCAGTCCCTGGGATTCTGGTGCGTGATGGTGCTGGTCAGCGTGGTGCTGAACTCCAGCTCGGCGCCCTCCACCATCCCTATGCCGGGATGGACAAAGGCGGTCTCCAGCCCGCCCATCGTCACCAGGTCCTTGGCCTCGACGTCGATGGCCAGCTCGTAGGAGAAAATCGCTTTGGTGATGACCTTGGTGACCCAACCGGTGATCGTCCAGTCCACACCCAGGATGATGAGCACGATGTCTATCAGCGAGACGATGGCGACGATGATGGTACCGACGATGGTCAGCGAGAGGGCGAACATTAAAATGGCGACGATGGTGGCGGCGATGGTCTGGGCGAGCAGCATGTCAAAGGCGACGCTGTTGGCGGGGATGTCCTCGGTGGCCAGGACATAGATAAAGATGCCCCAGGCGATGCCGATAGAGATGATCAGGCCGACGACGGCAATGACTTTGGCCATGCCAATAAACTTGGAAGAACTACGCAGCACAGCTTTGGTGGCCTGGAAGGTCGATACGGTCTGCCCCAGCGATTGGACGGCGACTTTGAAGGCCATGATCAGGTTGACGGTCTGCAAGATGGGCGCGAGGACAGTGAAATAAAAGAGCAACACCCCCACGAGGACGGCCAGCGTGATCTTGGCAGCCTGGTTGCCGGCCATGTAGGTTTTGATCAAAAAATAGAAACCGATGATCACTGCGACGAGCAGCACGACGACGCCGATCATGACGACGCCCATCACCTTTAGCCCCCGGGCGCTGGAGGCCCACTTGGACATCTGATTCTTGATCGCCCGCCCGTAGCGGATCAGCGTGTCCATCGTACTTTCGTTGTAGCTGGAGAGCTTTTGCTTTTGGATGAATTGGTACAGTGATTTGAGGGCCACGGTGGATTCGTAAAAGTTCCACATGATGATGGTGTTGACCACCAGGAGGATGGCCGCGCCGCTGCCCTTGGCGATGGTCGACCAGAGCGGCTTGTCATAAGTCTGGTAGTCCTTTTGCGTCAGCAGCTCATCGCCGGACTGGACGCTGGCGCTGACGCCGACATAGAGCGAGAGGTAGTGGGTCTGCCCGACGATGACCGCGCCGCCGCGCGCGGCTTCTGGGTCCTTGTCGTCGCTGTACTCGTTCGTAAAAGCGGCGGTGTAGCGCGCGTGCAGCTCGTCCCAGTACGCCTCGATGGGGTAGGCCTGCCACTCACCGTCTTTGTAGCGGAAGGGGGCCCAGTTGAGGCCGGCGACCGTCTCGACCGGCGCATCCTCCTCGGAGAGCGTCATCCTCAGCAGGCGCGGGTTCTCCTGCGACCAGCGGACGACGTCCACATCATCGTCCAGATGTTGATCCAGGTTGGCGCCCCGGTAGCGTTCCTCGCGGGCAAAGAGCAGCGTCGGCGTGACCGGCGTGTGGCTGGTAAAGTGCTCGTCAAGGATCTGCTTGGTGTCGGTCATGGCCAGCGTCGCCAGGGCCTCGTCCAGCGTCTCGTAGGTGTGGGTGACGACGCTGAGATGGTTGTCCAGGCTCCAGCGTTCGGTGCTGGTGCTGGTGCTGGTGACGTGATTCCAGCGGTTATAGATTTCGCCGACCGTGATATCGCGCTCGCCGTCGCCCGCGATGCATTCGTCATCATCGGGGTCCTCGGTGCCCTTGTCGTCGATATCCTCGCAATCGCTGCCGGCGAGAAACGTCTTTTCCAGGCCGTAGGTCAGGTAAAGCAGGGTCGAGTCGTCGTCCATGTCGTCGTCCACGGCCGGGTCCTCATAGATGACGTCGTAATCGGCGCCGTGGTCCTCGCGCACATCGAGACCGGTCAGGGTCCAGTCGTCGCCGTAGGTGTGGATGACCTGGACGCGGTTCATCTCCTCGTATTTGACGCAGCGGCCATCCTCGTACTCCTCGCACACGTCTACCAGCGCCTTGACCAGCCAGACCAGGCGCACCTGGTGGGCGGGGCCCCAGGTCCCCCCCTCAGTCCCCTCCGATGGGGGGGAGGAGGGGAGGTAGCGCATCTTGCCGGAAAAGGCGACGTGCTCATCGCCCGTTCTCTCGACCACCAGTTGCAGGGGGACGTACACGGCTTTGTCGCCGTCGTCGTTCAGCTCCTGGACGAAAATACCATACGGCTCCAGATCGTCTTGAGGAGGCAGGTTGTCTGGCTCGCCGGTGATCTTGATTTCCAGCATCGGCACCAGTTTGACGTCGCCGTTGTCGTTGGGGTTGGGGTCGAGGCGGTTGTCCTCGTCGTAAAAGGTGGCCCCGTCGGCGTCCTGGATCTGGCCCTGCAGGTCGCCCTCGGGCCAGTCGAGGACGTTCATGGCATACCACAGGTGGTCGGGGTCGGTGGGACGCAGTTGGAACTCGACAAAGGTGGGCATGTCCGGCTGGAGATCGTCCACGATGAGCAGGAAGGGATCATCCTCGGTGAACACTGTGTCGCCCTTGTAGTAAGGCGAGAGATCCAGATTATCGGGCACACCGTCGCCGTCGTTGTCGCGGTCAAAGAGGTCGGGTACGCCGTCGCCATCGGTATCGGGCGGGATCCCGCCCTCGGCGCGGCCGGCGTTCCACTCGACGCCGTCGCCCAGGCCGTCGTCGTTCGAGTCCAGCGCCAGCGGATCGGTGTACCACATCTTGCCGTTGTATTCGAAACCGCGCACCTCGTCATAGTCGCTGATGCCGTCGCCGTCCGAATCCTCGACATCGGGATTCGTTCCCAGCACACACTCCTCGCCGTTGGTGAGGCCGTCGTCGTCGGTGTCGGCCGGATCGTCGGGGTCACATTCATCCCCGCCGTCGCCGGCATCCGAGCTTTTCTCTCCGGTCAGCGCCAGAGCCGTCGTGCGCCACGGGTCATGCAGCCCCCCTGAGTTCATCGAAGGAGCCTGCCCTGAGTTCATCGAAGGAGCCTGCCCTGAGTTCATCGAAGGGGCGTTGGCGACCAGCGGGTCTATGTTGGGCTGGTGGTCGGACGTGGTGAGGATAGTCTGGAGCGCGCGTTGCATATCGCTTTCCTGCTCGCGCGTCTCGGCCGCTTGCGTCTGAGCGGCCTGCTCGGCGGCGAATTGCGCGGCGCGGGCGCTCTGCAAGAGCGGCGAGACGAGCATGGACAAGATGAGGGCCAGTGCCATGGCAGCGTACAGCCGGCGCGAGCGGCGATAGATCACGATACACGCCGCCAGGCTGAGCAGCAAGGTCAACATGCCCCATTGGTATGCCACGCGTCCCAGGTCGCGTGGCGCGCGCCAGTCCAGTCCCAGCGCGGAGAACCCGCCGGGGGCGCCCGCCTGGGATTGAGGGAAATGGAAATCCACGGTCACCTCGGCCCGGACTTGTGCATCGGGGCGGGGTGGAAAGTGCAGGCGTAAAACCTGGCGCTGCGGCAAGCCGGCGGCGTCGACCCACAGCTCGCCGTCGCCACGCATGTCCCGGTAGCTCTTGGGCAGGTCCAGCGAGACGCCGGGCGGCAGTTGGCCCGCCTGGGCCATGTACTGCTCCATCTGGTCGCGCAGATAAACCGCGTACGCGTGGCCGTCGATGCGGAACGTATAGCGCGTGTTGCCGGTATCCGGGTCAATGCCCGCTTGCACGTCTTGGGCGGCGGCCAGGTAGGCCATAAAGTCGCCTTGCGGGGCAAAGGTGTCCATAAAGTTGTTGATCTCTTGCCACTCTTGGGCGCCTCGACGGGCATAGGCGCGGTCACCCTCCACCTTGATCTCGACGCCAGCGCTGGCGTCCAGCACGCTGCCGCCCTGAGACCACAGCGTGAGTCGCAAGTGCCGGTCGGGCAGATTTGTGTCCCCTTCCAGATGCAGGCGCGACGTCTTGGTGGCGCGGCCCACGTTGCGCACGGTGGCCTGGGGCGTGCTCGTTTGGCGGATGTCGGCCGTAAACTGATAGACGCCCGCCTGGCGCGCGCGCGCCCAGGTGGCGGTCAGTCCGTCCGCCCGCAGGGCCACGCTCACGCGCGGCCACGCCAGGGCGCACAGCAGCACGAGCAAGCCGGTCAAGCTGAAAATCCATTTCCACAGGGAGGAATGGTTGCGGGGTCTACCAGAGAAGGGGATGCTGGACTTCATAACAGGTCTCCTTTTTCGCGGTCTGGGAGCGCGGTCAGGTGGGCGGCGATTCCATCGTCTGGGGATAGTATCGGCTGAGGGTGGGCAGACTTGAGAAACCCGGCTTTTTGTAAAAGCCGGGTTTCTTTGCAAAAGTTGTTCCTAACAAACCCCTAGGGCACGCTATAGCTCCTGTGCACCAGGGGCAAAAAGATCGAGTAGCCGGCCTGGGTGGCCGTCGTCGTGTCGACGTTGCTGGCATAGGCCGCCGCGCCATAGGCCGACGTGGCCGTCAGCGTCGTGGCGTCCAGCGTGTCCGGCGCGGCGTCGGCCGGCACCTGCACGTGCAGCACGACCTGCGCGCTCTCGCCCGGATTTAGCGTCACCGCCGCC
>CAZSJU010000149.1:7135-8479 GCA_964607235.1 uncultured Anaerolineae bacterium | reverse complement strand
AAGGGCAAGGTCCTCACTTGGCAGTGCCAGGGGAGCCTGCCGAAGGGCGTATGGCTGTCGGCAGTCGGGTCGCTGTTGCGGATGCCGGCTTGTTTGCTCAGTTTGTGGGGCAAGAGAAACCGGTAACCGTCACGTCCAACGAGCTGGGCCCTCAAGAGCAGGCGGACCGGGAGATGATGGCCCGGCATGGGATGGAGAGCCTCACGTGCATCCCCTTGGTCGCTGGCGAAAGCTGGCTGGGTATGATACACTTGCCGGCCCGAGATGGGGTGATAGATGCGCCCGATGAGCGCCAGATGCGCTTTTTGCAAAACCTGGCCGACCGTGCCGCCGTGACGCTAGAGAGCATCCGCCTGTATCGCGAGACACAACGGCGCGCAGTGCAGTTGGAAGCCGCGGCTAAGGTGAGCCGTGCGGCCACGTCTATCCTGGATCAGGACCGCTTGTTGTCAAACGTGGTGCGGCTGATCAGTGACCACTTTAATTACTATCACGCGCAGGTCTTTCTGGTCGAGCCGACGGGACGTTGGGCCATACTAAAGGCCAGCACCGGGCAGATTGGCCAGCAGTTGCTCAAACGCGGACATAGCCTGGAGGTCGGTGGACCTTCGCTCATCGGCTATGTAACCGGCACCGGGGAACCCCGCATCGCCCACGATACGGATGTGGAGGCTTTGCACTTTAAGAACGAACTGTTGCCCGACACGCGTTCCGAAATGGCGATCCCCTTGCGGGTGGGCGATCGTGTGATCGGTGCGTTAGACGTGCAAAGCACTGAACCGTCCGTTTTTGGTATGGGGGACATTGCGGTGATCTCTACGCTGGCGGACCAGCTCACGACCGCCATCTCGAACGCCCGGCTCTATCAAGAGCAGCTAGAGACGGCCGAAAAGTTACGCGAAGTGGACATGCTAAAGTCCCAGTTCCTGGCCAACATGTCGCACGAGTTGCGTACCCCGCTCAACTCTATCATCGGCTTCTCGCGGGTGATCCTCAAGGGCATTGACGGGCCGTTGACTGATCTGCAAAAGCAGGACTTGAGCGCTATCTATAACAGTGGTCAGCACCTTTTGGGATTGATCAACGATATCCTCGACCTGTCCAAGATCGAGTCTGGCAAGATGGAGATGGCCTTTGAAGAGACCGATCTCGGAGATATCGTCAAGGGCGTGATGTCTACTTCTGTGGCCTTGTTTAAGGACAAGCCCGGGGTTGAAGGCAAATATACCTTACAGCCGGGCATGCCCCTCATCATCGCCGACGCGACCCGCATCCGCCAGGTGTTGCTAAACCTGGTCAGCAACGCTGGCAAGTTCACCGAAAAAGGGTACGTCCATTTGGAAG
>CAZSJU010000149.1:2984-7035 GCA_964607235.1 uncultured Anaerolineae bacterium | reverse complement strand
ATCAAGGGGCCGCAATCTGTACAAGAGAGTGACGAGTTTGTGCGTGACCCCCATCGCCGCTTGATCTTGGCTATCGATGACGACCCGGAGACGATTGGCCTGTACAAGCGCTACCTGGAAGAGCAGGCTTACCAGGTGTTTGGGACGATCACCAGCGGGGACGCTGTCGAAAAGGCACGCGAGCTAGAGCCTTATGCTATCTTGCTAGATCTGTTGATGCCAGAAAAAGACGGCTGGCAGATCATCCGCGAGCTAAAGGACAATCCCGAAACGTGTGATATCCCCGTCATCATGTGCAGCATCGTGGGCGCTACCGGGCAGGGCTTTAGCATGGGGGCGGCGGACTATTTGTTAAAGCCTGTCTCGGCGGACAGATTGCTGGGAGCGCTGGCGCGGTTGGCTGATAAGCAGGCGCAGGACTCGGAACAAGTACAAAAGGTACTGGTGCTTGATGATACGAGCGAAGATCGACATTTGTTGCGTCGTATGTTAGAATCATCTGGTGAAATTTATGAGGTGCTAGAGGCCAGTGATGGACGTGAGGGCATTGAAATGATCCAGCAGCAGGTCCCGGACCTGGTCGTGCTGGATTTGATGATGCCGGGGATGGATGGGTTTGCCGTCTTGGAAGTGCTCAAACGTGATAGAGAGATGCGACGCATTCCGATCATTGTCGTCACAGCCAAAGAATTGAATGAACAAGAGCGATCACGTATTAATGGGCAAGCGGCAGCTTTATTCCAAAAGGGTTTATTCAAGCAGGATGATTTGCTGCGGGATGTTTATTACGCGCTACACAAACTAAAAATACACACAAAACAGAAAGAAGCAAAGGAATAAAATATTATGACTCAACCCTCTCTGACAAAACCTACAGCCCACCCGGCCATGCCGCACGAGCCAGGGTCCAAAATGTGGCTCGAATGTGCGGCGTGTGGGCACCGCATGCCTTTGGATGGTCGTACGACGCAATGTCAAGCCTGCGGGGGGGAATGGGTAGATGCGCGTTACGATTATCAAGCGTTGGTCCCTCTGCTGCGTGACATATTACCCAAACGGCCCTTTAACAGCATGTGGCGTTACCGTGAACTTTTGCCGCTGCATCGCGATGAAAACATTATCACGATGGGCGAAGGGGGCACACCGCTCATCCACTGTAAAAACTTGGGGATGATGTTGGGCTGCCCGCATATTTACATGAAGGATGAGCGCCAAGGCCCGACAGGTTCTTTCAAAGATCGCCAGGCTTCCCTGGCCATCTCGGTGATGAAAGAGTTGGCGGTCTCGGAAGCGGTGGTAGCCTCGACGGGCAACGTCGCGATTTCGTACGCCGCTTATGGGGCCAGGGCCGGGATCAAGATGTGGGATTTTGTGACGAGCACGGTACCGGCCGACAAGATGCGCGAGATGGCGCTATACGGCGCCGAGGTGGTCAAGGTCACGGCGACCTATGATCAAACCAAACAGGTGGCTGCCCGCTTTGCTGAACACAAGGGCTTGCATTTGGACCGTGGGATTCGCAGCATTGCCGCCAAGGAAAGCATGAAGACGGTTGCTTACGAGATCGCTGAGCAACTGGCCCTGTTGGAACACGCGCAGGGGCAAAAGTGGCAGGTGCCCGATTGGTATTTTCAGGCTGTGAGCGGCGGCTTGGGGCCGGTCGGGGTGTGGAAAGGCTTTGAGGAATTGCAGTTGATGGGTTTTGTGGACCGCTGGCCCAAGCTGGCCTGTGTACAGGCCGCAGGCTGTGCGCCGATGGTTCACTCTTTCCGCAAGGGGCTGGAACAGGCCGAACCGGTGCTAAACCCACAGACTTTGATCACCACTGTGGCCACCGGGAGTCCAGGTTTGGCCTACAGTTTTTTGCAACGGGTCGTGCGGGAGCAAGGAGGAGCGTTCGAAAGCGTCAGTGACGAGGAGGCGTTCCGAGCGATGCACCTGGTGGCCAAGCTGGAAGGCTTTTCTATGGAGCCGGCGGCCGCTATCGCTTTTTCCGGCCTGCTAAAGATGGTCCGGCAGGGCATCATCAAGCCAGATGACGTCATCGTGGTCAATTGTTCTGGGCATACCTTCCCGGTCGAGAAGCACTTGCTGGAGGAAGGTTGGTCACGCAGTCTAGACCTGCGGACCGTGTCTTCGGCTGACGCCATGGTTGAAGAAGAAGCGACCTTTCCCTTGCCGGAAGAAGAAGGCTTGCTGGCTTCTTTGGAGCGGCTGGATGATCGTGTCAAGAGCGTGGCCATCATTGAGGACGAGCCGGATGCTGCCCGTCTGTTGCGGCGCATCATCCAGGCCCGGGGCGGCTATCAGATTTTCGAGGCGCCCAATGGACGCGAAGGCCTGGAGCTTATCCGTCGAGAACACCCGGACCTGGTTTTACTCGACCTGATGATGCCCGAGGTGGATGGATTTACGGTGCTCAGCACGATGAAAGAAGAGCCCGAGATTGCCGACATCCCTGTCATCGTCATCACGGCCAAAGAGCTGTCGTCGCAAGAGCGGCGCCGTTTGAGCGGTCACGTCGAGTCGTTGTTGCAAAAAGGGTCCTATATGGATCTGGAAATGCTAGACGATATCGTGGACGTGCTGTCATAACAAAGCCTCGCTCATCAAGGTTCTCACTTGCCCTGGGGGCGGGCCACTTGCGCCTGCGCGCCCCTGGCACTGCCCCCAGGGCAAGTGAGTGCAGGTGAGTGCCAGGGGAGCCTGTCGAAGGGCATCGATCACTTTTTTTTCTGGGGGGAGCAACAAGCCGAGGAGACGTCAGCGCCTCGGCAGGTATGGCAGCTTTTTTTTCTGCCATGCCCGCCGAGGCTTTACCTGTCTGGTACCGAAATCTATTTTGCTGGACATCACCCTTCCTACGAGTGTTCAGCGAGCCCAGCCTCTCACAAAGTTTACCTTTGCGGTGCGGGACTGCCTTTTCGATGGTCAAGATGTCTTGACGTATCGTGGTGAGGAGAATCGCTATGAAAGAGCCGACAACGCTGATCATCAACGACGTGCGAAACGACTTGTTTCAGTGTGATGTCCACGCTGGGCAGCATTGCCTTGCTGCACGTATTGCGGCAGCAAGGCTGGGATACACCGATGATTTTTCTGACTGGCCATCCGATGGAAAAGGAACTTGAGGCGCTGCGGGCACAAGGCGTGCGCGCTTGGGTGCTCAAACCTCCCAGCATGGAACAACTGGCTGAGGTGGTCGCTGGCGCACTGTCCGCTTAGGTGGATTGGCTTGCCAGAGGGTGAGTAGATGGCTCAGAATAGCCCGCGCACGACCAGCAGGAAGCCGAATAGCAAGATGGGGATGCCCACGACGGCCCCAATCACGGTCAAGCTGACGATGACGCCCACAATCATCAGCACCACGCCCAGCACGATGGTCAGCAGGCGACCGGTCAGGTCGAGGATCAGGGCCAGTAGACGCCACAGCGCCACAAAGGGCCAAGTGAGGATCGACAAAAAGCCAGACATATACTTTCTCCTATCAAACGAGCACGATTGAGACCCCAAAAATGCTCTTAAAGCCATTCATATACAAGTTGCAAAAAGCCCCAGGCAACAGCCTGGGGCGTCAAGTCTGTATCCTAGAGTGGGCGATCAGCCGTGGGGCGAACTTTTTCTGTGAACGAGATGCCCAACTGCTCCAGCTCGGCCAATACCGGCTCATAGACGTCTGGCGTTACAGGGACCAGCACGCCTTTTTGTGTGATTTTGTCTTCCAAGATCATACGGGTTCCGATGGCCGCCGGCAGTCCGACCGTGCGTGACATAGACGTGTCACCGCCGGGGATGCCGTAATCGATCATCGTGGAGGTAATGTATGCCTCGCGGTCGGGGTAGGTGGCGACGAACTCGTGGTGCATGACCAACATGTCGCGTTCCCCTTCTTGGTAGGACATCTTTATCAGCATGCGGGCGGTCAAGATGTCCAATGGTGCGCCGTGAGTCAAGGGCAACGGCTCCTCACTGAACAGGCCCAGCCATTCCAATCGATCGAGGATGGGCGAGTCGACCGGCAAGTTCAAGGCTTTGGCCACCGCGCCCTTCG
>CAZSJU010000149.1:0-2884 GCA_964607235.1 uncultured Anaerolineae bacterium | reverse complement strand
CCGCACCACGAACGAAAGCTGGTGATCTCACCCCCGTTTTCTTGCACGTGATGGATAATTTTCATCGCCGACATGTGGTCGATGCCGGGATCCACGCCGATCTCGTTGAGCAACGTGACGCCAGCTGCTTTGGCCCGTTTGTCCAAGGCCCGCATGGCCGGGCTGACATAAGAGGTCGTCACCATATCTTTGCCAAACTCGAGACATAGCTCGGCGACTTGCACGTGGTAGGTGTAGGGCAGGAGGCTCACTGCCAGGTCGGCCCCGGCGACGGCTTGACGCAGCGCCTGGGCGTCTTTGACGTTGAGCGACCGGGCTTGACCTTGTGGATGGCCGTTGATCAGCGCTTCAGCCTTGCTGACGGTGCGGCTGGCGACGACGACCTGCATGTCGGGCGTATCAAGCAGATAGCGGACGAGCGGCTTGGCGACCAGGCCGGCTCCTAATACAAGTACGGTTTTCATGTCTTTTGTCACTCCTTGGTGAATGATTTAGGTGACCGGCACTTTTTCACAAGTGCCGGTCGCCTTTTTTATAGAAAAGCGTTGTTTATAGATACTCTTGCAAATAGCGATAGTCGGGCGTCAACTGACCTTGCCAGATGATGACGGCGCGCTTGATGATGGGCGGAAGGTCACTTGTGTCGAACGGCACGCCATAGTCTGCCCGCGCGATGGTGGACATAAAAGGCAGCAGCGTGTTGCTAAAGTGAGTCGACGACTCGCGCGGCAGTTCGCAGGGCAGATTGTCTACCGCCAGCACGAGTACGCCACGGCCCTGATGACCATCCTGGGTTTTTCCAGTCAGCGGATCATATACATAAATTGGACTGCCAGGGTCGGTGGCGCGCAAATTACATT
This sequence comes from uncultured Anaerolineae bacterium, assembly GCA_964607235.1. GTDB lineage: Bacteria > Chloroflexota > Anaerolineae > S140-20 > S140-20 > CAZSJU01. The sequence goes on along the minus strand of CAZSJU010000149.1, from coordinate 2,024 downwards.
CTATGGCGCCTTCCGTATCGCAACTGATGTCACCGATGACCCGTAGCTGGGGGGCCTGATCCTGGCTGAACAGTTCTTTGAGATAGTCTTGGGTCACCAGCCGAGGATAGCGCGCGCTCCAATAGATGCCGTTGACCAGCAGCGTCAGGTAGGGCACATAGCGTTCAAACTGGCCGCGATATTTTTCCGGGTGGTCATAATAGTCTTGCAGTTCAAATGGGGTCCCTTTGTCCTTGGGCGTGACCATGTGCTGTTCTTTGAACACGACTTTAAAGACGTGATGCGGGTCCTTGTCTTGGCAAGTGGCCAAATCGTCCGGGTCGATCTCTTGTACGGGCAGCAGGTCGTAAATTTCCTGCGCGCCGCGCGAGACGTTGCCATAGCCCGCGAACCCGCAGATAAAGGGCGTGAGAGCGGTGGGGATGGGTCCTTTTTGGGCGATCTGCTGTCCAACTCGCTGGATGGCTTGTTTGGCCGCTTCCAGGTTGGGGTATTGATGCGCCGGTTGGATCTCGCGCAGGGGTGTGTCGATGTTTTCCCACGCCAGGCGTTGCCCCAGCGCCCACAGCGTGTCGATCATGCCGGCGCGCCCCGCATAGTCACCGAAAAAGACCACCCGCCGCCCCTGCTCGTCCACGATTTTTTCATAGTCAATGAGCTGGCAGCGCAGGTCCAGTAGCTTTTGGAGCATGGGCATGTTGTACGCTTGGCCCTTGATCGTGTGTGAGAAAAAGATGTAGGTTTTATGGGGTTGCAAAAGCGCGGGGGGGACCTCTTTGATGGCCAATATGATCGGGCATTCGGATAGGCCTTCGATGATCGTGGCGCCGGCCTGTTCGTACTCTTGGCGACGGTAGGCGCGTATCGGTGAAGTCTGTACGTGGACCTGGATCCCCTGTTCTAAAAGTTGTTTGACGTGCGCCGGAATGAGCGGGGTGCGTCGTTCCCATTCGTTTTTGTCTTCACGGCGGATGCAGATGTGAGCAGGCATAGGTTCTATCTCCTCATAGTAGGCCCCCCCCTCCGGCTCCCCCCAGGGGGGGAGAGACTGTAAAGGACCGTCGCCCTTCGGCTGGCTCCCCTGGCACTGCCCGCCCAAAGTCCTGGCGGACGTTTGCCAGGGAGGGCAAGTGAGGACCTTGGGCGCGTGGCGTACTCTAGGCCAGGTATAAACGTCGGGCCAGGCCAATCGCCAGGTCAAACAGCCGGTCGAGCGGACGGCCATAGCGGGTCAATAGCCAGGCGCTACCCGCGCCCAGCGTAAACCCGGCCAGGACGTCGGCCGGGTAATGGACACCACAATATACGCGTGAGAACGCAAAACCGCCGGCCAGGATCATCATTGGCCAGCCCCAGCGCCGGTTGCGCAGCCAGATCGTCGCGGCAAAGCTAAACACGACGGCGACCGAGTTGCTGGGAAAAGAAGAGTCGGATGGATAATAAAATAGCAGGTTGACCTCGTGGTAGCGAAAGGGACGGTCGCGAAAGTAGAACAGGTTGCACAGGACCACCAGCGCGCCCGAGAGGACCAGGGTCACCACGGCGCGCAAGACGGCGCGCTGGTTGTCCCGTCGTGCCTCTGGCGTCTGTCCTTCGAACCAAAAGCCCAGCAGGCCCAACACTTGCACCGTGGGGCCGACGTAATCGCTGACCAGCGCCTGCATGATTTGGTCGAGCAGCGGCGTATGGCCGGCCAATCCGTTAATCAACTTGAAAAGCCACAAATCAGGCGACATGATCCGTCCCATCCGTTGTATCTAGTTTTTGCCGCAGCCAATCGGCCAATAACTGGCGCGCGGGAGGTTCTTGCAACACGGTAAAGTGGCGCCGGCCGGGGGCCGTTAACCGACTGATCCTGCGCTGATCTTTTCGCATAGCCATAAAGTCGTGTTCGCTCTGCAAGACGACGGCCACGTCGCCAAAATCGGCGCGGGTCGGCTGGGCCGCGCCGAGCTGGACTGCGGCGTGTTGATAGGTTTTCCAGCGCCGATGCCAACGCCAGACCTGGCGATAGCTTAATTCGT
>CAZSJU010000148.1:4005-8487 GCA_964607235.1 uncultured Anaerolineae bacterium | reverse complement strand
CATTTGCTGCTCAGCCCACTCGGGCGGATAGATGATCTTGCCCTCACCGTCAAAGTACTGCAGCACGGGGAAGATATAGTAACCCTTGCCCACCACGGGGTCGGGCACTGTCTCCGGCGTGGCCGCGTACTCGTTCATCACGATGCCATCGGTGTAGGTCCACTCGCCGGTCCACACATTGTCCTTCACAAAGTTGTAAATGGCTTCGCTGCTCAGCTCGCCATACTCTTCATAGGTCGCCTGAGCGACCGCCAGGAAGAACTTGGTACCATCATAGGACAACCCGCCCGAGGACGGACTGGGCGTGATGCCATACTTTTCCTCAAAGCGCTGGGCGTATTCCTTGCCCGCGTCCGTGGCCCAACCGGGGATCTGGTCGATCACATAGTTGGAGGACGCGCCGGTCAGGTCGTACCACTCACCGACCCAGCCCAGGCCGTCGGCGATGATCAGGCTTTCCAGCCCCACCTCGTCGGCCTGCTTGATGAACGCCGAAAAGCTCGGCGCCGCCGTGCTCGTGCCGGCGACCACCGCCGGGTTCAGGTCCTTGAACTTGTTCAGCAACGGGTAGAACTCGGTCTGGTCAATGGCAAAGTACTCTTCTGCCACCGTCTCCCAGCCGGCCGCTTCCAACTGATCCTTGATCGCGGCGCCAAAGCTGCGGCCCCAGTCCGTGTCCTCACCATAGATAGCGACCGTCTTGGCCTCTGGCGACCAGATGCCCTCGGCAATGGCGTCTTCCAACGCTTGCACGTAGGACACACTCAGCTTCTTGGGCGTCGGCCAGCCCTTGTACATCCAGTACCCGTACTTGTCCGGGTCCGACTCAAAGGTCTCGTTCACCACCTCGGTCGCACCAAAGCCGAAAAAGTGCGGGATCTTGTGCTTGGCCGTCACTTCCATGCAGGAGACCGAGACCGAACTGTGCCAGTTCAGCACGCCGGCCTGGATGCCATCCTGCACCACTGCCTGCTCGTAGGCCTGCGAGGCCTTGGCCGGGTCTGACTGCGAGTCGATCCACACCGGCTCGATCTTGTAAGGGCCAACCTGATAGTTGATCTCTTCAAGCGCCATCTCGGCCGAGCCACGGAACTCTTCGCCCGTGCGCGCGCTGGGTCCACTGAACGGGCCCAAGACGCCCACCTTGAAGGTTTCGGTGACTTCTTCCGCCGGTTCCTTCTCTTCTTGCGGTGCTTCAGTTGGCTCTGCCTCATCACCACCACAGGCGGCAAAAGCAAAGATGAGCGACAGAACCACCATCAACGGCAACAGCTTTTCAATCAAAAAGCGGTAGGTTGCCCTTCTCATTTAATTTCCTCCTTGAATCGCATTCAAAACGTTATACGTCTCTGATAACAACGTATCCCTGATGGAAAAACATCAACGACTAGACATAATATGTGACGCCTTATCACCCCCTTTCTCCTTGACCATCCCTTGTCCATGCGGACATTGACGCATAGCACGATGTTTTATCACAAACTTTTTTTTCTGAGCGCCCAACGCCCTGCATTAACACAAAAAGAGGGCACTGTCGCCTCAGGCGATCAGTCCCCTCTCCGCGGAAGGTGCTGAATTTAGCAAAGGCAGGCGACCTGGCTCGGTGAACAAGACCTGTTGCACCTCACAGTTGCGGGACAGCGCCGGACTCACACCGGACTTTCCCTTTCAAGCCCTTTATTAGGGACACCTTTGCTATTTCAAGGTCAGATTTGTAAACAGACACAAAAATCAGCCTGGTGTTTGCTCAGGCTGTCTTTATAAAACCGATTTGATTTGCCGCTGGAAATTAACGATATGCTGCCCAAGTAATGCCTCAGCTTGATCTGCGTCTCTGGCCTTTAACGAATTGACGACGGCAATGTGCTCCGCGATCGAGTCGTGCACGTGAGGCAGGCGGTCCAAAACCAAATACCACATACGCACGCTCAACGCGTGCAAAGGTTCCAAACTGTCGGCCAAAAATTCATTGTCCGCAGCCTCATAGAGCAACTTGTGCAGGCGCTTGTCAATAGATATCAAAGCTGCGGCATCTCCCTCCTCTACATCTTGCAGTTCCGCGACCACCGCTTCCATTTCAGCGATTTGTGCGCGGCTGGCGCGCTCGGCCGCCAGCCGCGCGCAAAAGCCCTCCAACAGCATCCGCACCTCAAAAATTTTCTGCAGATCCGTGATGCTGATGTCGGCCACAAACATGCCTCGGCGTGGGGCGATAATCATCAGCCCTTCTGCCGCCAGCCGGTGCAACGCTTCCCGAATGGGTGTACGTCCCAGGCCCAAATCCTCCATCAGAGCCTGCTCGTCGATCACCGAAAGGGGTTCCAGCTCTAGGGTGATGATCTTTTCTTTGATGAGATGATAAGCTTTTTCGCTGAGGCGCACTGGCGCTCCTCAATTTGAACAGATTGAATAAAAGCTCAGAGGGTGTATCGATAAAACAAGAGGATCTTTGAATATCTGTAATATATCTCGAATACATTCAAACTATACCACATTATCCCCCCCTTGTCAATACCCTATCGCCCAAAATGTAGTACAAAAATGCCACCGACTTGGCTCGTAGCGCCAATCTCTCAGCGGATTGACGCTACGTCAAGATAACCCTATCTGGGATAGGTCAAAGCATATGAAACTGTAGTGTCTGCGTTGAATATACTCAATGTGAGGCAACAAAACAGGACAGCCAACAAGCGAACCGTGCCGCCCTATCAAGGCGCCCCCAGATCGACGGGCAATGGCCCCCTACTCGGACGGGCAAATCAACAAAATCTGCCCAGCGCGGACGTGCCAGGGATGTGCAAGGTGATTGATAGCCGCCAACGTCTCGACGCTGATGTCATAGCGGCGGGCAATAGCGTATAGCGTCTCACCCACCTGGACGACGTGGGTAGAGCGGACAGGCCCCCCCAGCCCCGGGATCACCAACAAACGCCCGATATTGACGTTAAAAGTCGCCGGTAACTGATTGGCAGTGGCCAGGGCCTCCAAGGAGATACCAAAGTGGCGGGCGATGGAAAAAGCCGTGTCTCCCGAGTGCACCACGTAAAGGCGCGGGCAACCCTCGGCGACGACGGGCGTGGGCGTTGGATCTGGCGCCGGGGTCACGCCGGGTAGCGGCGTGGCCGTCGGCGGCGGGAAGGTTGCGGTCGGCCCTGGCGTCGCGCTCGGTTCAGAGGTAGCGGTGGGGCCAGTCACATCACTGACGATTACGGTTCCCGCTTGCCACGTCACCGGTATCTCAAACCCATCCGGGGAGGCCAATTTGGCATTGTCAAAGCCAATGGTGCTACTGCCAGCTTGGACGGCGCGAAAGCGAATAGTGGCGACCACCCCACTGCCGCTGGCCGGTTCTCGCGGGCTCAGTTGGACAACGGCGTAATCTATACGTCCACCGAAATTATCCACCATGTTCTGCACGGTGAAATCAGGATGGGGCATTACACCCACAGCGACCTGCACCCCATCACGACTGGGGTCATTGTCTTCAACCTGCAAGATGTTTTTGTCAAAAGTCAGGTGTGCTTCGAGGCCGTACAGATTATCCACATTCTCCAGATAAAGTTGTAGCGTCCCGACACCCCCTACCGCCAACTGTGCCGGGTCAGGGTCGAAACGCAGCACCGCGCTTCCTTGCTGCGCCACGCCCTCAGCAGCAACTGCCAACGGATCCCCTGCCTGGCGCCCGCCCAATTTGGAGGCCGCTTCCGTCGCGCCGATACAACCACTGACCAAAGCCATCAAGACAAAAATCAAGACCAGCGTGCCCATCGATCTGTTGTTCTCGAACCACTTATTGGCGTCCATGGCTTCCTCCTTGAACTTGGGCCCGGACCCACGTTTCGGCGGTCCGTCGCGAGGCCTCCGCTGAGACCTCTAGCTGATCCACCTCAAGGGTCGCATTGACAAGCTGAACAGGCACCTCTTGGCCTTGGGGATTCGCTAGCTTGGCATAAGAAAACGTCAGCGAACTGACCCCGGCGTCGACACCTTTAAAATATACCCACGCCACCACACCATCCCCTTGTGCGGGTTGACGGGGGTTGAGCTGTATCACAGCATACTCGATCAGGCCCCGTGTATTGTCCACATCATTGATGACAGTAAAATCAGGTGCGGGCAGCCCTCCCGCAGCAACCTGGACCCCCTCTTGTGAGGGGTCGGCGTCCTGCACCTGCAAAAAGGCCGGATCAAACTCTAAAGAAAGATGCAGGCCATACAAGTCAACGACATTGTGCAGGCGAATCTCTACCACACTGGCCTCGGCCACATGTAGTTGGTTGGTTGTGGGCACAATTTTCAGTCCGGGCAAATTCTGGCCGGCGGTTGGCTGTATCATTATCTCCTCAATGCAGCCAACCAGCCATAGCGAGATAAAGCACACGGTCACCACACCATAGCGCTTGATTCCAGATAGCATTGGTCCCCCCCCACTTCTGTTGCCCCCGAGCTATTTTCATCGCCCCTAGGCTATTTTCATCGCCC
>CAZSJU010000148.1:0-3905 GCA_964607235.1 uncultured Anaerolineae bacterium | reverse complement strand
TCAGGCTATTTTCATTGCCCGTCAGGTGCAAAAGAATCCCCAAAAAAACTCGAACGTTCTACCACCTAAAGCCCGGCATCCTTGAATGCAAGCTCGCAACGGCACAACGTGCGGCGCAAACTTATTCCCCCCAGGGTGTCGGTCCGCGCATCGCAAAATTAGCCGCCGCCATCGACAGGTCCAAAATATCCACCTCGCCATCGCCGTTGATGTCCCCCCCCAATTCGCTCGTGGCAAAGCGCGCGCCCAGATAAGCCAGGTCATTAATATCGATCAAATTATCCCCGGTCACTTCACCACCATATAAGGTGGTTGGCCCCAGGTCCAAAGGCTCAGCTGCCGCCGCGTCAACGACTGCCTGGGCATCCAGGTACCCTGGCTTGCACGCCGTAATCATAAATTTGCCGCCGGCCGGCACGTCAAAGTCTCCCTGTGCCTGCGTGGTGACCGGCGCTGAAGCGCTGAAACTCTGAAAATCACCGCTCTCCGCCTGGACCTGGACCCGGACCTCAACGCCGCTATGGTCCTGCCGACCCTGCAAACGCACCGCGCCCTGCACTTGCTGCGACAAGGGACCGGCCAATATCGTATGGGCCGGCCAGGCGACCATGACCAGCATTGCTATCACGAGCAACCCCATGCGCCGGTTCTGTATCTCCACCGGCCAAGGTAACCTTTTCTTTCCCCTCATAGTTTTTCCTCCCTAGAGAGACATCCACACCTGAAATATACGCATCCAGGCCAGATCACTTTTAGTTGGGACTCAATCTGTCCATCCGTCTGAGCACATACCCGTCATATATACTATCGGCTTGGCCCGCAAAATATTGAGGGCCAACCATACAGTTTTTCCCCTATGCCTCTTTACGGGCCATCCGGCGCACCCGTTCCCACTCGGGCACATCCGGGTCCTCACCAGCCAGATTCTGGCGTAGCTCAAAAATCTGATCGCGCAGCAACGCCGCCTTTTCAAATTCCAACGCCTCGGCGGCTTGCTTCATCTGTTTTTCCAGTTCCTTGACCAACCGCGTCAATTCATCCTTGGGCAACGTCTCGCCCACATGATACGCCACCTGCTCTTCAGCGACGGCACGCATCCGATCGGTCAAGTCGTACACCTCTTTGACGATGCTCTCGGGCACGATACCGTGGGCCTGGTTATGCGTCAACTGCTTCTGACGGCGTCGATCGGTCTCGTCGATGGCCTGCCGCATCGCAGCGGTCACCTTGTCCGCGTACATGATGACCTTACCCGCGACGTGGCGCGCGGCCCGTCCAACCGTCTGAATGAGCGCCGTCTCGCTGCGCAAAAAGCCCTGCTTGTCCGCATCGAGGATGGCGACCAGCGAAACTTCGGGCAGGTCCAGCCCTTCGCGTAACAGGTTGATGCCGACGACGACGTCATAGCGTCCCAAGCGCAGGTCGCGCAAAATCTCCACTCGCTCTAGTGTCTGCACCTCGCTATGCAAATAATGCACCTTTATGCCCAACTCGAGCAAATAGTCGGACAAATCTTCCGCCATGCGCTTGGTCAACGTGGTCACCAACACGCGCTGTCCCTGGCCTATGCGTGCGTTGATTTGGGCGACCAGGTCATCCACCTGACCTTGCGCCGGCTTGACCTCGATTTCGGGGTCCAGGATACCGGTGGGTCGGATGACCTGTTCGACCACCTGCGCGCTGTTTTCCAGTTCATAGGCGGCTGGGGTCGCGCTGGTAAAGATCACCTGGTTAATCCGGCTTTCAAACTCGGAAAAGTTGAGCGGCCGATTGTCCAGGGCGCTGGGCAGGCGAAAGCCATAATCCACCAGCGTCTCTTTGCGCGCGCGGTCACCGTGAAACATGCCCCGGATTTGCGGGACTGTCATATGGCTCTCGTCCAACACGAGTAAGAAATCGCCAGAAAAGTAATCCAGCAGCGTCCAGGGCGGGCTGCCCGCGGCGCGCTGGTCCAGGTGTCGCGAATAGTTCTCGATGCCCGAGCAATACCCGATCTCGCGCAACATCTCTAGGTCGTACAGCGTGCGCTGTTCCAACCGCTGCGCCTCCAGCAGCTTGTCCGCCTGGCGCAGTTGCGCCAGTTGCTCTTCCAACTCTTGCTCTATATCATGCAGGGCTTCCTGGAGCTTTTCCTCAGGGGTAATAAAGTGCTTAGCGGGGTAAATCTCAATGGCGTCGTGTTCTGCCAAGACCTCACCGGTCAGCGGGTCAATCTCGGTGATGCGCTCGATCTCGTTCCCAAAAAATTCGACCCGATAGGCCAAGTCAGCATAGGCCGGCATGATCTCCAACGTGTCACCGCGCACGCGGAACTTGCCGCGCCGCAGTTCCAGGTCATTGCGTTCATACTGGATGCGCACCAGGTGCCGCAACACCACGTTACGCCGGTGGATTTCGCCGCGCGCAAGACTGACCACAAAGCGCCCGTACGCTTCCGGGCTGCCAATGCCATAGATGGCCGAAACCGAAGCCACGATGAGCACATCCCGCCGGCTCATCAATGCGCTAGTGGCGGCCAGGCGCAAACGGTCGATCTCCTCGTTAATATCCGCGTCCTTTTCGATGTAAAGGTCATGACGCGGGACATAGGCCTCGGGCTGATAATAGTCATAGTAGCTGACAAAATACTCGACAGCGTTGTGCGGGAACAGGTCTTTGAACTCGGCGTACAACTGGGCGGCCAAGGTCTTGTTGTGAGCCATCACCAGGGTCGGGCGCTGGAGGCGCTCGACCACGTGCGCAATGGCAAAAGTCTTGCCCGTGCCCGTCGCACCCAGCAGCGTCTGGAACTTGAAGCCCTGATTGAGGCCATCGACCAACTGCTCGATGGCCGTCGGCTGGTCCCCAGTAGGTTTTAGATCAGATACAATTTGAAAACGCGGCATAATATACTTTCCCTCAATTCATTATACCCCAAGTCAGGCAAACATAAAAGTGGGAAAGGGAGACGACATCAAGATTTACACCTGGCAGTCCGGCACACAGGCAGCAAAGCGAATGTCCCTCTTACAATCCAGGTAGGGCATCCACGCATGCAAGACCACCTGCTAACCAAAGCGACCAGTGATATAGTCCTCAGTACGCTGATCTTGGGGGGTTATAAACAGCGTTTCACCAGCGCCGTGCTCGACCAGTTCACCTTGCAAAAAAAAGGCCGCCCAATCGGCCACACGAGCAGCCTGTTGCACACTGTGCGGCACAATCACCACTGTAAACTGTTGCTTGAGCGTTTGCAAACTCTCTTCTACCTTGGCTGTAGACAATGGGTCGAGACCCGAGGTCGGCTCATCCAACAAGATCACTTCTGGTTCCAAGGCGAGGGTGCGCGCCAGACATAACCGCTGCTGTTGCCCCCCCGAAAGCGACATCGCCGGTTCGTCCAAGCGATCTTTGACCTCTTGCCACAAAGCCGCCTGGCGCAAACCAGACTCGGCCAGTTCGTTCAAGCGGCGCTGGTCACGCACGTCGGCCAGCTTGGGGCCATAATGCATGTTTTCGCGAATGGTCATCGGCAATGGCACCGGTCGTGCAAAGACCATGCCGATGCGCCGGCGTAACGCAATGACATCAACCTGGGAGGCATAGATATCCTGCCCATCTAGCAAAATGCGGCCGCCCTGCTGGGTCACGTCCACCAAATCGTTCAAGCGGTTAAGGGCGCGCAACAGCGTGCTTTTGCCGCCGCCGGCCGGGCCAAACAAGACGTTAATCTGCTGGGCGTAAAGATCAAGCGTGATGCCACGCAGGCTCTCCACACCGTCAGAATAACGGATACTAAGATTCTCGATGCGAATCTTGGGTTGTAGTTTCATAAAATCTTGACCTATTAGACCCAAAAACCGCTCACCACTGCCGCCGGCGGCGACAATGACTGCGGATCAGCGTCGCAATCAAATTCATGGACA
>CAZSJU010000147.1:0-8518 GCA_964607235.1 uncultured Anaerolineae bacterium | reverse complement strand
CAAATTTTAGAATGTTCAACTCGTTAAAGGCAGTCGCGGGAAGGTGCGTAGCCCTGCCCGTGGTACGGTCCCGCTGGGAGTTGGGGGGATGGGGAAACCCACGATGTGAGTCGTGCGGAGGGTCACGGCTGGCCCAGGGGCGCAGGGGGCGCCATTGGGGGAGGGTGGGAGGGGGAAAAGGAACCGCCCGGCGGCGCCACCGCGTCGCCGGGCGGGTGTGGTGCGCAAGTGCTTACATTCGTAGGATTAGGGGCAGGAAAATGCGGTAATTGGCCAGGGGGACGCAAGCAAAGCCAGTGCAGAGGTCGTATTCATTGCTTGCGCTGTCCGACTGGGCGAACTTTTGACCGATTGTCGCCGTTTCCATGCGAAAACTGTCCGACGCGGCCTGGCCGCCGTTGGCTTCTCCCAGAGTGCCCCAGGCGATGGTGTAATTTCTTGATTCCATCTCCTCTGTCGATTCCATCGGTGGGTCAGGGGCCTGGGCCAGGTTTGATCCAGGCAAGGATAATGTGAGCAACGCGATGAGCAGTAACCCGTGTATGCGTTTCATCATCGACCTCCTATTGCAGCATGACGAGTATCTGGATCACGCCCGTCTCTTGGGTCAAGGTGCCCAGCGCTTTGCCGATGACCGTCCCGTTGGGGGGATTGGCACTGGCACGCATGGCGTGCGCTGGCGTGGCTGAAGCGACCAGCAGATCGCCGGGACGAATCGCGCCATTTTCCGCCGAGACTTTGACGGGCACCACGCCCATAATGGCCAAGGGGACCTGGCCAGCGATCGACTCGTCGATCCCTTGGCCACCCACAAAGCCGGGGCGCGTCGAGTATACTCCCACGACGGTCAATTGATACGGCTGTGTGCTGGGCTGCAGCTGGCCGTCCGCGCCGATGACGAGCACGTCGCCCGGCGCCACACCTGCTACAGCGGGCAGCATCTCGGCAAAGTCGGCCGCATGCGTGGTATAGGCGCCGTCGCTCTCGACGGTGCCGCTGGTCGTCACCCGGAATTGCACGTCCTGTTCGTCGATGTTGACGGCCTCGATAAAGTTTCCGCCTCCACTGCCGTCACTGTCGCTGCCTGCCGCGCCGCCATTACGCAGTTGCAGTACATTGCTCCCACTTCCGTTGAGGAAAATAGCGGTGGCCAGGGAAGGGTTGGTCGCCGTAAAGTAGCCGGCAGCGGTACCCGTGATAGTTTGGGCATAAACTCCGGGACCAACGTTACTCGCACCATATACGCCGGCACCGCTTCCGCCGTTCTGTCCCTTCACACCGGCGTGGTTAGACGATGTGCTATCAGTGTAGCCGCTGACTCCGTCGTTGCCGTGGCTCATCCCAACCACGCCAATGCTTGTCTCGCTATTGGCCCAGAGCGCGACATAGCCAGCACTGTAGGCCCGCACGCCGACTTCGTTGGCACTGCCACCATACACGCCCGGTCCATCTTCACTCCAGCCGTATACGCCAGCACCGGATCCGCCGTTATTGCCAGAAACACCGGCGTGGGTAAGCTCGGTGCTGTTAGTGGTGCCGCTCACGCCAACTTCATTGACGCTGCTACCATACACACCCGGACCGTCATTACTCCAACCGTATACACCGGCACCGGATCCGTTATTCTCTCCATAAACGCCAGCGTTGGAAGTATTTGTGCTGCTGGTGGTGCCCTTGACGCCGATGTTGCCGACGCTGCTTTGACCCTCTACGCCGGCGCCGCTTCCGCCGTTCTGTCCCTTCACGCCGGCGTGGTTAGACGATGTGCTATCAGTGTAGCCGCTGACTCCGTCGTTGCCGTGGGCCATTCCGACCACGCCAATGCTGGAATCACTGATTGCCCAGAGCGCGACATAGTTGGAACTGTGAGCCCGCACACCGACTTCGTTGATGCTGCCACCATACACCCCGGCGCCAGCGTCGCTAAAGCCATACACGCCTGAACCTGATCCGCTGTTTTCGCCATACACGCCGGCGATGGAACGCTCGGTGGTGCTGGTAGTGCCCTTGACGCCAATGCCTGAATCACTATAGCCTTCCACGCCGATATAGTAAGCGCTGTAGCCATACAGCCCGGGGCCAGTTTGGCTGTTACCCGCCACGCCAACGCCGGCCACGCTGGCGCCGACCACCGTGTTGATCGGTTGCCGGGGGCTCATCTCGGGGTCATCATTGACCGTCACCCCTACTTCAGCGACGTTGCTCAGCACCCACGTCGTCATTCCCGGATCGGGCGGCGCGCCGATATAAACCGTGAACAGACCCTTTGTGGGAGTCACCGTGCGCGTCGCGCTGGTGTAGATCACGCTTCCCCCGGCGTCGTACAATCTAAAGACCATTTGCACGGACGTTTCCACCGGTGCGCCATCCTTATCGGCCAGTTGGCCCTGATAAGTCAGGAAAGTACCGATGCCTGTTGGCGCATTCGGGCTGCGCTCGGATGAAGGGGAGGAACTTTGTGCTGCCGCACTGATGGATAATAGTAGAGCGATGAACAAGCAGGTTGACAATGCGATAGGCAGGGATATTCTGTGTTTTGACATTGTATTCTCCTGTAGGATTGCAAGAATGAGATAAGTCGAAGGAGTCGATTGACACTTTAGCAACTTTTCATAAGACTCTCCTTGGCTATTCTAAAAGCGAGTGGGTACAGGTTTGATTGTACTATTTTTTGGAATTTAGAGCAAATAGGGACAGGGCGAGAAATCCGCTAGCCGATGTGGCAAGATGTGCCACTTTGCCAGATAAGGGCGCTCCTTGCAATGACGCTGGGATAACCGTCAATACTCCCAAGTCTCGTGGGCCAACGGGGCCTGGTTGAGCAGGTCGCGCAGGTGGCGCCACTGGGGCAGGAATTGGTCCATGTAGGCCACAAAGCGCGCGTTGTGGTGGCGCTCGAGCAGGTGGACCATCTCGTGCACGATGATGTATTCCAGGCAGCGCGGCGGTTTTTTGACCAGTTCGAGGTTGAGCCAGATGCGGCGCGCCGCGATGGTGCAGGTGCCCCATTTGGTCTTCATGCGTTTGACGCGCCAGTCGGCGACGTGCACGCCGATGAGGGGTTCCCATTTGGCGATGAGGGGCGGGATGGCGGCTTTGAGCTGCGCGCGGTACCATTCTTGGAGCACTTGGGCGCGTTTGGCCCGGTCGCTGCCGGGGCGCACGAACAGGTCGAGGGTGGTCTTGTTCTGCACGGCGACCTGGGGCGGGGCGTCATGATAGGCCACGTTCAGCAGGTAGCGCTGGCCCCAGTAATAGTGGCTCTCGCGGTAGACGTATTCGCGCGCCGATTGTCGCGCCTGGGCTGCAAAGGTCGCTTGCTGGCGCCGGATCCAGGCCAGCTTGGTGAGGACGGCCAGGCGCACGGCCTCGTCGTTGACCTGCAGCGGGGTAGACACGCGCACGCGACCGTCGGGGGGATAGACCGCCAGGTGCATGTTTTTGATGTCTTTGCGCACGACGTCGACCACCAGGTCGCCCACGGTGATTTGATGCATATCAGTACTCGCGCTGGTTTTTGACCAGCTCGAAAATGCGCTCGGCTTTTTCCTGATCCTGCACGCACTGGTAGATGGCGCGGGCGACCTCGCGCTCTTTGATCATGTGGCCGCGCCAGCCGTCTTTTTTGGTCTGGCGGATGGCGCTGTCCAGGGCCAGGGCCAGGTCTTTATCGCGGTCCAGGTTGTCGTACAGCGCGCGCTTGGCGGGCGTGTCGAGGTGCGCGGGGTAGGCGGCGCCGGCGGCGGGGTTTTTCACAAGGCGCGTCAGTTCGACGATCCGCGCCAGGTATTCCCGGTATTCCAGCGCCTGGTCCCGGCGCTGACGGATCAGCGCGTCCAGCAGGTCCGACATATGCTCGTAATACTTGGGGTTGATGGGGTGCTCGTCGATGATGACGCGCCGCACATTGTTCTCGATGGTCTCGGCCACCGCCTGGGGGTCCTCGCGGATGCCCGGCGGCAGTTGTGCCACTGCCCCGGCGCCTTGCTCGACCACCAGCTCGATCAGGCTCAGGTCGTCAAAGGCCGAGATCTTTTGGCTCTCGTCGGCGCGGATATAGGTGTCGATGAGGTGGCGCATGGCCGGTTCGTACACCTTGAGGTCGATATAGTCGCCGCTGGCCAGCTTGACCTCGCCGCGCACCTGTTCATAGTGGGTGACCTCGTCTTTGATCTGCGCGATCTCGGCCGGACTGTAACCCGCCTCGGGCATCTCGTTGGCCAGGTTGGCATAGGCGCGGACGAGGGAGGCGGTGAGTTTGTAGAGCGCGAGGCGCCGGGGTTCGTGCTCTTTGAGGCCGTCGGGGTCGGTCGTGTCCGGGCCGCAAAAGTAGTGCTGGTAGGCCAGTGGGTCCCTGGGCGGGGGGACCGGCTCGCACAGCGCCTTGATGGCCTCGCGCGCGGTTTCCAGCCGCTCGCGCCCTTTTTCCAGGCGGTCGCTGAGCAGCCCGGCCACGTCTTCCCGGTCATAGCCGTCCAGCGCTTCTGAGGTATAGTCGTGGATCGATTTTTCCAGGCACTTGAACAGGTCGCGATAGTCGACGATATAGCCGTATTCCTTGTCCTCACCGTGCAGGCGGTTGACGCGGCAGATGGCCTGGAACAGCCCGTGGTCGCGCATGGGCTTGTCGATGTACAGGTAGGTGGCCGGGGGCGCGTCAAAGCCGGTCAGCAGCTTGTCGACCACGATGAGCAGTTTCATCTGGCCCGGTTCCTTGACAAACTTTTTCTTGACCGCTTTTTCAAACTCGTCGACGCGCGTCATCGCCTCGTCTTCCGGCTGGTTGAAATAGTCGGCCAGCATCTGGCGATAGACGTTGTATTTGAGCAGCTTCTCGGTCAGCCCCGCGCCGGTCTCTTCGCCCTTGATGTCGTAAATGGAGGGTTGGTAGGAGGTGACGATGGCGCATTTTTTCAGGCCGGCGGCCACAAACAGCTCATAGTAGCGGCAGGCCTGGTAGATGCTGCCGGAGATGAGGAGGGCGTTGCCGCGCCCGCTTTGCAGGCGGTCGCGGGTCGCCATATCCAGCATGACGTCGGCCACGATCTGTTCCAGCCGGGATTTGGAGCTGAGCACGCGCTGCATGGTGCCCCAGCGCTGCTTGAGCTGGGCCAGCGCCACGTCGTTCAGGCCGCGGGTCTTGGCCTGGAACCACTGATCGATCTTGGCCGGGGATTTGAGGCGCTGGTCGACGTCGCGCGCCTCGTAGCGCAGGTCCAGGATGACGCCGTCCCGCACGGCCTCGTCAAATTTGTAGGTGTGAATGTAGGGGCCAAAGATTTCCAGGCTGGTTTGCTTGTCGTCTTTGAGCAGCGGCGTGCCGGTAAAGCCGATAAACATGGCGTCGGGCAGGATCTCTTTCATGGCCGCGTGGAGCTTGCCGGACTGGGTACGGTGGCACTCGTCCACATAGACGTAAAGGTCGCCCTGGGGACAAAAGTCGGGCGGCAGGCCGCGCCGCACCTCGGCGATATAGCCGTCGACGTCGTCTGACCCGTCGGCCTGGCCGCGCGCGCCAAACTTGTGGACCAGCGAGCAGATGAGCCAGGGCTGGGTGGCGTTGAGGACGTTCACCATGTCCTGGCCGCTGGTGGTGCGGTAAATCGCTTCGTCCACGCCCATGAACACCTGCTCGATCTGCTCGTCCAGTTCGGTGCGGTCGGTGATGATCAGCACGCGGGCGTCGGGCACGTGCTCGCGGATCCACTTGGTGAGCCAGACCATGACCAGGCTCTTGCCGCTGCCCTGGGCGTGCCAGATGATGCCGCCCCAGTGTTGGCGCACGCGCGCCTGGGCGGCGCGCACGGCGAAATATTGGCTGTGGCGGCAGATTTTTTTGGTGCCGGCGTCAAAGACGATAAAGTCGTGGATGATTTCCAGCAAGCGTTCCTTGTTGCAGAGCTGGGTCAGGTGGCGGTCCAGCAGGTTTGCAATGGCGCCGTCATCGTGTTCCTCTTTCCAGGTCAAATAGTATTTTTCCGGGGTCTCGATGACGCCGTAGCGCAGGCCCTGGGTGTCGTTGCCGGCCATGACGAGCTGCACGGTGGCGAAAAAGGGCTGGATGAATGTCTTTTTCTGATTGTCGAGGTTCTGGCGGATGCCCTCGCTGACCGAGACGGTGGAGCGTTTGAGTTCCAGCACGCCCAGCGCGATGCCGTTGACGTACAGCACGACGTCGGGGCGCTTGGTGTGGGCGCCCTGGGCGTTCCCGGCGACGGTGACCTCTTTAGCGACGGCAAAGTCGTTGTCCCGAGGGTGGGCCCAGTCGATCAACCAGACGGTCTGGGTTGGGTCGCCGGCTGCGGCCTTGACCTTGACGCCGTAGCGCAGCAGGCGATAGACGGCCTGGTTGACGCCGTACAGGCTCTTGCTCTGGTCGCCGGCGGCCTGGCGCAGTTTATACAGGGCGCGCCGTATGAGGATGTCGGCATAGCCTTGGCGCTGTAAATAGGCGCGCAGCAGGTCCGCTTCGACGTTGCTGTTGCCGGCGCGGTATTCCCAGTTGCCCAGGTAGGTGTAGCCCAGGCGGTGGCGGAACAGGTTGATGACCCGGTTTTGGGTGATGCGTTCGCGTTGGCCGACTTTTGTCATGGTACGTGTCTCCTGAGGTGTTGCGCGTTGGTGCGTGCCGTTTTTTTAACGCAGATTCGCAAAGCGGCAGAGGCGCAGAGAAATAGGACGCAGATTTTCATGATGCACGCAGATTAAAAAGATCAGCGTTGATCAGCGTCAATCTGCGTCCCTCATGTTGTTGCATAGTTTGTAAAGTTCTTTGTACCACGCGATCCAGCGGTTCAGGTCGGGGTCGTTGACCGCGGCGGCGGCGGCGATGACGTCGGCCGAGGTCAGGACTGAGAATTTGGGGTGGTTGGCGATCAGGCCTTGGTAGGTTGCCAGGGTGTCGTCCAGGGCAGTGTTTTCGGGGTGTTTGAGCACCGCAAAGGAAGCGTGCTGGTAGGGCTGACGTGGGTCTCCTTCGATGCTCAGGCCCAAGAGTTGGTTGCGCCACAGTTGATTCATGCCGCCCTGAAACGGGCAATGGGCGTATCGATCGTGATTCGCGAAAAAGGCCTGGTGGCGCGCGGTGATGTCCCAGTAAGTAAAGTGACACACGTCGTGATAGTAGCATAGATGCTTGTCCGCCAGAATGTCCGCAAAGCGTTTTTTGCAATCGTGCCGGGGTTGGCGGCCCTTGCTTTTAAAGCCGCCGCATACGGTGAATTCCTTTTCGGTCAGTTTGTGCTCGATCAGCCACAGGCACAACTCGTCCTGGTGGTTGTAATAGGCGATGGCAATGTCCGCGTCGGTGCCCGAGACTTTGCTCTTGTCTCCCAGGTTGCCATAGGGTTCGTCCCAGAACTCGACGCGGTAGCCGTGGTCCAGTTGTTCGACCGCCAGCCGGGCAAAATCGGGCCGCAGCGCGGCCAGGACGGCGTCGGCCTGCGGGTGGCGCAGGACTGGCAAAAAGAGGTTCAGGTTGGCGGCCTGGGAGCTGGCCATGTGGTTAAAGAATTTGTGGATGCGAAAGGGGAATTTTTCCAGGTGCCCCTCCAGCGCGTCGACGATGGGCGGGTAGAGCATGGGGTAGCGGTCGGCATAGGCGGCGGGCAGGATGACGTCGTAAGGGCGGCCACCGTGATGGCCGGGTTCGCGGGTGACGTGTTCCCACTTCCAGTTGGTGAGGTGGATGTACATATCCTGCTGGAAGGGGTTGAGCCGGCCGGGCAGCCGGTAGTCCTGTCCATCGACGGTCACGATTTTCATACCAGGCGTATCCTTCCGGTGAGCAGTTCTTGCATCATGCCCCGTTTGAGGGCGCGGGTCTTGTCGCGACGGGCCGCCAGCGCGGCGATCTCGGCGTCCATGTCCGAGAGGACGGCGGCGATGGCGCGTTGTTCCTCCAATCCTGGCAGGGCATACTCCAGTTCTGCGATTCCCTTTGCGTCAAGATATGGCAGCGCGGTTGTACTCGTCAACCTGCCGAGTTGCGTATGGAGGAATAGGTAATGGATATATCTAAAGTATGAGGTAGTCTCATCTGGAATAAAGCCTATCATGTTGTTGTCGATGCAGCTTTTTTGCGTAAGTAACCTTTTTCTCTCCAGAAAGATCGCTGCCCCAATCTTGGCAAAAACAACGCTATCCTTAGGCAGAGTATTTGCTCCAATCTTACGCCTGATATCCTCGCTAACCCAGTTGTTAGCTTTGATCATGAATGTCGAGTTGCCTTCGTTGTTCATATCCGAAACCTTGAAAAAAGGATAATCCCCTTCTACTTCGCCTTGATATTTCGTAGGAAATCCGCTTCCGCCATGGAATTCCCCTACTTCTCCCAACTTCTTTACCTCCCACTCCCCGCTGAAGCCGGGCAGACGAGCTTCGCCGGTGAGGAGCTGCTGCATCGCGCCGTGCTTGATGGCGCGCTTTTTGGCGATGAGGCGCTCCAATGCGGCGATGAGGGCGTCCACGTCGCTCAGTACTTCGGCGATGGCGCGTTGTTCGAGAAGGGGGGGAAGGG
>CAZSJU010000146.1:3765-8554 GCA_964607235.1 uncultured Anaerolineae bacterium | reverse complement strand
GCCCGGTTGTACCAACTGCGGTCCATCAGCACCATCTCGCCCGCGGCCGGGAGGTGAGCGACGTAGCGCTGAAAGTACCACTGGGTTTTTTCCCGCTCGGTGGGCGCGGGCAGCGCAATCACGCGCACAATGCGGGGGTTAGTCCGCTCAGTGATGCGTTTGATGACGCCTCCCTTGCCGGCGGCGTCGCGCCCTTCAAAGATGACGACGACCTTGAGGCCCTTTTCCTTGATCCAATATTGCAGTTTGACCACCTCAGTTTGGAGTCGGGCGAGTTCCTCCAAATAGAACTTTTTCTTCAATTTGCCCTTTTTTTCTTGTTCCTCGACTTGCTCTTCTGTGGGAGAATCTTGATCGCCTTCAGCTACCACCGTCTCAGCGACCGATTTCTCTTTCTTTTTCTTCTTGCCCATTTGTTCCTCCTGTTTGGCATTAACCTTGAAGACAAAAGATGCCCTTTGTCTCGAGCCGATAGAGATGCCATCGTCAATTGTCAATCGTCAAGGGCTGGCCAAGGTGGGCTTGTCCTCTGTCATGTTCATATTGCCTTGAGCCAGACAAAGCGACCAGGACCTAACACCAGGTCCTGGTCGGGCGAGAATTGCTCGCCTGTGACCAGATCTGTGAATGAATAGCTCAAACCGTGTAACCGCAGTTCGTTAGCCGCAATGCGCTGTTCCTGCTCGACAAAGTTGGCCAGGATCAAGATGCGCTGTCCCTGATGCTGGCGCACATAACCAAAGACGTGGGGGCTGCCGCTGTCAATGATCTCGGTCTCGCCCGCCCCAAGGGCGGGATGCGCTTTGCGTAGGCGAATCAATTCGCACAGTTGCGCATAGATTTGTCCCTCAAGGGTCTCCCCATCGTGGCGCCGGGCGTATTTGTCCCAATCAGCAGCGGGCCGGTGGACCCAGCGGCTGTCGTCCGCCTTGTCCGGGTCGTCGCGATAACTATAGTCATTAAGCGTGCCAATCTCGTCTCCCAGATAGATCAGCGGGATGCCGCCGATGGACAAAATCACACTGTGGATCAACAGGATACGGCGAACCGCCCATTCGACCTGCGAAGCGTCCCCTTCCCGTAGCGCCTTTTCCAGGCCGGCTAACGAGGCGCAACTGCCCGAGATGCGCATATCCTGGTTAGTGGGGTTGAACTGGAACGGCAACCCTCTTGCAAAGCTACCCTCAAAGCGCCCGGTGTAAAAGGCATTCAAGAACTGTCGATGGTCAAAGCCATTGATCCCCAGGTGGGCCGCATCCTCGTCAGAGAACGTCCAGCCAATGTCATCGTGACAACGCACGTAATTGACCCAGGCGCACTGGGGGTTGATCTGGAAGCGCTCTTGCATCGAGTAGCGCAGCAACCGCACCTGACGCGTGGCCAACGTCTCCCACAGCAGCGACATCAATAATGGATTATAGGACAGTTGACACTCACCGGGGGCAATGTAACGCGCCACATCGTCAGGATGCACGATGGCTTCTGACTTGAACAGCAACGCCGGAGCCGCAATGCACGCCAGCGCGTTAAACGCCTGGATCAACATATGCGCCTCGGCCAAGTTCTCACAAGAGGTGCCCAACTCTTTCCAGGTAAAAGCCACCGCGTCGAGTCGCATGACCTCCACGCCTGCGTTGGCCAGAAACAACATCTCTTCAGCCATGCGATTAAAAACGAGCGGATTACGATAGTTGAGGTCCCACTGAAAACTGTGAAAGGTGGTCCACACCCAGCTATCGATCTCGGGACGATAGGTAAAACTGCCCCGTCGCACGTCGGGAAAGATCTCGCGCAAGGTTGCATCGTAAGCGTCCGGCATGCGGCGGTCGGGAAAGATGTAATAATACGCTTGATAATCCAGGTCGCCGGCCAGGGCCAACTGTGCCCACTCGTGCTCGTCCGAGGTGTGATTATAGACCAGGTCCAGGACCAGGCTGATGCCCTCCTGACGCAACTCGGCCGCCAGCTCGGACAATTGCGCCATCGTCCCCAGAGCCGGGTCAACCTGACGATAACTGCTGACCGCGTAACCACCGTCATTTTCCCCCTCAGGGGAAAGAAACAGTGGCATAAGGTGCAAATACGTCAGCCCCAGCTCTTTAAAATAGGGAATCTTGGACCGCAGGCCCGACAAATCTCCAGCAAAGAGGTCCACATAGCACACGCCGCCCAACATCTCTTGGGACTGGAACCAGGCGGGGTGCGCCTCGCGTTCGGCATCCAGAGCCTTGAGTTCGGCCGGGCGCGCCAACCACATGCGTGCAGCCGTCTCGAGGATGCTCTCCAGATGGTAGAAAAAGTCATACTGTTCACCGTACAGATGTAACAGCAGGTCAAAGAGCCGTTCAAAGTTGGCTTCCAAACGCGTTTGAAAAGGTTCCCAGACTGCAGCCTCGGCCTCGGCGAAACGCGTTCGCAGGCGCGGCAGGATGCGTTCCAGGGAACGTTTGGCTTTTCGGTCCACATTCACCTCTTTTTATCGTACGACCCTCTGAAAGAACGGTTTTGGGCCAGAGATTCAAGCTATCCTAGACACTGAGATCAGGCCTGTTATTTTCTCCATGTCCTCTGTCCCACAGGGAACCTTGCTGGTCATCACCGGCGGGCTAGACCTCAGGGCTTGACGATCACGCCCTCGTGGCCGCGCAGGGCCAACGCACCCTGAAGCTTTTCTCCCGCGCGGTCCAGGTGCGTGGACAAGACCACATGGCCCTCGCCCCAGGGCAAACGCTGATCCTGCCCCGAAAAGTTAAGAGCCACCAAGACCCGCCCCTCATCCGCCCGTCTTTCGAAAACATAGCAAGCCTCTGGCACGCCGTCCAGTGGCCGGTAATCGCCCCATTGCAACGCCGGGGTCGCCTTGCGAAAAGCCAGCAGGCGCCGGTAGAGGTTCAACATTGAGGTTGGATCCTCCAATTGACGCGCGACATTGACCGTTTGATAGTCGGGGGCGAGCGGCAGCCATAGCTGGGGAGTATCGGACGATGAGAACCCGGCGTTGGGCGCCGAGCGCCACTGCATCGGCGTGCGGCAAGGGTCGCGCCCCAATCCCGGCATGCGCAGACCCCAGGGGTCTTGTTGCCGCTCTAACGGCACGTCCACGTCACTCATACCGAGCTCGTCACCATAGTAAAGCGTAGGTGTACCACGCAGAGTGAGCAAGAGCATCGCCGCCACTCGCGCCGGGGCACGCCCATAGCGGCTGACCAGGCGCGGTTCGTCGTGATTGCCCAGTACATAGTTAGGCCAGGCTCCCGGCGGCAAGGCCGCTTCCAACTCGTCTACTACCCGACGCACCGCCCCAGCCTCCCAGGGCACGTTCAGCAGCATAAAGTTAAAGGGCATGTGCAACTCGTCCAGGCGCGTCCCATAGTAGCTGGCCCACTCGGGCCAGTCAAAGATGTGAATCTCGCCGACTGACATACGCGGGCGCTCACGGCTATAGGCGTCAAGCAACTGCCGGAACGCGCGATAGACGGCGTGGGCATCGGGATGATTCTTGTCATACAGGTGAAGCTGTGAATCATATTCACCCAGCGGCCTGTGTATGCTCTTGGCCGGGGTACGGTTGGGGGGATTATCGCGCAGATCGGGGTCTTTCATGATGTAATGCGCCACGTCGATGCGAAAGCCATCTACCCCCCGCTCTAGCCAGAAACGCACCACGTCAAACATGGCATCCTTGACCGCCGGGTTACGCCAGTTGAGGTCGGGCTGCTCTTTGAGAAACGAGTGCAGATAATACTGCCCGGTCGCTTTATCCCACTCCCAGGCCGAGCCGCCAAAGACGCTCAACCAGTTGTTGGGCGGCCCACCATCAGGCGCAGGGTCCACCCAGATGTACCAGTCACGCTTGGGATGGTCGCGCGCAGAACGGGATGCCAGGAACCAGGGATGTTGGTCGGAGCTATGGTTAGGCACCAGGTCGACGATCAGCTTGAGCCCGCGCTGATGCGCCTGGGCCAACAACTGATCAAAGGTATCCAGGTCGCCAAAGAGCAGGTCCACGTCGGTGTAATCCGCGACGTCATAGCCAAAATCTGCCATAGGTGACGGGTAAAAGGGAGACAACCACAGGGCGTCGACGCCCAACGTGTCGCTCACATAGTCCAATTTTTCAAGAATGCCGCGCAAATCTCCCACGCCGTTAGCGCTAGTATCACAAAAGCTGCGCGGATAGATTTGATAGATGACGCCGGTCTGCCACCACAGAAAACGCGAGCTTGTCATCAGCCACTTTCCCCCGTATGTAGGCGTTTATTATTCAGTAAGAACGGCAGCGCGACGCCGGTCGCCGCCCCCGCGACCACCCCGACCAGCGGGGCGCCCAGGAGGCCAGTCAGCCCCAAGGCCCAGCCCAAGGCGCTGAGCGGGATCCACCAACCGGCCTGGTAGACCCAGCGCCGCAAGACCAGCCATTGGGCCACACCAATGCCGGCGCCCACGATGGCGCCAGCCAGGATGCCCAGTTCCGATGGGACCAGAATGATGGCGATGATCCAGCCCACCGCCCCGCCCAGGGTGCTGGCCAACATCCACCAGCTCGCCTGCGGGAACAATGTCCGCAGCATCCACCACTGCATGGCGCCAATCCCCACCCCTGACCCGACCTCGGTGAACAGCGTCCAACCCAGGAGCCAGCCCAAGGTGGTGAGCATCACCCACTGTAACCAAAATACCCAGTCGAAAGCGTCGGCACGACGCGGTGTTTCCTGATCTGACATGTCAATGATACACCATTGGATGGGCAGGGCGACCTGTGCAGTCGCCCTGCCCTACGAACTTTATT
>CAZSJU010000146.1:0-3665 GCA_964607235.1 uncultured Anaerolineae bacterium | reverse complement strand
CCGCATCGGGCGCAAGGGGATTATCCCTTGACCGAACCCGCCAACAAACCGCGGACAAAGAAGCGCTGCAGTGAAAAGAACACCAACAGCGGCAACAGCATCGAAATAAAAGCCGCGGCCGTCAACAGATGCCAGTCAGAGCCCCGTGAGCCCACGATCTCGGCGATGCGCATGGTCATCACCTGGACACCGGGCTTGCTGCCGATGAACACCAATGCCACCAAATAGTCGTTCCACACCCACAGGAACTGAAAGATGGCAAAGGAGGCCAGGGCCGGCACCGATAGCGGCAGGATCAACTTGGTAAAGATCGTAAAGTGCGAAGCGCCATCGATAAAGGCCGACTCGAGGATATCTCGCGGCAACCCACTGATATAGTTGTACAACAAATAGGTCGCCAGCGAGAGGCCGAATCCAGCATGCGCCAGCCATACCCCCAGGAAAGTGCCATTCAGGTCGAGCTTGGTATAGTCCCGCAAGATGGGGACCAACGCGATCTGCAGAGGCACCACCAACAATGCCACCACGGTAGTGAACAGAATCTTGCGGCCTGGAAAGTTCATCCATGCAAAGCCATAGGCGGCAAAGGCGGCGATCAAGATAGGGATCAACGTGGCCGGGATCGCCACGGCCAGGCTGTTCAGGAAAGCATCCCCCATGTCGTCACCCTTGTAGATTCTGGTGCTGCCATCGGACTCGGTGATCTCGTACTCTTTGCCAGTGAGCACGTTTTGATAGTTTTCCAGGGTAAAGTCTGTGCGCGTCGTCCACTTTAGTTCTTGGACCTCTATGCGACCCAGCCGCTTGTTACCGATCCATATCACCTGCTTTCCATCGGCTTGGATGCCCGCGCGGAACTGTTCAAAAGTGCCGCTGACCCCTTGGATTTCCATCACCCCGTCGCGGTCCAGGTCATCTCCCGGCTGAAACTCTTCTGTCTTTTGCCACTCACGATGGGGAAAAATCTGCCACCATCCCGAAGTGCTAATTTCCTCCTTGGTGCGAAACGAGGAGACGAGCAGGCCCAGGGTCGGGACCGTCCACAACACACACAACAGGAGGAGAGAACCGTTGACTAGGAGGCCACTGATGATTTTCTGCCGTTTTACGCTGCCTTTTTTCTTGCTCATCCTAAAAAGCCTCCTCTTGAGCAAACTGCTTCAAGTTGTAAACCATGACCGGGATGACGGCGACCAGCAACACAACCGCAATGGCAGAACCCAATCCAAAGTTACGGTTGGAAAAGTACTGCCGATAGAATTGGGTCGCGATCACCTCCGTGCCATATTGGCCCCCGGTCATGACCAGGACGATGTCGAATATTTTCAGAGTGAATATCAAGACCGTCGTCGACACCGTGATGATGGTGCCCATGATATAGGGGATCATGATCCTGAAAAAGACTTGAATCTCGTTGGCGCCGTCCACCCGGGCGGCTTCTATCAACTCTGAGGGAATCCCCTTGAGCGCGGCCGAGAACAACACCATGGCATAACCCGCTTGCAGCCACACCACGATGATGATCAGGAACAAGTTGTTCCACGGCCGGATCTCTGTCCACGCCGTCCAGGCTTGTGGCTCTCCGCCCAGTCCGGTCACGATCGCGTTAAACAAACCAATCTGTGACGCACCGGCCGGTTTGACCTCATAGATAAAGTTCCAGATCACACCAGCCCCGACGAATGAAATCGCCATTGGCAAAAAGATCAACGACTTGGCCACCGTCTCAAACCGGCTGCGGTCGGCCAGGACCGCGATCAGCAAGCCAAAAATCACCGACAAGCTGGCGCCAAACGCGATCCACAGCAGGTTGTTCCTAAAAGCCTCCCACATAAAGCGCTCGGTAAAGACCGAGGCATAGTTCTTGAGACCGACAAACTCGCTGCTATCGCGGCCAAATAGACTGAACCAAAAGGTCCGCACCGTGGGCAGCGCCAGGTACCACATCAAAATGGCCATAGCCGGCCCCACAAAGACAAAGGGCTGTAACCGGCTCACCCACGCGGACGACAACTTTTCGATCAGCCAGTTGGACACCAGGTACAAGATGGCCACACCACCCACACCCCACACGATGGCCACAAGCGCGATGATGAGCTTGGAGGCCTGACTGTCGCGCAAGAACACAAAGCCACGCCAAAGGACAATAAACGTGACAAAGGGAACGAACAGAGAGATCAGTATCCGTCCGATCGTGCTCGCAAACCAGTCCAAAATTGAATTTGAACGCGGTTCCATATCTCTAGTTTGTTGCATCTGCTTCTCCTTACAAAAGCCCGCTCAGCACATGCCAGTTTATAAGATACTGCTAAACACTGACTTTACACCACTTTTCTCAACGACATCGCCGGCTGACCAGAGCCCTATGCTGAGAAGCAGGGTAACCGCCTGGGCCACCCTGCTTCTCTTTACAACAGGTTACTCACACTCCAGCAAGCGACCCGCTCTACGACAACCCGGCCCGTTTATTGCGGCCAGGCAGCGTCGATTTCCTCGAGTGCGGTGTCCAGGTCCGCAGCGCCACTGATCCAGTCGGTCATGCCCTTCCAGAAAGAACCAGCGCCTACCTCACCCGGCATCAGGTCCGAACCGTCAAAGCGCACGCTGTCGGCGTTCAAGATGATCTCTGCCACACCGCGGTCGACGTCGTTCGAGTACCAATCCAGGTTAGAGTCCTGGTGCGGCGAGATCGCCCCACCGGACTGGATCCAGGTCTTTAGGTGCTCGCCTTGCGTAAAGTACTCCATCACCGCGCGCACCTCGGGCCGGTCGTCAAACATGGCCCAGATGTCGCCCGCCACCAACACCGGCTTGCCGTACTGTGGGTCGATGGGCGGGAAGTAGAAAAAGTCATAGTCCACGCCCGCTGAGGCGCTGGCCGGGAAAAAGCTGGTGATAAAGTTGCCTTGCTTGTGCAGCCAGCACTTGGGCGGATCTTCGAACATTGGGTTCGGCGCATCGCCAAAGAACGTCGTCACGATCGCGTTCCGGCCGCCGTACACATAGTCGTCGTTCAACCAGATCTCGGCCAGAACCTCGGCCGCATTCTTGACCTCCGGTGAGTCAAAGAGCAACTCGCCCGTGGTCCACTTGTCATAGTTCTCCAGCGACGTGGTGCGCAGCATGATCTCTTCCAGCCAGTCCGTCGCCGGCCATCCCGTCGCCGTGCCGCTCTCGATGCCGATGCACCACGGCGTGTCGCCGTCCGATACGATCTGATCCGATAAGGCGATCAGCTCGTCCCACGTCTCGGGAATCTCGTATCCGGCCGCCTCAAAGTCGTCCTTGGGGTACCACACCAGGCTCTTGCCGTTCACGCGCTCCCACACGCCGGCCATGATCTCGCCATCCGGACCGTCCATCATTGCCATGTCCAACCAGCTCTGGATATAGTTGGCCCGCAACGCTTCCATGTCCAGGAAGGTGCTGACGTCAACCACCTCGCCCGAACGGGCAAAGTTTGCCAGCAGGCCCGGCTGCGGAAAGTCCACAATGTCCGGCGCGTCGCCCGCATCCACGCGGATCGAAATCGTCGTCTCGAACTCTTTCGACCCCTCGTACTGGACGTCGATGCCCGTCTGTGCCTCAAACTCGGCCACCGTGGCGTCAAACTTGACCGCGTCCTCGTCCGTGAACGGGCCAAAGGCCGTCACCACCGTGCCCTC
>CAZSJU010000145.1:4006-8586 GCA_964607235.1 uncultured Anaerolineae bacterium | reverse complement strand
CTCATCCGACGTGCCATCGAACCAATAGGTCCCCAGCGACACCCAACGGCCTCCGTTAGCAGACTGATCGATCACACGCGCCGTCGTACCCGCCGCGTGTTTTACCTGGTAACGCGCACTCGAGGTCGTCGTAAATCGGTCAGGTATATAAGCCATCACCTCATACTCCCCGGCCAAGAGATTGGGATACCAACGCGCCCAATTGTACTGTGGACGTTCCCAATCATGATTCCAGGTCCAAGTCAATCGCCCACCATAACCCTCGGGCGCTGTGTCCCATCCGCTGGCCGCGCCACCCCTAACAAAACCAGGGTGCGTATCGTCCTCAATCACGACAACCGGCAACCCTAAAGGGTCGATCAGCATCCAAGAGAGACTCGCCGTCGCCCGCCCACCGTTTTCAAAGTACTCCATCCGGACAGGCACGGGGCCACCCGGCAAGTGAATGTCACCGGTATAAGTATGTGCTGCTTGCTCACGCCAACCTTCGATCAACAGATGATCATTGACCCATAAACGACCGCCGTCATCCACAGTCATAATGAACCGATAGTCACCAGCCGGCAAATCCAACGTGCGGGTCCAGCGCACCGAAAACTGATCTGCGTCGACAACATTCGGCGCCGGGGATCCCCCGCCCCAATCAAAGTCAATCACTGCATCTGTGCGCACCAAAGCTGGAATACCGCTGAGCGTCATATTGTTATAGTATTCAGCCTGCCAGTCCATTATCGTAGCAGACACCACATCCCACGACAACTTGGCAACGGCCAAGCCAGTGGCTTCGTAATACTCGACCACTATCCAGTGTTCTCCTGCGTTCAACTGTTTCTCAGCGCTGGTCGTCCTAGCAGGATGGATGCCCCACATATCGATGATGAGTTCATTGTCCACCCACACCCGGATGCCGTCGTCGCTGGTCGCGGTAAAACGATAAAGGCCGGCCGGCAGGTCAACATAGCGCGTCCAACGTGCTGAAAAATTATCCGCCGCAACCGTGACGTCGGGGGAACCAACGCCCCAATTATGATCCAGAGCGCTTTCGCTGCGTTGCAACACTGGCTCCCCGGACAGCGTCGTATTGTTCCAATAAGAAGCATGCCAGCTACGGAGTGACGTCGATACCGGCATCCACGTCAACTCGGCACTAGCCATTCCCCCATTTTCATAAAACTCGACCTCTACCCAGTGATGACCAGCTTCCAGACGCCTTTCTACACTTACAGTCTTGGCTGGATGATCATACCACTCATTAATCACCAACTCATCGTCGATCCACACCCGGATCCCATCGTCGCTGGTCGCGGTGAAACGATAAATCCCCGACGCTACGTCAATGTAGCGCGTCCAGCGAGCAGAAAAGCCATCTGGCACGACGCTCGGATGGGGCGAACCGCTCCCCCAATCATGACTCAACACAGCCTCACTGCGCTCCAACACCGGTTCCCCGGTTAGCGTGGTGTTGTTCCAGTACACAGCCTGCCACACCGGATCTGCGTGTTGCACGACTGGCCCCTGGGCTAAAACTGGAACAGCACCCATCAAAAGGAGCGATCCAATCACCAAAAAATAAACAAACTTTCGCATCTGCTTCCCTCCTATCCTTGACAAAATCTACCTCAGCCATTTGACAACGGCTCGTCCAAAAGCATCAAGCCGGCTGCTCTAGCACAGACTGTATTTCCTTGTCCAATTCGCGCAACCGGAAAGCAAAAATGATCAACAACACTCCCAAGACGATCGCATACGCGCCAATGAACCACGCGATCGCGACCGCACCGGCGCCCGGCCGTGCCATCAAAATCAAGCCAAAGAACATCGACAAGATGCCGCTCAATATCAACAGCCACTCTCCCTCCAGCTCCTTGCGCAACTGAATAGCAGCGACCACCGTCCAGGTCCCTATAACGACAGCCCAGGCGGCAATCAAATAGAGCAACACCAGCGTCGTGATGCCCGGCCACACAAAAGCGACGACACCCGCCACGATACCGAGCAAGCCTTGCAATAGCATCACCCACCACCGCTGATACTTGGCACGTTCGCTGATCGCTGTGACAATCGTAAAAATACCATCCATCACCGCATAAGCGACAAACAACAACACTAACGCTGTCAACGTAATGCCCGGCCATACGAGCGCCATCACGCCAAAGATTATCGCCGCCAAGCCGCGCAGGGCCACCATCCACCAATTACGTGCCCAAAAAGCCAACATACATTCCCCCTCAAGTATTACTTGTTCAATATTCGAACCAACCCTCGCTGCTACCGGACGCTACACGCCCCCGTAAATGGGGATGCGTGCACCGTTGAGCAAAGCCCCCGTATCAGAACAGAGAAAACGCATCGTCGCCGCGATGTGTTCCGGCGCGACCCACTTGCTCGGATCGGCCTGGGGAATATTGTTACGGTTCGCCGGCGTATCGATAATACTGGGCAAGATCACGTTGGCCGTGACGCCGCTCCGCTTGACCTCGGCAGCGATCACCTCTGTTAAACTGATCAGACCCATCTTGGCGACAGCGTACCCCGCTTGCTTGGCCCGCGGTGATACCGCCGTCTTGGAGCTGACGTGCACGATACGGCCCCATCCCGTCTCCAGCATCGGTGGCAACACCGCCCGGGAAAGCAAAAACGCGGAATTTAAGTTCAAGTCCAACATGTGCTGCCAGCTTTGTAACGTGATCTCTTCTACTGGCTGGCCACCACGCCATCCCCCGACCGTATTTAACAGAACGTCCACTCGTTTCCAGCGTGCCATGATGGCTTCTACGATCGCATTCACTTGCTCCGGTTTGGTGACATCAGCCGCCATAGTAAAAGCGCGTTCACTCGGCAACCCGTGCTCATCTACCAAAGCCTGTAACGCTTGCGCCGACCGGCTGACCAACGCCAACCTGGCCGATGTCCCAGCAAATTCGCGGGTCACGGCGGCACCCAGCCCTCCCGTCGCCCCGGTAATCAACACAACCCTTTCACGCCACTCTGCAGCGTTCAATATCACACTCTCCTCCTCATGTTCTCAAAACTTTTGCGTGCCAAACTATTCCGTCCTGTCACATCCACTTTGGGGTCGAAGCAAAAAGCCGAGCACAAAGCCTGACGCCAAAGCCAGCGCGATGACCTTCCACGGACTCTGCGCCGTCTTTTGCTCCACGCGCTCGACCGCTTTGTCCTTGACCGCCTGTAGCTTGACGTTATACTCGCTCACCAGGCGCTCTGCCTCTTGGATCGCCTGCTCACGGCCTATGTCATACTTTTCCTGAACCTGTCCAATCAGACGTTCAATCTGATCTTGCACTTGTTCAAGCGCTTCGTCGGTAGGTTTGTCCCCATGTTCCTCAGCTTTGAAATTTTGTTTCTCCTCATGTCTCGTGTCCATTATTACCTCTCCTCTCGCTCGTAGACTCTTGTCCCATTCATCACTTGTTAGCTTAATACAAATTCGATGCAATGTCTATATATCAAGACATAAAGACAAGATATAGATCGAGATACATCTTGCAATAAAAACGCTCCTAACACCTGACATAAAAAAAGCCTCGCGATCACGCGAGGCAACACGGGGAAATATATAAAAATCAGCAGGTTATTGGTATAGAATCGATTCTGTACCAATAATCTGCTGAAATACAACAAAACTTCTATATCTTGTGCTAGCTAACGTAATGTGCAGCCTTGGAGACCTGTGAGGTTTGCTCTTGAACAGCACCCGAGGCAGACAGACGCCTCATCCGCTTTAAAAGCTTGCGGAGTAGCGCCTCTGACTTGGGAGCCGTCTCGGATTCCTCAGAGGATTTGGACTCGCTAACGATGGCGAGCATCACCGCAGCCTGAATGGTTTCATTAGCTTCCATGACCTCACTGTCGGTCGCTGCTGCCATCTCGGCCGCCAACATATCACGCGCGCGATCCAGTAAATCCTGGTCCACCTTGGTCAGGCGGTCATCGTATCGCCGGAAGGCCAAATCACGCACCGCTTCTGCAATCTTGACCGGCTGGGCGGTGCTCAACTTTTCCCGGATGCCTTCCTGGCGCGCTTTAAAGTCCTTGACCAACCGATGCGGCTCGTCGTGCAACGTGTCAATCACACGCGCGAGCTTGGCCCGGGACATAACCGGCCTGATCCCTACTGCATCTGCCTTACGCACCGGCACATACAACTTGGACGCTTTGTCCAACAGCTCAATGACGTAATAATGCTCAAAGCCCGGCACCAACTCTTGGTGTTGGACTTGGATGACGTGACCAGGCCCATACTTGGGGTGCATCACTTTATCATTTACTGAATATTGCATGATTCCTCCCATTTCAAACAGCCATCGCTTCGACAAGCTCTTCGACCAGTTCTTCTCGTGACGCCGTCTCAGAAGCATCGGGCATCGCCTCAGATCTCGTTTCTGTCCAGGCTAACACTGTGCCCTCTTGTTCCTCTCGCTCTGTATCCGGTTGCTGCTCTTGCTCTTGTGCTTCCGCGTCCGGTTGCTCTTCCTGTGCCTCCGCGCTGGGTTGCTTTTCCTGCGCTTTCACGCTGGGTTGCTCTTCCTGTGCCTCCGCACTGGGTTGCTCTTCCTGCG
>CAZSJU010000145.1:0-3906 GCA_964607235.1 uncultured Anaerolineae bacterium | reverse complement strand
GGGTTGCTCTTCCTGCGCTTCCGCGCTGGGTTGCTCTTCCTCGCTGGGCAGCGCTTCCGCAGCGACGCTGGCTGCAACCTCCTCGGCGGCCTCTTCCTCTGCCATACGCTGAGCCATCCACGCCCCCCGTTCCTGAGGGGTCACACGCTTGAGACTCAACGCGATCCGATGGCGGACAGAGTCGATGCGCAGAATGCGCAACACAAGTTCCTCACCCCGCTGTACAACCTCTTTCGGATCTTCAGGCGGGACGCTCGCCAACTCGGAGATGTGAATCAGACCATCTACGCCCACGCCAAGCCTGACGAACGCGCCGAAATCAGTCGTATTGGTCACCGTACCTGAAACGAGCTGACCTTCCACGTACCGACCATCAACAAGGTCCCAAGGATTCGGCTCGAGCCGCTTCAAGCTCAAGCTGATGCGCTTGCGCTCGTGATCCAGGCGCAAGACATACACGTCAATCTCTTGGCCCACCTCCAGCACCTCTTTGGGATGACCGACGCGACGCCACGATAGCTCTGAAATATGAACCAACCCATCCGCGCCACCCAGGTCGACGAACGCGCCAAAATCGCAGAGTTGACTCACGGTACCCCGATACACTTGGCCCTCAACCAACTCTTCTAACAAATGTTTCTGCCGCTGCTTACGCGCCTTTCGCCGAGCGAGGCGCTCTGACATAATCAAACGATTTTTCTCGCGATGGACCTCAATGACCTTGAGGGGCAACTCTTCCCCCACGTATTTTTTGAACGTCTCTTCCCGCTGGCCCGAACGCTTGTGCTTCCACAAATGTGAACCGGGGATAAAGCCCCGCAGACGGTGAAACTTGACGATCAAGCCGCCCTTGTTATAATCAGTGACTTGACCGCGCCAAATATCTTCAGCGTCGAGCAATTCCTGGGCCTTGTCCCAATCCTTCTCGGACAATGCTTGATACAACGAAAGAATCAAGTTGCCGTTGCGGTCTTCTGGTTTCATGATGCGCGCCGTCACTTCCTGGCCGGGCGCCAGTTGCGCTGCTGCATCCTCACCCAGACGCTCAATATCCGCGCGCGGGACAAATCCATCACGCTTGAGGTCCACGTCAATGATGGCCCCTTGCTCTCCCATCTTGAGAATTACACCCTCACGGATTTGTCCTCGGCTAGGGCGCTTGTAATCATACGACTCGGTCAACCATCCTTTTATCGTTTGTTCAGTCAATCAATCTCTCCTTACAAGAATACTAGAATTTTGTGCGATAATGATCCTTCCAACACGCCCGGCGACTCCCCAGGCTTTACCACCGTCAGCCGGCCCGCGCGCAGCGTGCGCATATCTTTGTATCCGGCAACACGGTCAAGCGGTCAGGATGGATCTGGTTCCCACACCGCTCACAAATGCCGTATTTGCCTTCCCGTACCTCAACAATAGCTCCCGTTAGCTTTTCTGCTCTTCTGTTGAGCCGTTCTAACAAAGCCCGATCCACTTCTCGCCGCGTAACAGCCGGGTCACCCTGACCTAACCCATAATCGGGCTCAGAATCTACGGCTTTTTGCAACACGGCGATTTCCCCTTGCACTTTTTCCAACTCACTGTGTAAAATCTCAACATGATCCTTCATGGCTTCCTCCCAACAAAACAGACCTGGTCAGCCGTTGCTTAAACCGTCGGGTTTGGCGTGAACCAGGTCCCTTGCAAGGGTTGGATCCAGATTTAGAAAACTAACAGACCTAACCTACCCCCAGGCCAACTGCCCTGTACACCCTCTGTCGGTAGCGGTGGTTCGAATAATATGATCTCGCGTCCAGCCAGGCCACATATCAGTCTATACCAACTCTTGACGTCAGAAAATGCACGGCGTCCTCGCACACCTAATGGCTGCAAATGAACAACCGCGCTCCACATCAAAGCGGCACCGCTGGGGTTATGTGACTCACCCAAACTTATTATAATACTGTTCGATATGTATCTTTTCGATATATATTATATCAAATTTGGGCAAATCTGTCAAGCCACGCACACGAAAAACAGAAAGCGAGGTGGCGCTTCCGTCCGATGTGCGGTAGAATGTCCCCTGCGCCATCTGTAAGCGTCAGAAAGGATCACATCATCCGTGTCCATAAAATCTATGCCCATCAAAATAGACTTTCAGCCCATCGGTCGTCACGTACAGGTCGAACCCGGGACCACCTTATTACAAGCCGCTCAGGCGGCCGGCGTGGGCCTTTCGGCCATCTGCGGCGGCGGGGGAAGTTGCGGCGCTTGCCAGGTACGTCTAACAAGTCATGCCCCTGTCAACCCTCCCACCGCCGCCGAACGCCAGGCCCTCAGCCCCGCTGACCTGGAAGCGGGCTTGCGCCTGGCGTGCCAGGTTAAAGTTCACGGCGCGATCCGGGTGGACGTGCCGCCCGAGTCATTAACGGCTCTCCAGCGCACCCAGGTAGAAGGAGAAGAGCGAAGCGTCGAACTGGCGCCGCCAGTGCTGGCTTTTGACCTGACATTGTCGCCCGCTACTCAGACCGACCTGCGCGCCGACTGGGAACGAATGAGCGACGCCCTGGTCCAAGCCGGTGCGCCCCGCCCCCAACGTCGTCCCTTGCACATTCTGGAACAGCTACCGACGTTGCTGCGTCAGGATGGATGGAACGTGCGGGTCGGGTTGCGCGGTGACCAAGTCGTCAGTGTCGCGGCCAGCGGCACCCCTCTGCTCGGGCTGGCGGTGGATATCGGCACCACCAAGGTAGCCGGCTATCTGATAGACTTGACCACCGGTGAGACGCTGGCCATGCGCGGCTTGATGAACCCCCAAATCGCCTATGGTGAAGACGTGATGGCCCGCATTGCCTACGCGATACAGCAAGATGGCACGCCCATGCTGCAAAGTGTGATCGTCAAAGCGCTAAACGAGTTGGCGCGCGACCTGTGCGCGGTCACACCTCACCTGGACCCTTCTCAAATCGTCGAGGCCGTCATTGTGGGCAACACAGCGATGCACCACCTGTTTCTGGGCTTGCCGGTCAAACAATTGGGGCTGGCGCCCTATGTCGCGGCCGTCTCTTCAGCGTTGGATATCAAAGCCAACGAGCTAGGGTTGGCGCTAAACGCAGGCGCCACCGTGCACCTGCTGCCCAATATTGCCGGGTTTGTGGGCGCTGACCACGTGGCGATGTTGCTGGCGACCGGCGCCCATCAACGCGAGGACGTGGTCATCAGCCTCGACATCGGCACCAATACCGAAATCACCCTTGCCGCGCATGGCCGCATGATCGCCTGCTCTACGGCCTCTGGTCCGGCTTTTGAAGGCGCGCACATCCGCGACGGCATGCGCGCCGCCGAGGGAGCGATCGAGCGCATACGCGTAACGAACGGACGGCTGGAATACCAAACAATCGGCCACGAGCCGCCGGTCGGCATCTGTGGCTCTGGTATCCTGGACGCCATCGCCCAACTCCGGTTGGCGGGCATACTCAACCGGCGCGGCGCGCTACAAAAAGAAAACGCGCTGGTGCGGCAAGGCGCACACGGACCAGAAGTGATCATTGCTGCAGCGCCGTACACCCGCCACGGGCGTGACATTGTGCTCAACCGCAAGGACATCAGCGAGATCCAACTTGCCAAAGGCGCTATGCGTGCCGGCATCGAGATACTGTTGGAAGAAGCTGACCTGACGGCTCAGGACATTGACGAATTTATCATCGCTGGCGCTTTTGGCACTTATATAGACGTCGCCAGCGCCGTGACCATCGGCATGTTTCCCCCCTTGCCCTTGAAACGCTTCCGTCAGGTGGGCAACGCCGCCGGCATCGGCGCCAAGCTGGCGCTCCTGTCATCCGCCCAACGCCGGGCAGCCCACAAGCTGGCCACCAGAATAGAATATCTGGAATTAACCAACTATGCCGGATTTACCAACAAATTCGC
>CAZSJU010000144.1:6987-8605 GCA_964607235.1 uncultured Anaerolineae bacterium | reverse complement strand
CGGGTGATGGGACTCGAACCCACGACATTCAGCTTGGGAAGCTGACGTTCTACCATTGAACTACACCCGCATTGAAAGTGATTATAGCCCAAGTCTGGTGGGTTGTCAAATTGAATTCACGTGATATGATCATCAAACTGATCTATTGCCTGGCGGACGATCTCGATGGCCGTCTCGATCTGTTTGGTGAGCGCCTTCCACTCGATGCCAATAATTTCAAAATGGGGTTGGTTGATCGGGATGAGCAGTTTGCGGCCCCGTGCCCCGGCGACGGCTGTAGCGATAGCGGGTGTGATTTCACCCATCATCGAGTTGGGCACCAGTACACCGATGGGCGCCAGGATAAAATCCGCCAGGTTGATAGAGACTTGGATGGCGTTCTCGCCGCTGGCGCCTCGACTGGCGCGGGCCTGCATCATTTTCTGGGTGGCGATGGCATTGGTGCCCAGCGCCAGGATCTCTATGTCCAGCGGCAGCGCTTGCCGCATTTGGGTCACGATTTGCGCCCCGATGCCGCCGCCCATGCCGTCAATCACTGCGATAATCATGTCTCCCTCCCGAGGCGGGATTTTACATCGGGATAGATATCTGGTCAAGTATGTGTCGAGTGAAACGTGCCGCTGACCTGGCGATGCCATGCCGGGTGCTCAAAGCATCCTGGGCGAGCTGCCTGGGAGCGTACGACTGACATCCTGGCTTTGAACTATTCCACGAAATCCTTGATGAACGAATAGATGAACTTTTGCGCTTCATAGCGGCCATTGATCACGTCCCACAGGCCCTTGGCCAGCGGCATAGGGACGTGGAGCTTTTCCGCCAAATAGAGTATGACCTTGAGCGTGTTATAGCCCTCAGGCAGTACACCCATCTCGGCCTCGATCTCTTCCAACGTGAGGCCCTGGGCCAGCCGCTCACCCATGTGGCGGTTGTGGCTGTGCTGGCTCAACGAGGTGGCCAGCAGGTCGCCGATGCCGGAGAGCTGTAAAAAGGTCTCCATCTTGGCGCCAAAGCTCACGCCCACATTGCTCATCTCTTCCAGGGCGATGGTGAGATAGACCGCGCGAAAATTGACGCTCTTGATGTCTTGGCCGTCAAACAACCCCAACCCGATGGCATAGATGTTCTTGAGCACGCCGCCCAGCTCGACACCGGTCGCGTCGTCGGAGAAACGTGTGCGAAAGTAGTGGTTGTCCAATAAATGCGAGACGCACAACAGGTCGTCCCGTTCTGGGCTGGCGATGACGACCACCGTCGGCATCTGGCGCGCGAACTCGTTGGCGATAGAGGGGCCGGAGAGCATGACCGCGCGGTTGTGGGGGAACAAGGTGGCGAGGGTTTGAAAGGTGGTCAGCCCCGTCTGCCCGTCGATGCCCTTGGCTATGTTGACCCACACGACGTCCGGGCCAACCACGTCCTGCATCGGCTTGAGCGTCGACTGGATAAAGGCCGAG
Organism: uncultured Anaerolineae bacterium; assembly: GCA_964607235.1. Taxonomy (GTDB): domain Bacteria; phylum Chloroflexota; class Anaerolineae; order S140-20; family S140-20; genus CAZSJU01. The sequence goes on along the minus strand of CAZSJU010000144.1, from coordinate 7,154 downwards.
GGGATGGCGACAAAAATCACATCGCAGCTTTGGCACACCGCGCGCAAGTCGGTAGTGGCCTTGAGACGCGGGTCCAATTCGACCCCTGACAGAAAGCGCGTGTTCACGTGCTGCGTGTTGATCTCCTCGACCACCTCGGCGTGGTGTTCCCAGCCGATGACGTCATA
>CAZSJU010000144.1:2869-6887 GCA_964607235.1 uncultured Anaerolineae bacterium | reverse complement strand
GCGTGTTGATCTCCTCGACCACCTCGGCGTGGTGTTCCCAGCCGATGACGTCATAGCCGTTGGTCGTGATCATGTTGCCGATCGCCGTGCCTAGATTACCCATACCCACCAGTCCGACGCGCATAATCATCTCCTTTCAAACTCACACACCGAAACCTACATCACACCGAAACCCACATCACACTGAAACCCACATCGTCAGATGTGGGAGCCTCACAGCTAGCCCAGGGCACCAACGCCATGATAAAGCGTCCCTGGGCAAGCTGTCAAGGACCGCACCGATCAGAAACCCACATCGTCAGATGTGGGAGCCTCACAGCTAGCCCAGGGCGCCAACGCCATGATAAAGCGTCCCTGGGCCAGCTGTCAAGGACCGCACCGATCCGAAACCCACATCGTCAGATGTGGGAGCTTCACAGCTAGCCCAGGGCGCCAACGCCATGATAAAGCGTCCCTGCGCCAGCTGTCAAGGACCGCACCGATCAGAAACCCACATCGTCAGATGTGGGAGCCTCACAGCTAGCCCAGGGCGCCAACGCCATGAAAAGATATCCCTGGGCAAGCTGTCAAGGACCGCACGACTCACGTCGTGGGTTTGGTTACGGGTTGATCTCGGGTACCTCGACCTCGTAGGCCAACGACAACGTGCTGCCCCCCGTCTCTTCCACTATGAGCGGGACCTGCAGCCGCACGCGCTCGATCAGGCACAGGCTCTCTTTTGCCTTCTCGCAGTAGAAAATGTTCAGGTCGCCCGTCAGCGTGCCCTGGCCGGCGTAAAAGGCAGCGTCCAGCGTCAGCGGGAACTGGGGCTCGACGATGGCGCGGTTCGCGTCGGGCGCCAGCACAACCACGCCGCCTTTTACCGTCCAGTCCATTGTGTAGGGCGCCTGGTCGTTGACCTTGTAGCCCTCGGGAAAGCGCACGTCGAGTCGCACGTGACCAGGGCCAGCGCCGACCGTGAGCGGATCCAACGTCACAATCTTGCCGTAAAACTCTTTCTCGCCCACGTCGGCCCCTGGTGTGAGACGCTCAATCTCAATCTCAATCTCAATGCCGCGCAGGGCCAGCGTGCGCGTCTCGCCCGTCGCCAGGTCGACCACGCGCACGGCGTGATTGTTGGTGTCGGCCACGTACAGGTGGCCCGCCGCGACGTCGATCCCGCCAGGCTCGTAAAACAGCGGGGTGGCCCCGTCGCGCCAGCCATGGTCTTTACCCAGAAAAGTCTCGATGGCGCGGCGCTTGGGGTCGGCGCGCTTGAGCTTGCTATTATAAGTATCGGCCACGTACAGCAGGCCGTCGGCATAAGCTACGCCCAGCGGGTGCTGCAAGCGGGCGTCGTTCCCCACGCCGTCCACGTCGCCAAAGTCAAACAGGCTTTGGCCGCTGCCGGCCAGCGTGCCCACCTGACCCCCTCGACCGATCTCGACCCAACGGATGCTGCTGCCCTCCGAGTCGGCAAAGTAAAGACGGCCCTGGCCGTCCAACGCCAGACCACTGGGCTGTGCCAGCTCAGCCTCGGCGCGCGCGCCGTCCCGTGTGCCCTCGCGGCCGCTGCCGGCAAAGGACGTGAGCGCGCCGCTGGACAGGTCCATGACCCACAACTGATGCGAACCGGCCATCGCGACGTACAGCCGGTCGCCGTCCAACGCCAGGTCCCAGGGCGAGTTGAGCGCCACGTCCGGCGCGGTCCCGGCGCGCGGGGGATGCTGGCGCGCTTGCTGACCAGTGCCGGCCAGAGTCGTCACTATGCGTTCCGCCAGGTCCACCTGGCGTAGGGCGTGGTTTTCAGTGTCGGCCACGTACAGCGTCGCGCCGTCCGTCGCCAGCGCCATGCCCTGAGGATGATCAAAAGTTGCGTTTTCAAAATCGCCGTCCTTGAATCCGGCTTTGCCGCTGCCGATTACGGCCTGCACCTCGCCGCTTTCCGCTCCCATCACGACGATGCGGTTGTGGTTAGTGTCGGCGACGAACAGCCGCTGGCGGCCGCCCGCCACGTCGGCCAGCACCTTGCCAGGGAACGAGAGCGCCGTTTCGGGCAGCCCTTCTTTTTCCAGCTTGAGGCTCAGCGGCGTGCGGTCCAGCAGCCCCTGGGCCTCAAATTCTTCCACCAAGCCGGCGATGATGGGCTCAAAGATCGGATATACCCCTTCGCCGCTGTGACCACCGACCACATGACCTGCCGGGTCGACGATGACCAGCGTGGGCCAGGCACGCGCGCCCCAGGTTTGCCACACTTTGAAATCCTTGTCGTTCACCACCGGGTGCTCCAGGCCATAGCGCAGGATCACCTGGCGGATGTTGTCAGTGTCCCCCTCGTTCTCAAACTTGGCCGAGTGCACGCCGATCACGACCAGTTCGTCGGGGTATTCTTCTTCCAGCCGTTTCAGATCGGGGATGACGTGCATACAGTTGATGCAGCCATAGGTCCAAAAGTCCAACACCACGACCTTGCCGCGCAGTTGCTCCAACGTCAGGGGGCGGTCGGTGTTGAGCCAGTCCAGCCCCGATGGAAATTCCGGGGCCGGCTTGGTGCCCGCATAAGATTTTGTCGCCATAGGGTCCGCTCCTTCCATCTCCGGGTCAGTCGTGACCGTCGCCGGTGTGTTTTCCATTTCCTGTTCCTGGGCCGTCGACGTGGCGCAGGCCGCATAGAGCATAACACAACACGCCCGAAATGCGAGGGATTAGGTCATATTTGTGCGGCAGGTGTGTTTATTTAGGCGCATGGCCAGCGGACAGTGGCGCTTGCTATAATGGGTGATTGGTGTATACTTTTTAACGCAGAGAAACCTCTCGACGGTGGAGTGAGCACCCCCAGGTGCGGCTCTTGCGAAATGGATGGATGAGCCTGGGCTAGCTGTCAAGTACCGCACGACTGACGTCGTGGGTTTGGATGTAAGGAGATCCTTTTGCCTGATCATCAACACATCTATCGCACTCAGGCCGATCGCTACGATCGCCTGGTGGCGCGCGAGGACTATCAAGGCCACCTGTGGCCGGCGCTGGCGCGCGTCCAGCCTTTTGCCGGGCGGACCGTGGTCGAACTGGGCGCGGGCACCGGCCGGCTGACGGCGCTGCTAGCGCCGGTCGCTCGGACGGTGTACGCTTTTGACATCTCGGCGCACATGCTGCATAATGCCCGGCAGCGCCTGGCGCGGACTGGCATCCGCCTGGCCGTGGCCGATAACCGGCGGCTGCCGCTGGCGGACGGTGTGGCCGACGTGACCCTGGCTGGCTGGAGCCTGGGCCATTTCACGACCTGGTACCCGGAGACCTGGCGCGCCGAGGTCGACGCGATCCTGGCCGAGATGCGACGCGTGACCCGCCCCGACGGGGCGCTGATCTTGATCGAGACGCTGGGCACCGGTCACAGGACGCCCTGCCCGCCCAACGCGAGGTTGGCTGCCTTTTACCGGCTGTTGGAGCAAGAGTGGGGCTGGACCGCAACCTGGGTGCGCACCGATTACCGCTTTGCCTCGCTGGCCGAGGCCGAGACGCTGACTCGCTTTTTCTTTGGCGACGTGCTGGCCCAGCGCGTGCTGCAGGAAGGCTGGGTGGTGTTGCCCGAGTGCACGGGGATATGGAAGAAGGTTAACTGACATGAATGTTGATTTTTTGACGCTGGCTTGTCTGCGGGATCATTTGGATCGGTTGTTGGGCGCGCGGGTGCAGAATGTGGTGTTCCCTGACGCTCGCTCGCTGAGCCTCGAGTTGTATGCCGGGCAGCGCATCTATCTGCTGGCCTCGGCGGACCCCACCCAGCCCTGCATGTTGCTGACGCCTCAAAAGCCACGGCGCGGGGTGGTGGATGATTCGCCATTGTTATTGTTGCTGCGCAAGTGGGTGCGCGGCGGGCGGTTGGTAGACGTGAGCCAGCCGCCCTGGGAGCGCATCCTGACGTTGCACTTTGAGAGTCACACCGGGCCTTCACGTTTGGTGGTCGAGCTGGTGGGGCGCTACAGCAACCTGATCCTGGTGGGGCCGGACGGGCTGGTGTTGGACGCGGCCAAGCACGTGG
>CAZSJU010000144.1:0-2769 GCA_964607235.1 uncultured Anaerolineae bacterium | reverse complement strand
AACCTGATCCTGGTGGGGCCGGACGGGCTGGTGTTGGACGCGGCCAAGCACGTGGGACCGGGCATGACGCGTTACCGGGTGACGTTGCCGGCGCAGCCTTACCAGTTGCCCCCACCGCCGCCCAACCGCCGGCCGCCGACCGGATTGACGCTGGCTGTGTGGACAGGGTTGTTGTCTTCTGCCGCGCCGGATGATGCCTTGGAGCGCTGGCTGGTGCGCCAGCTCTTGGGTGTAGGGCCGTTGCTGGCGCGCGAGATCGCGGCGCGTGCTACGGGCGACCCTCATGCCACGGTGGGCGATGTTGAGCTCGAAGCGTTGGCCCTGGCGGTCAAGGATTTGTTCTCGCCCCTGGAGGATGGCCACTGGGTGCCACACGTGGCCGTGGAGGGAGCCTCTGAGGATGAGCGCGTGATCGCCTTTGCGCCCTATGCGTTGCGCCAGTACAGCGCCGACGCGGACGTGCGGATCGAGCCGGTGGCCGACATCAACCAGGCGATGTGGCGCTATTTCGAGGATCGCGGCCTGGACGATGCCTATGCCACCGCGCGCCAGGCAGTGCAGGCGCTGATCGACGCCGCCCGCGGCCGCCTGGAACGGGGACTGGAAAAGCTGCAAGAGCAGATGGTGGGTCAAGCGCGCGTGGACGAGCTGCGCACCAATGGCGAGCTGCTGTTGACCTATCAGGCGCAGGTGCCTCCCCGCGCGCGCGAGGTGACCTTGACCGACTATGAGGGCCAGCCGCGCGTCATTCCGCTGGATCCCAAGCAGACGCCGGTCGAGAACGCCCAGGCTTATTTCAAGCGCTACGACAAGGCGCAACGTGCCGCTAAACAAATCCCGCGCCTGATGCGCGCCAACAAAACCGACCTGGCTTATCTGTCGCAACTGGACGCCGACCTGGACCTGGCCGAGTCGCGCCCCGAGATCGACGCCGTGCGCGACGCGCTGGCTGCCGCCGGCTGGGCCAAAAAGCGACGCGGCAGCCCCGGCCCTGTGGAGGGGCCACGCCGCTTTGAGGTGGACGGTTTTCCGATTTACGTGGGGCGCAACGCCAACCAGAACGAGCAGGTGACCTTTGACCGCGCGGGGCCACAGGACCTGTGGTTGCACGTGGTGGGGCTGCCCGGCGCGCACGTGATCGTCAAGTGTGGGCATCAAGAGGCGCCCGAGCACGTGGTGCAGCGCGCGGCCCAACTGGCGGCCTATTATTCGCTGGCGCGTAAGAGTCAAGGCCGTATCGGGGTGCACGTGACCGAGCGCCGTTTCGTACACCGCCTGCGCGGCGCCCACGCTCACCCGGGCCTGGTGACCTATCGCGAGGAGCGCACCGTGTGGGTGCAAGACGTGGAAGAGGCGTTAGATGTGTGATGTAAGATTTTTTGTAGACGGCGCCCGACTCGTGTATGCTCTTGCCGGATTGCCAAATCCAGCAACGGGACGGTTATGCTAGCGCGACGTTGTTAGCGCCGGGCGACGACCTCCTGGTAGACCTTGATGGCGTTTTTGTGTTGACGCCGATGATGCCGATCGTGCCCGAGCTGGCGCGTGAGATCGAACGGACGCGGCAGATTAAATACTTTGGCTTGTCAATCAAGCAGATTTGCGATAAAATGTAGTCACTGGTGAGATCACATTTCTCGTGAAAGGTAGGACTCTCATGCCTAATGTTGGCATACGTGCCCTCAAAACCCATGCTTCAGAAATCATCCGCAACGTGCGTGAGCGCCGCGCCCGCTATGTCATTACCTATCGCGGGCAGCCAGTGGGTGTGTTGATGCCGCTAGAGCAGGCCACACCGGAAACGCTGACCGACGCCGACCCAGCAGCGGCTGCTGCTGCCTGGGATGAATTGACCCGCCTGGGAGAAGAAATCGGCAAGGGATGGCGGTCACCGTTGAGCAGTACCGAGTTGCTGGCTGAGATGCGCCGATAGGAGAACACGATATGGTGGGCACGTTTACCATAGATGCCAGCGTGTTTTTGAACGCCTTTAACCCGTATGAGGCCGGGTATCCTGAGAGTCGTCGTCTGCTTGCAGAGTTGCAGAGTCAGGCGCTGCCGATCATTGTGCCTACGTTGCTGTTAGCAGAGGCGGCCGCGGCCGTCGCCCGTGGCCGCGACGACGCTGACCTGGCGCGAGCGTTCGCGGCGGCGCTGCACCGTTTGCCACATCTAGTCTGGGTATCGGTGGATGCGACATTGGCCCAACAGGCCGCCGACCTCGCTGCCCAACACCGTCTGCGCGGCAGTGACGCGGTGTACATTGCCGTGGCCGTGCGTTTTGGTAGCACGCTGATTACGCTGGACCGTGAGCAGCGCGAGCGTAGCGCTGACGCCGTCGTTGCCCGTTACCCCACTGAGGTTCTGGCTCAGGTCGATTAAACTATCAAGGAACCACAATGTCTGAACGCCGACTGATTGAACAAGCCTTTCCCCCTGAAAAAAAGTCTCGGAAGACTCCAAGCACGAAAAGAACGTGCGGCACGGGCACATCAGCACACTGCACATCAAACTGGGAATTGCTGGTTGACTTGTACTTTGTTTGGGTCTATACTGACGGCGTAGAAAATATGCATTTGCGGAAATACTGACAGGAGCGAGAGGATGGAAGCGACAATCCAGGTGCGCCAGCGGGGGAGGATGACGTTGCCCGCCGAACTGCGCCAAAAGTACAGTATCCGGGCCGGCGACATGTTCCGCTTGGTAGACCTTGATGGCGTTTTCGTGTTGACGCCGATGATGCCGATCGTGCCCGAACTGGCGCGTGAG
>CAZSJU010000143.1:6576-8616 GCA_964607235.1 uncultured Anaerolineae bacterium | reverse complement strand
GGTGAGCAATCTCCAAGCGGCTATGGGGCTTGACTCGATGGACCCAGTATCCCAGGGAGAGCGTCAGCAGCGGCAAGGTCAGGAACGTGTAATAATCCCAGGTGTTGGTCGGCCGTAGCGCGCCGATGACGAGGCCGCCGATGACCAGGCTCAAGGATACCGCCAGCCGGCGGCGCCAGCTCGACGCGGCGGTTTGCCAAAAGTTGCCGTCGAACGCCCAGTTCAGCGCCAGTGCCAGGGCGAGCAGGTTCAGCGGCAGGGCCATCAGGTGGGCGTGCAGGTCTGAATAGAGAAAGGTAAAGAATGGAAATTCGGTGATGGGCGGCGCTTCACCCTGGGGGTGAGGGATGGCGCGGCTGGCGTTCCAATAGGGCCATTCGGGGCGCCAGGGCATGGATTGGCCGCCGAACACGAGTTTGCCCAGGCCGCGCAGGATGGTGATCAGCGGTTCCAGGCCGGGAATGGTGCTTTGGAACTCGAAATCGCGAGCCCCCAACTCGTATAACCCATCGGCGACCAGGTGGATCTCGCTCAGGTTGCCCAGCAGCGCGACAAATAGCGCGGCCAGCAGCCCGGCATAGATGGCGCGGCGCAGGTGAACGCGGCGCACGGCGCCGGGGCTTGCCGTTTCCCCGGTAGCTTTGGCGACCAGGTTGTAGGCGACCGAATACGCGCCGACGCCGGTCAGGCTAAAGAACGTCGGCAGGGCCAGGTTGTAGGCGATTTCGGGTAGGATGCCCAGCAGCTTGATGGGGGTCCCAATGATAACAAAGCCAAAATAGTAATAGTTGAGGTATCCCCCGGCGAACCAGGGATCATAGGGCGGAAAATGGGTGCTCTTGATGACGGCGTTGAGGTAGGCCAGGTCCATAGGGCGTTCCCCGCCCATCACGGGGTGCCACAGGTCGGGGTTGCCGTAGCGGATGAGCAAGAACAGCAAAAACATGCCGCTAAACAGCAATTCGCTGACCAGGACCGTGCGCCATTGGCGAGCGAACCAGGCGGCCAGTTGGCGCCGTCGCAACCAGGCCAGCGCACCGCCGAGGGCGCATAGGGAGAGAAGGATGAACAGGATCAGGCCGCGAGAGTAGCTGAACCACGGGGTGTTGGCGGCGAGCCACACCGGCGTGGCCAAGAGGAGCAGGCCTAGCGTCTTGGCCAGGGGCCAGCCACGGTCGCGCAAGCCGGGGACGGCCAGGAAGAGCAGGGGGAACGCGGCCAGCCCCAGGGCCTGGATCAGCAGCCACCACACGATGACGCTGGACCAGGGCGAGCGATTGAGCCAGCCGTCGGCGTCAAAAATGTCGGTCCAGGTGCCGCCGTGGCGTTGCGCGCCGATCTCTTCTGCGGTCATCATCAGCGCGGTGGGCGCCAGGGTGGCTTCTGTGGGTTTCATCCACACCACCTGGCTCAAGTCCACGCGTCCCAGGATGGCCTGGACCCGCTGCCGTGAATAGTCGGGTGTCTTGCGGAACAAAAAGACCTGCGGGTGGTCGTATACCGAAAAGGCCTCTTCGGCCGGCGGCAAATAGATCGAGATGCGGCCCATTTTGTCATCGATCAACGTCGGCTCGCCGGGCGGGAAGGGCGTCTCTTGGTCGGGAAATTGGAACGGCCCGATGGTGGGGTATGCGGCAAAGGTCGCGATCAGCTCAAAGCCCAACTCTTCAGCAAACAGCGCGCGATAGTATTCGATCGCCAGCGGGTAGCGGCCGGGCATGCGCGGGATGCTGGCATAGCCTCGGTTGCTAGAGAGCGCGATAATGTCAGCCTCGTCCAACCATTCGAGGGCTTGGGCGCGTTTGCTGGCATCCTCGTTGAGGTCCCAGTGGGTCTTGCCGTCCCCGGCGGATTGCAGGCCGCGATACATGTTCCTAAAGGGGTCGTGCCCGTCCACGCGGGTGGGCAGCGAATCGTCGGGATATTCGTTGGCGATGATGGTGGTGTCTAGCCGCACCGGCGCGCCGTCGGTGGCTTGCAGGGTGAGATAGTATTCCTCTGTACCGCTCAGCAGCGCGGGGGGCAGCGGAAAGTATTGGG
>CAZSJU010000143.1:4423-6476 GCA_964607235.1 uncultured Anaerolineae bacterium | reverse complement strand
CGGCGGTGGGGATGTTTTCCACCATCCAACGCGAGGCGGTGTTGCGCGTCACAGGCTGCGCATAGATGCGCGTAAAGCCCCAGGCCCACAGCAGCGTGCCGGCGAGCACGGCGAGCAGCGGCAGCCGGTACATCAGGGGGCGCAGGCGCGCCCAAGGGATGCGCTTTGCCGGGACGGACGCCCGGCGCCACAACCTGACCAGCAACCACGCGCCCAGCAGGATCAAAAAGGGGTAGGTGGGCAACAGGTAACGGATGGATTTGACCCATTGGGTGCCCTGGTAGAAAAAGAGCAGGGTGGCCCAGGCCCAGGGGAGCAAGTGTTGCATGCGCCGTTTGCCGCGCCACAGCTCCCATCCGGCCAGCGCCCAGCCGGCCGAGGCGATGAGGCCCAGGGGCAGCCCCATGCCCCACACGAGCATGTTGACCCAGGGAAAGAGAAAGGGCAACCGGTTGGTCCATTGGTGGCCCCAGGGCACGTCGGCTTCACCGGTCAGTTGCTGGTTGACGCTGGCCAGGGTGCCGACAAAGCGCGGGTCGGGCAAGAACAAGGCGCGTAGCGGCCCGGGTAGCTTTTCCTCCAGCGTGTACCAGATATCGGGCACGTTCCCGCGCACCCAATCATACTCGGACGCTTGCCAACGCGCGCTTTCAAAGTGGGTGCCCACAAAGGCGTAGGGTTGGGCGACCCGGAAGGCCATAAAGGCGACAGCGCCGGCGAGCACCAGTTGCAGCAACAGCCGGTCGACGCTGACGCCGTGACCCGCGCCCGGACGGTAGATGCCGACGGCGGCGGCCCCGGTGATGAGCAAGGCGATGGCGGCATAGAACGCGATCTTGACGGCGGACCAGATGCCGAAAAGGGCAATGACAAAGATCAGGAAGCACAGGATGATCAACAACAGCGCCATTAAACTGTTCAAGACAGGACTGTGACGGTCGATCTCTTGGGCGTCGGGTGGCGTTTTCTGTTTGGGATGGTCTGTGCGCTGACGGCGTACATAGTACAACAAGGCCGCCAGGATGATGATGGCGGCAAAGGGCCACACGCTGACCTTGCACGCCAGGGCCAGCCCAAAGCCCAGGCCGGCGGCGCTAAAATCGCGCCAGCGCCCATGTTGGGCGACGCGTGTGGCAAAATAGCCCGCCGCCGTGATGAAAAAGGCGGCGAACGCGTCGACGGTGTAAAAATGTGATTGTTGGATGGGCAATGCTGCCAGGGCATACAGGGCGGCGGCGAGCAGCCCGACCCACGGGCCATAGAGGCGGCGGCCGAGCATAAAGATGAACAACACGGCGCCCAGATCTGCCAGGGCGGAAAGCATGCGCCCGATCAGGTGGACGTGGCCATAATCGGTAAAGCGGTTGCCCACGCAGCCCTCGACGTTTTGGAAGAGCAGACCCGCGATCCCGCGCTTTAGGGGGGAGGGTTCGGTCTCAGGTGCGGCCGGGTCGATGCAGGCGCCGCTCAACCACTCGCCGACGAACCGCGCGCCAAAGAGCGGCAGCGTGCCGTAAGCATAGCTGCCATAGTTGCGGTTGTAGGGATTCAGAGGCGAGCAATAGCTGTCAAAATAGCCGCCCCATTCTGTACAACCCGGTGGCGGTGGTTGCGGGTTGTCTATGGGGCCGGGCCAGCGGATGCCGCCCGTTACCATCGTCATATAGCGCTCGTCGGGGTGCAGGTGTTCTCCCTCGTCCCAATCCACGTTCAGGAAGCGGAAATAGGCGCCCATCAACAAGACCGCGAGCAACAAGAGCCAGACCGCGATGTTAAAGCGTGGTCTCGGGCGGGTCGGGTCGGTGGGCGGCGTGGGAGCCGAGGGTGCTTGTTCGGTTGGTGCTCGTTGTGATGGTGTTTGCGTATCAGTCATATGTCATTTGCTTTGCTGTGCGCTCTAGACAGAGGGATTGTACCCTAACCGGCCCAAGTCGGCAAGCTATGACCCGCTAACCGGGTGCAGGTATATCTTTCCGGCATAGTTGAGCATGCACAGGACGCAGCGCGGACGTTGGCCCAGCAGGCGCTCGGCGGCGACGACGTAACGTTGGGC
>CAZSJU010000143.1:2205-4323 GCA_964607235.1 uncultured Anaerolineae bacterium | reverse complement strand
GGTCAGGTTGTAAGGCACCTCGTGTAACCGGCGTTCAGCGCCGGACATTTCTTGGAACAGCGGATGGGCCTGGAAGCGGCGCAGGAGACGCCGGCAACGGTAGACGGCGTCCTGGAGTTGTGCTGCGTCGGTGAGCCCATAGCCGCGCGCGCGGGCGTGAACCCAGCGCGCGAATACCTCTGCCTCCGCTCGATCAGAGGGTTCGGCCACGGGAAAGCGCCACGCGGCTAACGCTTCGTGGACCAGTTGGCCGATCACCCACGCCGGCGCGCGGGGGCGTTTCACCGCCGGCACCACGCGCCAGACGCGTTGCGGCGGGGTGCGTTCCTGAGCCGCCGTACGCGGGTCCACGTGGGCCGCTTGGGCCGCCACCGGCGCCAGCAAGGGGGGCGGTAACGGCAGCTTGTCCATAGGCCGCGCGGGCTGTGCGGGGAGGGTGTGTTCCTGCGACCAGCCCGGTTCGTACAAGGTGCACGCGACCGGCGTTTCACCTACTTGTAGGTCTAGCTGCCGGGCTGCCTTGCCTTCTTGATCATATGCAGGTTTGACGTCTGCCAGACCCAGTGGCGTCGCGATCTTGCCCAACCAGCCGTTCATACGCCCGAGCGCGCCATCCTTTTTCAAGCTCACGCAGCCGTTAAGGATCAATTTCTCGCGAGCGCGGGTGGCGGCCACGTAGAACAGCCGCTCTGATTCGGCGTCCTCCTGCTCGTCGGCGCGATTTTTGCCCCAGCAATAGCTGCTCGCCAAGTCATCCTCTTCTTTGCAAGGCAACAGCAGGCCCCATTCAGGGTCGATCAGCGGTGTGTGACGGCCACTTGAGCGATAGGTAATGTCGCCGATGACGAGTATGGGAAACTCGAGCCCCTTGGCGGCGTGCACGCTCATGATTTGCACGGCGCCTTCCAGGGTGGCGCGCGCTTCGCCCTCACGCGCGCCGCTGCCGCGCAGGCCGCTCACGTATTCCAGAAATTCGCCCACGCTGACGACGCCGCTGGCGTGGGCGTCGGCCAGCAGTTTGTCTATGTTGCGCGCGCCCCGGCTTTGTCCGGCCTGGACGAGGGCCGCGCAATAGTCGGTCGCGTCCAGGAAGGCCTTGAGCAGGTCGGCGACGGCGACCCGGCCGACCTGGTCGTGCAGGCTCGCGATCAGGCGCGAGGCCCGCGTCGCGCGGATTGCCTGGTCATCGTCCAGACCATCGCGCGTCGTCCCGCTCGTCTGTAGCACGCGCCACAGAGAGATTGTCTCTGGAGAGATTGTCTCTGAGGAGGTTGTCTCAATAGGGGTTGTCTCAGTGGGCGTCTCCCGGGCCTGGCACAAGCGGTAGAGCGTCGCATCGGACAGCGCCAGGGCGGGCGAGCGCAGCAAGCCGAGCAGGGCCAGGTCGTCGGTGGGGTCCACCAGGGCGTGCAGCGCGTTGAGCAGGTCGCGGATCTCGGGCCGGTCGTAGAAACCGCGCCCGGCCACGGTCAGAAAGGGCACCCCGGCGCGCTCCAGGGCGTCTTCGTAAGCGCCAAAGGAGGTCGAGGCCCGGCACAAGATGGCCACGTCACCGTAATGCAACGGTCGGGGGAGCTGCTCTTCTATCACCTGCAGCCCGCTTTGGACCAGTGTCACCAGCCGTCCCACCAGCGCCTCGGCGGCCTGCCCCAGCGCGCCGTCGGATTTGCTACCCACCGTCAAGTGTAGCTCGATGTGGGGCGCGCTAAAGCCGGGGCCGGGCGCCTCATGGGCATATTTGAGCGGGGCAAAAGGGGCCACCCAGGGGCGAGCCGGGTCCGATGTTTCGCCCAATACCGGCCGCAGCAGATCGTTTAGCCCCTGGACCAACGCGCGGTGGGCGCGATAGGAGGTTTTTAAGATCAGGGCCTGCCCACCCTGACGCGCGATCTCGTCCCGTTCGGCGCGAAAGACGCTCACGTCGGCCCCACGAAAGCGATAGATGGATTGTTTGCCATCGCCCACGATGAACAGCCGGCCGCCGCCTTTGTTCAGGTGTTGGATCAGGTCCCGCTGGCGGCCGTTGGTGTCCTGGAATTCGTCGACCAGGATGGCGCCGATTTCGTCTTGCCAGCGCGCGCGCACGTCAGCGTCTTCTTGTAATAGTTGGCGCGCCCG
>CAZSJU010000143.1:0-2105 GCA_964607235.1 uncultured Anaerolineae bacterium | reverse complement strand
CGTCTTGCCAGCGCGCGCGCACGTCAGCGTCTTCTTGTAATAGTTGGCGCGCCCGCTGTTCCAGGTCGTCAAAGTCCAGGCTGTCCCGTTCACGCTTGAGGGCGTCGTAGCGCCGGCAGGCGTGGGAAAATGCCGCGCGCAACGTGGGCAGCGCCTGGGCCAGCGCCTCGTCCAATGGGGTCAGGGTCAGGGTTAACAGCTCTGCAGGACCTTCCCACAGTTTGCGCAGCGTCCTCAGGCTGTCCTTGACCTCCTTCAGTTGTGCTTTGCCGCCCGGCCAGGCTTTGTAGCTGCCGCCCCGAAGGTTTATCTGGTCCAGCGCTTGTAGGGCGCGCAGATACTCGTCTAGGGGGCCTGATTTGGTTTGAATCGCGTTCAAGGCCTGTTGGCGCTGTATGGCCAACAGGTCGTCGGGGTCGGACGCGACTTGATCCTGCAGGCCCTTGACAGCCGCTTGCCATTCGGGCCGCTCGAGCAACGCCGTCAGGTATTGCGCCCGGTATTGGTCTAGCCTCTCTCGCCAATGGGTCAACAGCTCTTCTGGCTGGTATAGGGGGAGCTGTAACACGTCCAGCCGTTTTTGCAGCAGCGTCTCCAGTGTCCCGCACAGGTCGCGCTCGCCCAGCAGGGCATACAGGGTCACCGCCTGGGGGTCTTGGGCCGCCCAGGCCATGGTCTCGTCGATGGCCTGGCGCTGCAACAAGTTGCTCTGCCCCTCGTCCAACACTTTAAAGCGCGGGTCGAGCTGCGCTTCGGCCGGGTGGGCGCGCAGGATCTCGGTGCACAGGCTGTGGATGGTGCCGATGCGCGCGGCGTCCAGTTGGCGGTAATGATCTTGCCACAGTGCGCGTCCGTCCTCGCTCAGCCCAGGCGTCTCGAGGTAACGGCGCACCGCGTCCCGCACGCGGTTGCGCATCTCGCGGGCGGCCTTTTTGCTAAAGGTGATGGCGACGATGGCGCGTAAGGGGATACCCTGGGCCAGGAGTGAGAGGTAGCGGGTCACCAGCGTGCGCGTCTTGCCAGTCCCGGCCCCGGCGGTGACGACGATGTCCCGTCCCCGCGCCAGGATGGCTGGGGTTTGTTCGTCGCTGGGCGACATTTGGTCGACGATGGGATGCAGTGCGGACAATACAGCCTCCTCTGGGGCTAGAACGGCGTTGTGCACACGGGCTTTTCTACCGCAAAGATGCGGTCTATAGTGCCGACGTAGGCGGAATCCGAGATATGGGCCAGGCCGTAACCATAGAGCTGCCGAAAGTTGATGGCGCCGGCCAGCAGCGAGGAAAAGTGCGCGATGTCCAGGCGCACCGCCACCTCAGGGGAGGCCCCGGTCGCCGGCACGAGGCGTCCGTCTTGGAACCACAGCGGCACGCTCCCGGCGTTTTGTGGGACAAAGCTGTCCTCGACTGTGAGCTGGAGGCGGCAGGTCTGTCCCTGAAAGTCGTGGGCTTGCAATCGCTCAAACATCCCGGGCAGGTCAATCACCCGGTACATGATCCCTATGCCTTGGATATTGCTCTCATGATAGGCTGAGGGAATAATGGTGTCAGTGTTGTTGCGGGGGTCGCGCAACAAGTGGTGAAAGTGCTCGTCTTGGGTTTCGAGGATGATGTGGCGGATTTGATCCGCCTGGGTATGCAGAAAGGTCAGCAGTTCTGACAATGCTTGTGGGTTTTCGTATACGAACTCGCGCACATGCAGATCGTTGACCAGGAAACTTTTGCCCTTTTCAAAGGTAAAGGTCAGATAGCCCTGGACCTGATCGTCGCGTTCATAGCCCACGACACGTAGTGTCGGACTGGACATCATCCGATCCAGCTCGGCCTCGCATTTGGCAATGACGCCGTGGGTGCGGTCCATGAAACGATTGTAACATGCCAGCAGTGCCGGGCGGTCTGTCTCTGTCAGGTAACGCACGTGCGCCTTGGAGGGACCCTTGGGCAAGGCGCTGGGTTTAAAGCGGTATTGATCCATCTTGGTCCCGTAACCAAACCCCATCTTGACGTAAAAGTCGGGGCGAAAGGGGTAGAGCATGGCCAGGGGCGCGCCCTGTTCCCGATAGTGTTGCAGGAAATAGGCGATCATTTCTTTGGCGACGTGTTCTT
>CAZSJU010000142.1:3279-8651 GCA_964607235.1 uncultured Anaerolineae bacterium | reverse complement strand
AGGCGTTTGGCTTTTACGCCCGAAGGCGTTTGGCTTTTACGCCCGGTTGCCTTATAATCCTACGTGGCATCGCAGATGTGGGAAAGTTTGGAGCAGGATGGACATGCGCGCGGTGATTTTTGATTTTGGCGGCGTGATCCTGGCGCCTATAGAGATGTCCCACATAGAAGAATGGGCGCGTCGTCTGTCTGTGAGTCCGGCCGTCTTGCAGGCGTTGTGGGGCGTACATTGGCAAGCGTTGGAGCAGGGTCGCATCGACGACGAGACGTATAACCGTCGTGTGGCGCCGACCTGAATTTGTCAGATGTAGAGGCTGGGTCGGCTTTTAAAGTGGATTCGGCAAGCTCACCACAGGCGGAGGTGCGATTTGGAGCACATTGTCAGAGATTGGGATTATTGGGCTTATTTGTTCCGGGTTGTGCACCGTCAAACTATCCCTGGCATCCAGGCTTATGATGACCAGCTCGTCGCGTTCATCATGGCGGCGTTGGCGCTGCGACGCGGTCAATATTTTTTAGATTTGGCGTGTGGCAGCGGCGTGCATGCGGTGCAATTAGGGCAGCGGGGCCTCAAGGGCGTCGGCGTGGACATCTCGCCCAGCCTGGTGGCATATGCCAGCGAGTTGTCGCGGGAGCAGGGGACTGAAGACGTGCGCTTTGTCGTCGGTGACATGCGCGAGGCGTTATGCAGCGCAAGTTGTGATTTTGTCACGATACTCAGTCACAGCTTTGGGTTCTTTGGCCCCGAGGGGGACCGGGCGGTGCTGGATGTGATCCGCACCACGTTGTATCCGGGAGGTCGTTTTTTGCTCGATTTGAGCGAGTTGGCGCGTCTAAAGCGCCCGCAGCAGAGTTGGCAGGCCTTGGACGGCGGCTTTTTATTGAGCGAGGCCCACTATAATCCGGTGACCTGCGTGCGCACGTCGAATTTTCGTTATATTGACCGCCAGGGGCGTGTGAACGTGGCGGCGGAACCGGAGCATATCCGCCTGTACACGTTGCCCGAGCTGACCGGGATGATCGAGGCTGCCGGCCTCCAGGTAGAGGCGGTTTACGGGCGGATGGCGCTGCCGCTGACGCCATATAGCGCCACGTGTTGTGAGCGTCGTCTGCTCGTGGGACGCAAGCCATAATCCCTGGCGGGTTGCCGGCCTGGGAGAGAGGATGAGTGATGGTCAAAAGGTGGTTGTGTTTGTTGCTGCTGCTCATGTTATGGGCGAGTGGCTGTGGTGGCGAGGTGGAATGGCGACGTTTCGAGCCTGATATGGGTGGGTTTTCGGCCATGTTCCCCGGGACGCCCGAGAAACAGACAGAGACTGTGCCGACGGCGGCCGGCACGATCGAGACGGTGTTTTTCTTGGTGGAACAGGGGGGCATGGGCTATTCGGTCAACCTGGCGGATTATCCCGAGGCGTATTTCTCGGAAAGCGACGTCGAGTTGATGCTCGACGGGGCGCGTGAAGGCGCTGTGCTCAACGTCGGGGGCCAGTTGCTGGAAGAGAACCAGATCACGTTGGACGGTCACCCGGGGCGCGCGCTCAAGATCGCTGTGGAAGACGAGTTTCTGGTTCACGCGCGCTTTTACCTGGTGGGCAACCGGTTGTACGTCTTGCAAGCGATCAGCACAGACCAGTCCTCCCAGTCACCGAACGTCGAAAAGTTCTTGGATTCGTTTCAATTGGAATAGTTGGCATCTGGGAGAACGTACATGGCTATCTCTCTGCCTGTCTCTTTGGACGATGGCCTGATCTTGCGAGCGGTCGAAACGGACCGCGACATGGAAAAGGTGGTGGCCATCAATGCCGAAATCCACGGCGCCGCCGAGGGACAAATCGTGCGGCGTTGGTTGTGCGAGGCGCACCCCACGATTACGCGCGGGGATTGGCTTTTCGTTGAGGACCCGTCGACCGGGCAGGCGGTAGCGACGCTCTCGCTGATCCCTATGCTATGGCGTTACGGCGGTTGCCGGTTACCGGTGGCCGAGTTGGGCTTTGTCTCTACCCGGCCGGCGTATCGCCGGCGGGGGCTGCAGCGGGTCCTCTCGGATGCCTTTGACCGGCTGGCACTGGCGCGTGGCTACACACTGGCGGCCATCGAGGGCATTCCCGGTTTTTACGGGCAGTTTGGTTACGCGTACGCCGTGCCCCTGGAAGGGGGTTTTGACCTGGCGGCGGGGCAGATTCCAGACGCGGCGCAGGACGCGGCGTACGTCGTTCGCCCCGCCCGGCTGGCCGACGTCCCCGACCTGCAGCGGCTCTATGACGCCAGCATCGCCGCGCTGGACCTGGCTGCCTTGCGCGATGCCGCGTTATGGACGTACCAGTTGTCGGTGCCGCCGACGTTTACCTTTTATGGCCACACAAGCGTGCTGGAAGTGGGGGATAAAGTTGTAGGCTATCTGCGGTGGGGGGACGACGAGTGGTCCAATCAATTAAAGGTGTTCGAGCTGGCGGTAGACGATGGCCCTGGCGCGCGCGAACGGGTGCTGGCGGCGTTGCGTTTCGCCGCGGACCGGGCGCACGCTGATGATAAGGACGGCGTGCGTTTGCGCTTGCCCGCCCAACACCCCGCTGTGACGGTCGCCCGTTATCTGGGGGCAGTGGACCAGGGGCATTACGCATGGCAGATGCGGGCGTTGGACCCGCCAGGCTTTATGCAGGCCATCGGTCCCGCGCTGGAAGAGCGCCTCGCCGCGTCGGTGTTGGCCGGTTATAGCGGGACGCTGCTTTTTGACCTGTATCGCTCGCGGTTGGCGCTGCGCTTTGAGGCGGGACGCCTGGTCGAGGTCCACGAGCCCGATGGCGAGGCCGATCATCAGCCGCAGGTCTATGCCAGGATGCAGCGTCAACAGGCGATGCAGTTGTGGTTGGGTTGGCGGGGACGGGAGGCGTTGGAAGCCTGGTATCCGGATTTCAGTTCCCAGGAGGCGGCCCACCATCTGTTAGACGTGCTCTTTCCCAGGGCTCGGGCGTATATCTATACCCCTTGTTGAGATCTGAGGTCCTTTGGAAATTGTGGATTCGGCAAGCTCACCATTAATGCAGGGCCTCGCTTTTGGGGCAGCGCTGAGATAGAGATCGCGCAGCGAAAG
This sequence comes from uncultured Anaerolineae bacterium, assembly GCA_964607235.1. Lineage (GTDB taxonomy): Bacteria > Chloroflexota > Anaerolineae > S140-20 > S140-20 > CAZSJU01. The sequence continues at coordinate 5,561 of CAZSJU010000142.1, read as the reverse complement.
CCCACATTGTTGTAGAATAAAAAGTCGCCATCCAGACGCACGTAACAGCGCGCCGTGTATAGGTCATTGACCCACGACCCGCCGCGCAATGCTCGCCATCCCTCCAGGTTCAGGTCCTCGCGCCCGTCGTGCGGGTCATAAGGGTAAGGCCTAAACAGGCTGGCGGTCCATTCCCAGACGTTGCCGATCATGTCCGATACCCCTTCCGGGCTGTCCCCCTCGGGCGTGAACTGGTCGACGGACGCGGTCCCGCCAATGTGGGCTTTGCGGGTGTTGCTGCACCCTCTGCATGCCTTGTCTCCCCAGGGCCACGTGCGCCCGTCGGTGCCCCGGGCGGCGCGCTCCCATTCAGCCTCTGTGGGGAGCCGCTTGCCGGTCCATGCCGCGTACGTCAGTGCATCTTTCCACGTCACCAGCACGACCGGGTGTCGCGCTTTGCCTTCGGGGAACGTGCGGGTTTCCGGGTCCCAGTTGTAGCCCTGGGTGTCGCACCAGGACACGTCATAGTGCGGCACCGGATAGTCGGTCGCGTCGACAAAGCGCTGATATTCCTGGTTGGTGACGGGGTGACGGTCGATGTAAAAAGGGACGACTTGCACCGCATGCCTGGGGCGGTGCTTGGCGGGACCTTCGTCGCAGCCCATCCAGAACGTCCCACCTGAAATCAGGCGCATCTCTTTGGCATCCTTGGCCCAGATGATACGGTCCACTGTGTTCATGCGTTCGATCCTCGTCTAGAGTAATTTCCATTCATAGGCTATCACGCACCCGCCTAACCACACTTGATCACCGTGGTAGAGCAGCGCTGGCGCGTCTCCTAGCCGAATCGGTTGGCCGTTGATGCGGGTGCCACCGGCGCTGCCCGCTTCTTGTATAAAGTGTCTGCCGTTGCGGGTCTTTAGTTGCGCGTGGCGTCTTGACACGTACGCTGCGGCTTCTCCGGCCAGGCTCAGGTCGATGTCCGGCGCGTAGCTCAGCGTTGGGTCCGCGCGTCCCAGCATTATGTTCTCCTGGGCTGGGATCTCGACCCGTTGACCGGTGTGGCTGATCAAAAAGAAACACGTGTGTGACACGCCGGGATCTGGCTTGATCGCCCAGTTGGGCAGCAGTGCGTACAGTAAGCGGCATCTCCCCAACAAGAGCCGGTGACCGGGTGCAAGTTTTACGTTTTCGCTGACAGGTATTTTGCGGCCGTTGAGGTAGGTGCCGTTGGTGCTGCCCATATCTTCGATCCAGTGATGGCCATTGTGCCCGATGATCAGTGCGTGACGCCGTGAGACGGAAGGAAATTCGCCATCGTCAAACGTCAGGTCTATGTCCGGTGGATTGGAAAAGTTGTGTTCGAACCGCCCCAGGACGACCTCGCCTCGGTTTGGCAGGCGCATGATGCGCTGGTTAGAGAGGACGACGAGTCCGCACGGGCCTGTCTTTTGTGCGGGGGCAGGGGACGACGCGGGCTCGCTGAGGGGCGCCGGCGCCGGCCTGGCTGGCTTGGACGTCCGATGCAGGCGATTGAGCAAGCCTGTCGTTGGATTTGCCTGATAAGCTGCCCTTTGTTGTTCCTCTCGTACCAACAGACAATCTTGCTGTAGAATGTCCCATGTGTCCAAGGTGTCGGTATTGTTTTCGAATCTGCGCGCAATGGTGAGCTTGAAGCCGGGTGCGAGTTTTTTTTCATCGATGCAGCGTTGACGGATGGGGCAGTTGCGGCAACTGTATTTATAAGTCTTGCGAAAATCTTTCATGCCCGTTGTCGGTTGACGCGTCGCTTTCACTGCTTTTGTACTATAGACAGTGTCTCAACAGGGTTACCGTTTCGTTAAGATTAGGTTACAGAGTTGTCGGTGCGTTGGTTACGGCTCCAGACCTCACGCTTTAGGGATAGACGTTGTAAGCCGGGCATGAACCGGTCCGGAGCGGGAATTTGTTGCGCTTTTGATTATATTATTTCGGATTGGGCCCTTTTTGTCAAATATGTGGCGGGTGAGATTGACGAAATCGCGATCGCGAATTATAATGGGGACCTATGGGCGGGTAGCTCAGTTGGTTAGAGCGCCTCCCTTACAAGGAGGAGGTCGCAGGTTCGAGTCCTGTCCTGCCCACTGTCGCGTCGAAAGAGACACCGCCACATTGATTACAGTCTGTAATCAATGTGGCGGTGTCTTGGTTTACGTGATTTCTGGATCGGCCGTCCAATCATAGCCGATCTCGGGGTCATCATGCGGTAGGCGCCCCTCGTCGGTGCCGTCGTATTCTTGGGAGACGATGTAGAACAGGTGCAC
>CAZSJU010000142.1:0-3179 GCA_964607235.1 uncultured Anaerolineae bacterium | reverse complement strand
CGTGGGGTCGTGGTAGGTGTCTTGGTGCAAGATCAGTTTTTGCGGCAACCGTGGGGTGAGCGGCGGCGACGCTTGCTCAGCCGGTACGCCGATGGTCAGGCCGACCAGGGGTAACACGCCGGTGGGGAGCTGCAACGCGCGGGCCAGGTCGTCTATATAGTTGAGCACGTTCCCGATAAAGCAGGTGCCGTATCCCAGCGCTTCGGCGGCCGTGGCAACGTTCGCAGCCATCAGCAGCGCGTCCATGGTGCCATAATGCACGGCGATACGCGGTCTCACGTCGTATTTGCTGCCCTGATGTGCCAGCAGCCGCCCGTTGCGACGCACGTCCAGGCAGAACACCAGAAACTCGGCCGCGTCACAGATTTGGGTTTGGCCCCCTGAAAGGGCGGCGATGCGTTCGCATAGTACGGGCTGGGTGATACGGATCACGCTATAAATCTGTCCCGAGGCGCCCGTCGGTGCGCGTTGACCGGCCGCAATGATGCGTTCCAGGTCACCCTCTGCCAGGGGCTCCCGCTTGTAATCGCGCCTCGTGCGTCGGTTGGCGTAAAAGTCGAGGATCGGATGTGTTGCTGTCAAGGGATTTCCTTTCTATTGACTATAGAAACTCGGACAATTTACGATAATGAAGGATAGATATTATAGCACAGTTGGGCGTTGTTAGCTGCTGTGGGCGTCCCGAGATGTGATTTTGTGTACCTTGCTTGAAAATGAAGGCATTGTGGCAAATCCAGTCGCTTGACTTTTTCAGGGAAGTTAGTATAGTAGATATAGGTGGCACACTTGGGCTGTCAGGAGGCAGATTTGGGGTTTTCTGGCCGTTCACTAGATCAACCCGTTATCCCCCATAACGATAGGCAAGGCATGAGCAGAGGAGGCAGGTATGCAGCGCGGTAGATTTTTGATTTTGATTGGAGTGTTGCTGGCAGTGATGGCTGTGGCCCTCTTTTTAGTCATGAGCGGTGGAGGTGACGAGGAGGAACCTGGCGAGGTGAAGGGGGATGGGGGGGAAGAAATCGTGGTTGTACCCACGCCTACGCCAACGCCATTGCCAAACCCGGTCGTTGTAGCCAAGCAGCGTATCCCACGGGGTACCCTGCTTATCACAGGGACCATTGGTTTGAGCGAGTGGATTGGCGTGGAAAACTGGCCGCAGGGATGGGTCTCGCGGGATGCGTTGACTTCTTTTGATCAGGTTGCGGGCAAGATCGCCCGTTCGGATATCCCGCGTGGGACGTTGCTGACGACTGATATGTTGACCGAACAGGCGGGCGATTTGGTGTCCACAGGCTCTGACGCATCCTTGTTGATTCCGCCCAACCGGGTGGCGCTGGCTATTCCGGTCGACCACATCTCAAGCGTGGGCTGGGCGTTGCGGCGCGGCGACCACGTGGATATCTTGGTTTCTTTTTTGATGATCGAGTTGGACTCTGAATTCCAATCCCCATTGCCCAACCGGGCTTCTCCGGTCGGCATTATACCGGAAGGCCAGGTGCCGGTGCAGGGGGCGCTGGGTCGTTTCGAGCAAGACCCCTTTGGTCAACCGATCAACGTTGTGCCTAGCGAGGATCAACGCCCACGGCTGGTCAGCCAGATTACCGTGCAGGACGCCGAGGTGCTCAACGTCGGCCCCTGGTTGCCTTGGGGCGAGTTGTTCCGGGCGGCCATAGCTTTGGGCGTGCCGCCGGAGACCATCGCGCCCGAAGGTGAGCAGGCCGACGGAGCGCCACCGGTTGATAGTGACGAGGTGGCCCAAGACGACGTCGGGGGGGGGCCAAGCGTCACAGCGGGACCGGAGATCATCACGTCCGAATCTCAGACTTTGGTCGAATTGCTTGCCAGCTTTTCCCGGCAGCCGGTTGAACCGTTGTTGTTGATCGTCTCGCCGCAGGATGCCCTGGTTCTCAAGTGGTCTATCGAACGGGGCGCTGCTATCCACGTCGTGCTGCGTTCATACAGCGACGTCGGTCAACGGTTCAGGACCGAGGCGGTGACGTTGCAATATATGGTGGACCAGTTTAACATCGGTTTGCCGCCGGGCCTAGAGTACGGCATTGATCCGGTGGTGCGCCAGTTGGAACGGAGTTTCTTGGAATTGCCAAAAGTGCCTTTGGACTTTAGCCAACAGACGACCGGGTCGACGTCAGGTTCGAGCGCGCCCCCGCGTTAAAAGATCGCGCTAGACTGGTGTAGCAAGCTGATGGATTGTAGTGCTTAGAGAAGGGGTTAGACGGCATGGCTTCTGAGGGGGAAAAAATCAAGGTTCTAATCGTCGACGATATCCCCGAGACGCGGGAAAACCTGCGCAAGCTGCTCTATTTTGAGAACGACATAGAGGTTGTTGCCGCGGCTTCCAGCGGTGAAGAGGGGATCGAGTTTGCTCAAGAGTACCAACCAGACATTGTTCTGATGGACATCAACATGCCTGGTGTGGATGGCATCAGCGCCAGTGAGGCCATCGCGCGTGAAGCGCCGGCGGCCCAGGTTATCATGATGTCAGTGCAGAGCGAAGCGGATTACCTGCGTCGCTCAATGTTGGCCGGCGCGCGGGACTTTTTGACCAAGCCGTTTTCGGGCGACGAGTTGGTCTCTACCATCCGGCGTGTCTATGAGATGGGCGAGAGCCGTCGGCGGGCGATGCCAGTGTTGCATCCCGCGACCACCGCCGGCGCGGGCGGTGCGGCGGCGCAGCAGCGCCCGGAGGGCAAGTTGATCGCCGTCTTTTCGCCCAAGGGCGGATCGGGCTGCACCATGATCGCCGTCAACCTGGCTATCGCGATCCGTCAGGTCAGTAAAGAAGCGGTCGCGTTGGTGGACGCCAGCCTGCAATTTGGTGACATTGCTGTGATGTTGAACTTGCAGCCGACGCACAGCATCGCTGACTTGGTCCCCCAAATCGACGATATGGACGAGAACATGTTGGAAACCGTGCTCACATCCCACACGTCGGGTATCAAGGTGCTTTTGGCGCCGCCACGGCCCGAGATGGCCGATCTGGTTGTCGCGGATCATCTACAGCGCGTGCTGGATGAGCTGCGACGTCACTATGATTACGTCGTTGTCGATACGTGGACTTCGTTGCACGATACGGTTCTTATCATTCTTGATAATGCCGACCTGATCGTGCTGCCCACGACGCCCGACATCTCTTCGTTGCGCAACGTGCGGCTCTTTTT
>CAZSJU010000141.1:6329-8652 GCA_964607235.1 uncultured Anaerolineae bacterium | reverse complement strand
TTTCTCACCATGATCGGTACGCTCATGGTGCCCCTCTCGGTGGTGCTGGTGCCCGTGTACCTGGTGATCACGCGCGTGGGTTGGAACAACAATCTATTGGGGGTGATTGTGCCCGGGGCGGCCACGCCGACAGGCGTTTTCTTGTTGCGGCAGTACATGTTGACCATCCCCGACGACTTGTTGGATTCGGGGCGTATCGACGGCGCCAGCGAGTGGCGCATCTATACGCAGATCATCTTGCCGCTGGCGCGACCCGCCCTGGCCGTGCTGACGATTTTCTCGATCATGTGGCGCTGGAACGACTTTCTCTGGCCGCTCATTGTGTTGAGTCGCAATGAACTGTTCACCCTCCAAGTCGGCCTCAACTCGTTCCAGGGTGAGCTGAACGTCCAGTGGCATCTGATTTTGGCCATGACGGTGTTGACGCTGCTGCCGATCACGATCGTGTTCGCCTTTATGCAAAAATACATCACGACGGGCATTGCCACGACGGGAATGAAATAAAGAGTTTTAGGAGGATTTTATGCAAGAGCAAGAAATAGGGTGGCTCGAAGCCAAAGCCAAGAAAATTCGTCAACTGACCATCGATAGCATCGGCTATCTGGGCGTGGGACACGTCGGCGGCTCGATGTCGGTGGTCGAAGTGTTGACACTGTTGTACTATAAGCACATGAACGTGGACCCAGACCATCCCAAAAAGCGCGACCGGGACCAGTTAGTGTTGTCCAAGGGCCACGCCGGCCCTACGCTATACAGCATCCTGGCCGACAAGGGCTTTTTTCCCATCGAGTGGCTGCACACTTTGAACCAGGGGGGAACCAACCTGCCCAGTCATTGTGACAGGAACAGGACCCCCGGCATCGATATGAGCACCGGCTCCTTGGGCCAGGGACTTTCTGCCGCCATCGGCATCGCCTTGGGCAATCGCCTGGATCACATTGATAGCACCGTCTACTGTATCGTTGGCGATGGCGAGAGCAACGAGGGTCAAATCTGGGAGGCGGCCATGGCCGCGGTTCAGTTCCAGGTTAGCAACCTGATCGCGTTCACCGACTATAACAAGATGCAAATCGACGGCTATATGCGCGACGTGATGAACATCGAAGACCTCACGGCCAAGTGGGTATCCTTTGGTTGGTTCGTGCAACGGGTCAATGGCCACAGCTTTGAAGAGATGGACAAGGCTATCGCGCGGGCTCAAGCGGAAGCGTATCGTCCCTCCATGATCGTGTTGGACACCATAAAGGGCAAAGGCATTTTCTTTGCGGAAGGCTTGTTGAGCAACCACAACATGCGCGTCGATTACGAGGCCGCCAAAGAAGCCATCGCCAGGCTGAACGGCGCGGGCGAGTAGGGGATTGAAAATGACAGGAAAACAAATGCTGGAAATGCGAGCCGTTTACACCCAAACCCTGATGCAATTGGCCGAAAAGGACAAAAATATCGTGCTTCTGGAGGCCGATTTGATGCGGGCCAGCGGGACCAAGTCTTTCAAAGAGACATTCCCCGAAAGGACCTTTAACGTCGGCGTGGCCGAAGCCAACATGGTCGGCGTGGCGGCGGGACTGTCGGCCACGGGCAAGATCCCCTTTGCCAACACCTTTGCCTGTTTTGCAGCGCGACGAACTTTTGACCAGTTCTTTATCTCGGCCAATTATGCCGGCCTCAACGTCAAGCTGGTGGGCACCGACCCCGGCGTGACCGCCGCTTACAACGGCGGCACCCACATGCCCTTTGAGGATTTGGGCTTGATGCGCAACATCCCCCAGTTGGTGGTTTTTGAGCCGTGTGACCCTGTTTCCCTGCAAAAGCTCGTGGTTCAGGGCGCTTATCACCAGGGCTGTACCTATATGCGGCTGCACAGAACGCTGGCTGCTATTCTCTATGAGGATGACGCGGAAATCACATTGGGCAAGGGGTGCGTTTTAAAGGATGGCGACGACGTCACCTTGATAGCGACCGGCGTGGTGATGGTGCCAGAGGCCCTGAAAGCGGCCGAGCGGCTGGAGCAAGAGGGCGTCTCGGCGGCCGTCATTGACATGCACACCATCAAGCCGCTAGACGCAGCGCTGGTTTTACAGTACGCAGAGAAAACCGGAGCCATCGTCACCTGCGAAAATCACCAGATCTATAACGGTTTGGGCTCGGCCGTGGCCGAGGTGCTCGCAGAAAACAGGCCTACCCTGATGAAACGCGTCGGCGTCAATGACGAGTTTGGCGAGGTGGGGACGTTGGAATTCCTCAAGGAACGGTTCGGACTGACGGCGGAAAACATCTATCAGCAGGCGACGGCCCTTTTAGAGGCAAAAAACGGCCGCGCCAC
>CAZSJU010000141.1:1458-6229 GCA_964607235.1 uncultured Anaerolineae bacterium | reverse complement strand
TGATCTGTGGCACCGGTCAAGGCATGGCCATCGTCGCCAACAAACACAAGGGCGTCTATGCATGCGTGGCCGACGGCATCTTTGCCGGAGAACGGGCCAAGATCATCAACAATGCCAACGTCATCACGCTGGGTGGCTGGATCACGGCGCCTTTCCTGGGGACGCAAATCGTCGACGCCTGGCTGAGTATGGAATTCACCCAAAAGATGGCATTCAAGAAGGACTTTTTGACCCACGCCTTTAACCAGGTTCAGGCGTTGGAAAAAGAGATGTTTAAGTAAAACGTGGTTTCGTGGCAAAACCACGATTCACACAGCACGCCCTTCGGCTACGCTCCCCTGGCACTGACCGCCAGGGCAAGTGAGGACAGGTAACCATTTTCACATGGAGAATTAAATGACTTGCTATGCAGGCCGATACTTGCGAATCGATTTGACCAGTGGTGAGGTGCGCGTCGAGGCCATTGCAAAAGAGGATGTGCGCCAATACTTTTTAGGAAGCGGGTACGCTGCCAAGCTGTACGCCCAAGAGATGGACCCATCCGTGGCGCCGCTGGATCCGCGCAACCCGGTCTATATCTTTAACGGGTTACTGGCCGGAACCTTTGCGCCCACCGGTTGCCGTTCGTCGTGGTGTGGGCGCAGTCCGCTCACCGGCATTTGGAACGAAGCGAATGTGGGGGGGCATTTTGGGGCCGCGCTGCGCAATGCGGGGGTCGATGGCCTCGTCATCAGCGGGCAGGCCGCCCATCCAGTCTATATCTATGTGCACGATGGCGGGGCTGAAATCCGCGCTGCGACGCATCTGTGGGGGCTGGATACTTTTGATGCGTACGAGCGGTTGATCGAGGAAACTGACCCCAAGGCGCGCGCCGCCGTGATCGGACCGGCGGGCGAGAATCTAGTGCGTTATGCCGCGGTGATGCAAGGTGGGCGCGAGCATAGCCGCGCTGCCGGGCGGGGGGGCGTTGGCGCCATGCTGGGCAGCAAGCGGGTCAAAGCGATCGTGGCGTATGGCCGAGACAAGCCCGACTATGCCGATCCTGCGGCTTTTCGCGCTCAGGTCAAAGCGCAAAACCGCGCGATCAAGGAAAAGACGGGCGGCATGTCTGACTATGGCACGGCCGGCGGGGTCACCGGCGTCGAGTATGTCGGAGACCTCCCGATCCACAACTGGCAAGGCGGTTCATGGGAGGATGGCGCGCACGCCATCTCGGGCCAGGTGATTCACGAAAAGTACTGGGTCAAGCACACCTTTTGCTTTGCCTGCCCCATCGGTTGCGGCAAGCTGATTGAGATCGAGGATGGCCCTTACGCCGGCGTGCGCGGTGAAGGCCCCGAGTACGAAACCCTGGCCGGGTTCGGCGCGTTGTTGGAAATCGACGACCTGGCCGCCATCGCCCGCGCCAACGACCTCTGTAACCGCCTGGGGCTGGACACCATCAGCACCTCGGGGGTCGCGGCGTTTGCCTTTGAGGCATTCGAGAACGGGCTGATTTCCGCCGAGGAAATAGAGGGCGTCCCTCTGGCCTGGGGGCAGCCCGCAGGCTTGCTCAAGCTGATCGCATTGATCGCCAGACGGCGCGGCGCCGGCGACTATTTGGCCGATGGCGTCCGGCGCGCGGCGGCGCACCTGGGGCACGGCGCGAGCAGGTATGCGATACACGTCAAGGGGCTAGAGGTGGCTTATCACGACCCGCGGGCCACTTTTTCCATGGCCGCCAACTATGCGACGGCCAACCGGGGCGCGTGCCACCTGGAAGCGCTATCCTATTGGACGATTTTTGGCCTCGACGCCTCGACGTGGGCGCCACAACCCTACGAGCGCTTTAGCCAGGCGGGCGCGGGGCAGCACGCCGTGGCGTTCCAAAATTACTTTTCCACCTTTAATCCCCTGGGCATCTGCAAATTTATCGCCAAGGCCAGCATCAGCCCGGAGACCATCGCGACCCTGATCAACGCCGCGCTGGGTTGGGCACTGACCGGCGAGGGACTGTTGCTGGCCGGTGAACGCCTGTTCAATCTCAAACGCATCATCAACAACCGCCTGGGGGTCACTCGGGCGGACGACACGCTGCCATCGCGCCTGACCGAGGTACCACGCCCTTCGGGGCAGGCGGCCGGCAAACTCCCCGACCTGGCGCGCATCTTGGACGAGTATTACCAGGTGCGGGGCTGGCTGCCCGATGGGCGTCCCTCAAGAGAACGATTAGAAAAACTGGGCTTGACCGAAACCGGCGCCCCACGCTAGGAGAAGATCAAAATGAAGCCACCGAAAATTGTGTACATTGGCGCCGGGAGCGCGGTCTTTGGATTGAAAGCCCTGTCCTCCATTTTGCGATCCGAGCGACTGCGCGGCGTCCAACTAGCACTCGTTGACATTGACGAGCCCAGCCTGGAGACGATGACGGGCCTGGCCGAGGTGATGAACCGCGAGTGGGGTGCACAAGCCAGCATCCACAGCACCACCCGGCGCCGGGAGGCGTTGCCCAACGCTGACTTTGTCATTGTCTCGGTGCAGGTTGGCCCTCGGGAAGAGGTATGGGAAAAGGATTGGCGCATCCCGTTTGAGCACGGCGTGCGCCAACCTTATGCCGAAAACAGCGGCCCCGGCGCGTTTGCTCACACCGCGCGCAACTTGCCGCTGATGATCGATATTGCCCATGATATGGAGGAACTTTGCCCTGAGGCATGGTACCTCAACTTTACCAACCCGCTCATCCGCCTGACCTGGGCGGTCCAACGTTACAGCCAGGTCAAGGTCGTGGGGTTGTGTCATCAACTGCTGTGGGGCTATGCCATCGCCATGGCGGTGCTCGCGGACCGGTACGGCGTGTTTATCCCGGAAGGCTTTAACGTGCACACCAGTTATGAGAACAAGCCTTATCTGGGGCCGGTCATGGAAGCCGGCTATAAACATTTGGACATCAAGGCGGCCGGGCTCAATCACTTTTCATGGGTTTACGATATTCGCGACCGGGAGACGGGGGAAGACCTTTACCCGCTGCTGCGCCAGCGCTGGCTCGATTTCAATGACTATCGCCAAGACTTTGAACCGCTCTCGCGGGAAATGTTTGATATTTTTGGCCTGATGCCCACGCCGGGGGACGCGCATCTGTGCGAGTTCTTGCCCTGGACCCACGATCCCATCGCCAAGCCCTGGGAAAAGTACAACTTGACGCTGCAGAGCTTTGATGGTAACCGCCGCCGCCGCGCCGACCGGCGCGCCATCGCCGAGGAGATTGTCAGGGGCGAGCGATCGGTCGAAGAGTTGAGAAATCTGCGCAGCGAGGGCATCCCCGAAATCGTTGAGGGCATTACCTTTAACGACAACGCCTACCATCACCAGCTCAACCTGCCCAACCATGGCCTGATTCCCAATCTACCCCACGACGCCATTGTGGAGGTCCCGGGCAGCATCTCGGGCCTGGGCATGCGGGGGTTCAACATGCCGCCGCTTCCCGAGCCCATTGCCGAGTTGTGCCGTCGCGAGTTGGCCTACAGCTCGTTGGTGGTGGACGCTTGCCACTATGGTGACAGAGATTTAGCCTTGCAGGCCCTATTGCTCGACCCGATGATCAACGACATTGACCGGGCGCGGGCCATTCTGGATGACTTTATCGTCGAGTTTGCTGAATACTTGCCCCAGTTTAGCAAGTAACTGCCTTGCGTCCAACGAGGGTACTTTTGTTGACGCGCATCCCTCCCCCCAGGGGGAGGCTAGGAGGGGGGGAAGCTTTGAAACACGTGCTGTTCCCCAGCGTTGACGCGCTGCTCGCGCCAGAGACGCTGAGCGCGCTGGCAGAGCAGCCGGTGACATCGGTACGCTGCCGGCCCCTTGAGGCCGAATATGCCAAATCCGGCAGCCATCTCTTGGTGGTCGAGACGAACGAGGGGCAGGGCCCACGCTACATACTAAAGCGCGTCTTGCCGGCCCGCGACTGGCTGATGCGCGCCACCGATGACCGGTTCTGCCGGTCGGTCGCGTTGTGGCAGCATGGCTTTTTCGATCGCCTGCCGCCGGAAATTGGGCACGCCATCATCGCTTGCGCGCTGGACGGAGAAGGCCAGGCCATCCTCATGCAGGACGTTGACGCGACCCTCATCCCCTATACGCCCTTTAGCGTGGCCGATAATGAATGTTTTCTCGACGCCATGGCCGCCCTGCACGCCGCGTTTTTCGAGGCCCCAGAACTGTGCAACCCCGCGCTCGGCTTGTGCACGTTGCGCCACGTCTATGCAATGTTCTCGCCGCTGACGGGCCATCGCGAAGCCGGCGGGCCGGATACCATCCCCCAGCTCATCTTGGAAGGCTGGGACCTGGTGCGGGCGTCCGTCGCGCCCGACGTCGTCCACATCGTTGAAGCGCTATTGGAGGATTCGACGCCGCTGTGCCAGGCCCTGGGGCGTTATCCAAAAACGCTGGTGCACGGTGACTGGCGCCACGCCAACCAGGGGATGCTGCGCAGAGAGCGCATCCAGGTCATCATGCTCGACTGGCAGCTGGCCGCGGCCGCGCCGCCAGCGGTGGAACTGGGCCGCTACCTGGGAACCAACTCGGCGCTGTTGCCGGTTTCCAAAGAGGCGGCGCTGGCGTACTATCAACAGAGACTGGCCCAGCGCCTGGGGTCCCCCCGTTTTGACGAAAGCTGGTGGCGACCGCAACTGGAACTAGGGCTGCTCGGGGGGTTCGTCCAGGATGGGTGGGCCATCGCGCTAAAAGCGACACATTGGCACATCGGCGCAGGGGCGCGCGAGCGCTGGCAGCTCGA
>CAZSJU010000141.1:0-1358 GCA_964607235.1 uncultured Anaerolineae bacterium | reverse complement strand
ATAAGAGGAGATACCTATGAGCAAGTTTGACGCCATATACGGCCAGACGATTGAATGCGAATGCGGCAAGACGCAGCACATCGATCCGCAGGAAGTGATTTACGCCCCGGATGCGTTGACTCGCCTGCCTAAAGTGCTTTCAACCTATACTGACGGGCGACGGGCCGTGGTGTTGATGGACCAACGGACGCGCGAGGTTGCCGGCAAAGGAGCGACGGCATTGTTGCGGGATGCCGGTTGGGAAATTGCCGAGATTGTCGTGCCCGACCTGGAAACAGGCGCATCCCCCGTCTGCGACGATCTTACGCACGATGGGTTGCTCGATCAAATCGCGCAAATTGCGGCGGCCGACGTGGTTCTGCCTGTCGGCAGTGGCGTGATCAATGACCTGGGCAAGTGGATCGCCTTTGACCTGAACCTGCCCTACGTCTGCTTTGGGACGGCCGCCAGCATGAACGGCTATGCTTCGGCCAACGTGGCGGCGACGATCAATGGCTTGAAAACGCTCCAACGCGGGCGTCCGGCGCGGGCTGTCCTTTCCGACCCCGCCGTGCTGCGCGACGCGCCTTATGAAATGACCGCTTCCGGATTGGGCGACGCGCTGGCCAAGTCGGTGAGCTCGGCTGACTGGCGCATGAATCACTTTTTGTTCGGGGATTATTTTTGCGAGCGTTCGGTGTCCCTCATTGCTGATATTGAACCCTTGTACATGGAGCATCCCGAGGATTTAAAGGCGGGCAAGCCTGAGGCGATGGAGGCTTTGTTTAACGGCTTGCTCCTGACGGGGGTCGCCATGACGATGGCCGAGACTTCTGCACCGGCTTCGGGAGGCGAACACCTCATCTCTCACACCCTGGACATGATGTCGTCGCTCGACGGAGAAAAGCACGACCTACACGGCCGACAAGTGGGAGTGGGGACGATATTGGCTTCCGAGATTTATCGCCGCGTCCTCGACCTGGAATCGCCCCGTTTCTCTCACGCTCCTATGGATATTGATCAGGCATTCTGGGGGACGTTGAGCGCTGAGGTCGCAAGCCAGTACGCGCAAAAAAGCGAGCGCCTGCACCAAACCGTCGCGATCCTTTCCCAGGGTGATGCGTGGGACCGCTTGCGCCAGGCGGTGACGCCGTACCTGCGGTCGCCGGAGCAGCTCTGCGACTGCCTGGCGCGCGCCGGCGCGGCCTTTCGAGCGGAGCACATTGGATGCTCGCGGGAAAGGCTCCTATGCGCCGTGCGCCACGCCCACGAGATCCGCTCGCGTTTTACCATCCTCGACCTGGCATACCTCGTGGGCGTGTTGCCTGGGGCCATTGAGGAGATTGTCGACGAGTGGGCCGGCTGACAACGGCCTGCAG
>CAZSJU010000140.1:3221-8910 GCA_964607235.1 uncultured Anaerolineae bacterium | reverse complement strand
CCGTCATTTCGAGCATAGCCGAGAAATCTCCTCTGCCAAGCCGTCATTTCGAGCGTAGCCGAGAAATCTTCTGTGTCACTGGCGGTGGGGTTGGCTCTATGATAGAATGAGCCTGCAAAGCGTTTTTGACCAGGAGGGGATGCTGATGTCTGAAATGGTTGAGCGAGTCCAGCAGGTCCTTCGGCGTAGCGGGATGCGTTTGACGCCTCAACGTCGCATCATCCTGGAGGTGTTGGAGGAGAGCGAGGTGCATCTGGACGCCGAAGCCTTGTATCTTTCGGCCAAGGCGCGGGATCCCAACATCAGCCTGGCGACGGTCTATCGCACGCTGGCAGCGTTGCGGGAGATTGGGGTGGTGCAACAACGGCATCTCTCTCAGGATGAGCAGCGCGGTTATTATGAAATCGACGACCAAAAACATTATCACTTTACCTGTTTGCGATGCGGCAAGGTGATCGAGTTTGGCACGCCGCTCATCGCCCAGATTCAACAAGAGTTTGCTGACGAGATGGGCGTGCAGGTAACCCGCGCGCGGCTTTATCTGGAGGGCTGTTGTGCCGCATGCCTGGAGCAAACCGAGCAGGAAACGTGAGAGGCATTTGTCGTACAGGGGATGACAAGCGAGGTGCTTTTTGCCCGCTTGGAGACGGCGGGACCTTGCCTGAAAACACAACAAAAGCAATAAAGGACTTGGGAGGAATACATGAACCTGACGTTTGACGTTGGCCTCGGCCAGACCCAGAAGCAAGAAAAAGTCTACGATTTGGTCGTCATCGGTTCCGGCCCGGCGGGGCTCAGTGCTGCGCTATATGGCGGGCGGGCGCATCTGGACACGTTGGTGCTGACCGGGAGTGCTGTCGGCGGCCAGATTGCGACGACTTATGAGGTCGAAAACTATCCCGGTTTCCCCGATGGCCTCACGGGGCCGGAGCTGATGGAGAATATTAAAAAGCAGGCTGAGAACTTTGGCGCGGTCATCAAGGTTGAGACGGTCACGGCCGTCGATTTTAGCCGGCGCCCTTTTCACCTGACAGGCCTGAGCGGCGCGTATCAGGCGCGGGCCGTCATTATCACTACCGGCGCTTCGGCACGCAAGCTAGACGTGCCGGGCGAAAAAGAATTTACCGGGCGCGGCGTCAGCTATTGCGCCACGTGTGACGGCTGGTTCTTTCAGGATAAAGACGTG
Source organism: uncultured Anaerolineae bacterium (assembly GCA_964607235.1). Taxonomy (GTDB): domain Bacteria; phylum Chloroflexota; class Anaerolineae; order S140-20; family S140-20; genus CAZSJU01. The sequence continues at coordinate 7,724 of CAZSJU010000140.1, read as the reverse complement.
ATCGTCGTGGGCGGTGGCGACAGCGCGATGGAGGAGGCGCTCTTTTTGACAAAGTACGCCCGCCAGGTGACCGTCGTGCATCGCCGTGACGCGTTGCGCGCGGGCGCGACGCTGCAAAAGCGCGCCCTTGCCAACGAAAAAATCGCCTTCATGTGGGACACGGTCGTCACCGAGATCCTCGGCGAGGGCAACGTGCAGGCCGTGCGGGTCAAGAACAAGCGCACCGGCGAGGAACAAGAACATCCTATCGACGGCGTGTTTGTCTTTATCGGTCATCTGCCCAACACCAAGCTATTCGAGGGTCAACTCGAGATGGATGAGCAGGGCTATCTGGTGACCGACGCGTACATGGCCACCAACGTCAAGGGTGTGTGGGCCGCTGGCGAGGTGAGTGACCCGGTCTTTCGCCAGGTCATCACCAGCGCTGGCATGGGCGCTGCCGCGGCCATCCAGGCGCAGCGTTGGTTGGATGAACAAGAGGAGAGCGAAGGCTAGGTATGCGTATCACGAGCCCTTTGCACACGGTGGTCACGCCGCGCATTGATTACGCGCGTTGCCAGGCCTGTGAGCGCTGTGTGGCGGCCCGAGGGTGCAAGTTTAAAGCCATTATCCGTATCGACCGGGACGAGCCGCCGACGATAGACGCGAGCCGGTGTGGTGGGTGCGCCACCTGCGTGCAGGATTGTCCTTACGGCGCCATCCTTCGTTCTATGTGAGGTGCGGGTATCGCGGGACGTTTTTTGCCAAATGGGCTGATTCTGGTATAATGCGCCGGGTTGTGGCCCAAGAGTGCACCCGACCTGAATGAGCCTATGGAAGAACAAACACCGTTAGTACACTTTGAGTCTGGCGAGCCGCGCCGTTGTCCAGTGTGCGGCAGTCGTGTTGCAAACCAGGCCAGCACGTGTTTGATGTGCGGGACGTCGTTGGACGTCGAGGCATCAGAGGAACTCGCTTCAGAAGAAGCGCCTAAGCGTCGATTTCGCATCCAGGTGCCGTGGCGGGAATTAATCGCCAGCATCTTGACCGCCGTCGCCGCGTTGGCTGTGGTGGGGTGGTTTGTGCGCTCTCAGGTGATGCGGCCGTCGGCTACCCCGACCCCTTCTCTTACGCCCACGGTGACCCTCACGCCGACCCAGACGCCCGAACCTACCCACACGCCCACACCAACCTTGAGCCCCACGCCGGTGCCGCCGCGTGTGCACCAGGTCAAAGAGGGTGAGACCTGTGTCTCGGTAGCGGTGTTGTACGATGTCCCCCTGAGCGCATTAGTCAGCCTGAATCAAAAAGAGTGTGGGCCAGGGGGCATCATCCGGCCTGATGACCTTTTGCTTGTCCCGGTGGACAACATGCCCATCGAGGTGGGGCCTGGGACCCCTTCACCGGTGCCGCAATGCCCCCGCTTGCACGTGGTCCGGCCGGGTGAAACCGGTCTGGGGATCGCTGAATTGTATGATGTGTCCTTTAGTTTGCTAGAGGCCGCCAACCCTCAAGCGAATCTGGCCGAGCTGCAGATTAATCAAGTGTTGCAGGTCCCCTGTGGCACGCCGGTGCCGACGTCAGTCCCTACGGCGGATCCCGACGCTTCGCCGACGCCTATGCCCAAGTATGCCGCGCCGACCCTGCTCGGCCCGCCTGACGACGTGACGTTAGAGACCCCGCTAGTGCCCTTGCAGTGGACGGCCGTCAGCCTGTTGCGAGAGAACGAGATGTATGCAGTGCGGTTGCGCCGGTTGGACGAGGAGGTGCCGGTAGAAAGCATTTATACCCGGACGACGTTGGTGCGTCTGGGAGAGGGGTATGCGCCTGGAGCCGAAGACCCGTCGCGCGAGTATAGCTGGGAGGTGACCGTCGTGCGCTTGACCGGCACCAGCCCGACCGGCGAATCCCGTTACACGGCCGCCAGCTATCCCAGCCGACGGCGGTCCTTCCGTTGGACGTTCAACGCGGCGGCCGTGACGCCTACGGCTGAACGCTAACCTGGGCGGCATATGTGACATTTATCACTTGAAAAAGCGATGTTTGCGACTTGAGTTTTGCTCAAGTCGTGTTACTTTATTCCTGGCAGGAATTGTTTGTTTATAGCCCAATGAAATGCGTGGAGGCAAATCTGTGTACGAAATTTTGGAAAAACAAGTTTTGAGCGACGTCAACAAGTTGATGGTCATCAAGGCCCCTGACGTGGCGCGCAAGGCGCAACCGGGGCAGTTTGTCATCGTGCGGGCGCACGATCACGGCGAGCGTATCCCCTTGACCATCGCTGACTTTGATCGGGAGGCAGGCACCATCACCATCATCTTTCAAGAGGTCGGCAAGTCTACGATGGAGATGGGCACCTTTGAGGTGGGAGATGCCTTTTTGAACTTTATGGGGCCACTGGGACACGAGACCGAGATTGAGAATTATGGCAGCGTGATTTGCGTGGGCGGCGGGGTTGGTATCGCGCCCATGTATCCCATCACACGCGCGCTACACGAGGCCGGCAACAAGGTGATTTCGATCATCGGGGCACGCACCAAGGACCTGCTCTTCTGGGAAGAAAAAATGCGGGCGGTCAGCGACGAGCTGATCGTGTGCACTGACGACGGCTCGTATGGGCGCAAAGCCTTGGTCACCCAGCCGTTGAAAGAGTTGTTAGAGACACACGGTGACGCGATCAAAAAAGTGTGGGCCATTGGACCGGCCATCATGATGAAGTTTTGCGTCAAGACGGCCGAGCCCTTTGACGTGCCGATCATTGTCAGCTTGAACACCGTCATGGTGGATGGCACGGGGATGTGCGGCGGTTGCCGTGTCCAGTTAAAGGGCGGCGCGCAGTTTGTGTGCGTCGACGGCCCCGAGTTTGATGGGCGAGAGGTTGACTGGGAGTTGCTGATGGCCCGTCAGGCGTTCTATCACGACGAAGAGAAACAAGCTGTTGAACACTGGGAACACAAGTGCCGTTTGGACGCCCAGTTGTCAAAAGCTGACGCTTAATCTGCGAGGAGATATACATGGCTGAATTGACACTCAAAGAACGGAGACAAATTCCCCGCCAGGCGATGCCGGCACAGGATGCTGCCGCGCGGCGGACCAACTTTAACGAGGTTGCCCTGGGGTTCGACTATGAGCTGGCCAAGCAGGAGGCGGAGCGCTGTTTGCAGTGCAAGACGTCCCCCTGTATAGCCGGTTGCCCGGTTGAGGTGCGCATCCCCGAGTTTATCCTGGCCATACGCGAGGGCGACATGCCCCAGGCGGTGCGCATGCTCAAGGACAAGAATAACCTGCCGGCGATCTGTGGGCGGGTGTGCCCCCAGGAGTCGCAATGTGAGGCCGTGTGCGTCCTGGGCAAAAAGGGTGACCCGGTGGCCATTGGCCGCCTGGAGCGCTTTGTGGCTGACTGGGAGTTGGCGCAAGACCCGACTGCAGCAGCCGAGGCGCCGCAAGCGCTGCCCGCCACGGGCAAGCGCGTGGCCATCATTGGGGCCGGCCCGGCGGGCCTGACGTGCGCCGCGGACCTGGTGCGTATGGGACATGAGGTGACGATTTTTGAAGCCCTGCAGGATCCGGGCGGCGTGCTGGTGTACGGCATTCCCGAGTTCCGGCTGCCCAAGGACGTGGTCAAGGCCGAGGTGGATTACGTCAAGCGCCTGGGCGTGGAGGTCAGGAACGACGCGGTGATCGGCCAGCTCTTTACCATCGACGAGTTGTTGAACGAGCGGGGCTATGATGCGATCTTTTTGGGCACCGGGGCCGGCTTGCCCATGTTCCTCAATATCCCGGGCATCAACTATAACGGCGTGATGTCGGCTAACGAGTTTCTCACCCGCGTTAACCTGATGAAGGGTTACAAGTTCCCCGAGTATGACACGCCGGTCAAGGTGGGCAACAAGGTGGCCGTGATCGGCGCCGGCAACGTGGCGATGGACTCGGCCCGTTCCGCCTTGCGGCTGGGCACCTTGCGCGCCCAGCAGGGCGGGGGCGAACCGCCGGATGTGCACATTGTGTACCGCCGTTCGGCGCAAGAGGTCCCGGCCCGCGCCGAAGAGGTCGAGCACGCCCACGAAGAGGGGGTCATTTTCGACTTTTTGACCAACCCGGTCGAGATTTACGGCGATGAGAACGGGAACGTGGTGGGCATGCGCTGCATCCGCATGGAACTGGGCAAGCCCGATGACAGCGGCCGCCGCCGTCCGATCCCCATCGAGGGCTCCGAGTTTGACATGGCCTGCGACACGGTCGTCGTGGCCCTGGGCACGCGGCCCAACCCGCTGGTCTTTCGCAACGCGGGCGGGCTGGAACGTACCCGCTGGGGCACAGTGGTGGCCAACGAAGAGACGGGCGAGACCACCAAGGACCGCGTGTGGGCCGGCGGTGACGTGGTCACCGGCGCGGCCACCGTCATCAGCGCCATGGGCGCCGGCAAGGCCGCCGCGGCCTCCATCCATGCCTTTTTGCGCGGTGAGGAAGAACCAGAGGCGGCGTAAACGTTCTGTGGCGCCATTCGCATAGTGATAATGATGA
>CAZSJU010000140.1:1376-3121 GCA_964607235.1 uncultured Anaerolineae bacterium | reverse complement strand
TTTACGAGTGCACGTTCACTATCCAAGGGCCGCTGGGCGGCAGCCGCCTGCACGTGTACAGCGCACAGCCTTGTCCATAAAGCTGCCTCCGAGTTTTTTCAGGCGTATATTGAATCGTTTGGCAGATTGAGCTCAAGGGGAAAAAGTGCTAGCTCGCCTACGGCGTGTTCGATGGCCTGGTCCAGTGCCCGGCCGATCCCGTCTTTGTCACACGCGACTGTTTCTTCATCGCGCCCTGTTCCCGGCCAAGGCGTCTTTGGCCGGGAACAGGGCTTGCAGGGCCTTTGTGCCCGCGGGGGCCGCTAATATCTCCAACAGCTCGCGCATGGCGGCCAGCTCGGCTTGAATGTCGATTGTTGTCTGGGGCGGCATTGGCTCTCTTCCTTGGTGCGGAATCAGACACTCACTCTGCACAGAGTTCCACGTAATTGACACCCGTGATGCCGCCTGCCGGGTTCGACACCGTGCCACCATAGATAAAGTAGGTGAGGGTGTCTCCTGCGGTGACGCCCAGGGACACGTCGGCCGAGTGATAGTAGGGTTGGTAGATGGTCTGGTTGACATATCGGTTCCAGGAGGCGACCACGTCTCCATTGATCTTGACCTGGATGTAAAAGATACCTCCGGTGGAGGCCAAGACCGATTTGGTGTTGATGCCATAAACGTTCATATCGTCCTCCACCGTAAAGCTCCACGAACGCCCGTCCGCGTAAATATAGTACTGGATATTGGGAGAGCCAAACTCGTAGCGGGTGCAGGGCGCTGGGGTTCAAGCCGCTTCGGTCGTCGACTGGCGCAAGAAAAAGCGCCCGATGAGAAGCAAAGCGAGCAGGTACGCGAAACCGCTAACCAGCGTCAGCGCGCTCAGCGTGGGGTTTCTCAGGGCCACACCGGTCAAGGCGACGATGGACAGTGCACCGCTGAGGGCTAGCAAGGCGCTCCCGGCGCGCAGCCCCCGCGACTTGTAGAACATGAGCGCCGCAAAGATGATGGACGGGATGCCCAGGACCGCGTAGGACAATCCATTGAGCGCCGCGATGGCGCTACCCGGCCAATCCTGGATCGTCAGCCCCAGCAACGTTTGAGCGATCGTCGTTGTCTCGGGCGCGTGGTACAGTTCCAACAAGCCCGGTACCACGAACACTTGTGACAGATAGGCCACCAGGTTGCCCATCCCGTAAATCGGGACGAATGCCAGGCCGATGGTAGACCACAAGACGTCGCCGTCGCGACAGTACAGGTAAAAACCGACCAACGTGGCCACGGTGAGCAGCGTGATCAGCGCGGCGTTGACATAGTTGAGATAGAACCAAAAATTGAGCGTCCCCAGGGACGTGATTTTGGCTTCCAGGGTCGTCACGGGTTCGGCCGTCATCTGGGTCGCGACCATGAGGCCGGCCCAAAGGGCGGTGGTGAGGGCCACGGCCAGTGTGAGTAGACCCATTGTCCGAGTGTGGGTGTGCATTGCTTTCCCCTTTGTTGGCTGTGCAGCCCGTCAGCGGGTAGCCGCGCGGGGCCAGGGGTGTGCTAGCCTAGCATACCCGCGTTGCGCATAGCGCGCAGCCGCTGCTATTGTGTCAGGTCTGACAGCGCTTGCACGAAGGCCTGGCGGCTTTCGGCGCTCCGCGCCAATGCCAGAATGGGCGCGCTGGTCTGACCTGCCTCTAAAAGATGGCGGTGTGTCGTCGCCACCCGCTTTAACAACCGCTGGTCAGCGGCGTCAACGTATCCTTTACGCGTATGTA
>CAZSJU010000140.1:0-1276 GCA_964607235.1 uncultured Anaerolineae bacterium | reverse complement strand
TTGCATTTCAAAATCCACGGCCTGTTCAGGATGTGTCAGGCGAGGACTAGAGATGTGAGTGCGCCGCTCAGCTTGAATATCGGGAACCCCCTCTTGCTTCGACGCGCGCCACCCACTCACGACAAAAAGCGCGCCGGCGACCAGGAACGGCGTGCCGGACACCAGGACCGCGAGCAGCTTGTTGTGGCCGGCGGTCATGTAGGCGAACGCGCTCAGCGCTGTGCCGCCGGCCAGGACGATAGGGCCACTGACCCTTTCGCGCCGCCAGGAGAACAGCACGCCCAGGGCCGATGCCAGGACTAATGTGAACAATACGGCGCCTTCTAGCGTCAGAGGTTCGGTGTTTGAGGCCAGCTTGGCGAGGCCACTGGCAATCAGGGCGAATGTCCAATAGGCGCCCGCCAGCGCGCCGATGATGCGGGCGGTCCAGCGCGCCAGGGTGGTCCACCGATCGTGATTGGGGGTGTGTGCGGTCATTTGTTAATCCCTACCCATCGTGTCGATCCTGGTCCAGTACCGCCAGCATCTCGTCGTGGATCGCTCCGTTGCTGGCGACAATGTGCGCGCCCGAGAGATAATCTGTTCCCCCATTCAAGTCGCTGACCCGTCCGCCGGCCTCTTGTACCAGCAGCACCCCGGCCGCCACGTCCCAGGGGTGCAGGCGTAGTTCCCAGTACCCGTCCAGTCGCCCGCAGGCCACGTAGGCCAGGTCCAGCGCGGCTGCCCCGGCGCGGCGGATGCCCTGGCAGCGCCGGATGAAACGACCCATATGCCCCACATTGTTGTCGGGGCGCGTGCGCCGGTCGTAGGGGAACCCGGTGGCCAGCAACGCGGTATCTAGCGTGAGTGTAGTGCTGACGTGCAGCGCGCGGCCGTTGAGCGCCGCACCTTCACCGCGCGCGGCGGTGAAACACTCGTCGCGTGTGGGGTCATAGACCACGCCGACGACGGGACGGTCGCGACCGTCCCCGCCGGAATTGCGCGCCAGTAGCGCCAGCGAGACGGCGAACACGGGAAAGCCGTGAGCAAAGTTGGTCGTGCCGTCCAGCGGATCGATCAGCCAGCGGTAGGCGGCCTCGGTGTCCGCGTGTCCTGCGATGGCGCCGCGCTCTTCGGTGTGTATAGCGTGCTCGGGAAAGGCGCGTTGCAGCGCATCGACGATCAACGCCTCGGCGCGCTCGTCGTACTCGGTGACCAGGTCCACCTCGCCCTTGTAGTTGATGTGGTTCGCCTCGCCCAACCCCTGGCGCAAGAGCGCCCCGGCCTCGCGGGCGAT
>CAZSJU010000139.1:0-8932 GCA_964607235.1 uncultured Anaerolineae bacterium | reverse complement strand
TGTCTCTGTTATTCGTCGCAGGGTTGGCCCTGCTCGTCGCAGGCTGTTCGTCCGCCCAGGCTGATGAATCGTCGACCGCGCCCCCGGCCGCGACGGATGGCGTGTTCAAGCTAGGCATCCTGGGGCCATTCACCGGTCCCACCGAGAGCGTCGGCAAAGAGTTCAACGGCGCGGTCGTCATGGCGCTGGACGAGATCGATTGGCAGATCGGCCCGTACAAGATTGAACCCGTATGGATCGACTCGCAAGCCGACCCCGAAAAGGCCGCCGAAGCCTATGAAAATGCGATCCTGGAAAAGGGCATCCAGGCCGGTATCCTCAACTTTCACAGCTCGGTCTCGGTGGCCTGCATGGAAGTGAGTGCCGAGTACCAGATCCCCCACATTTTCCCCTTTGGGGCGACCGAGGTGGTCAATGAGATCTTTCAATCGGACCCGGACAAGTATGGCTATTGGATGAACAAGGGTTGGCCTTCGCCGGACAAGCTGAGCATCGCTTACGTGCAGGCGATAGAGGACGCGATCGCCAATGGCGCCTGGTGCCCGGCGGAGAAAACGGTCGCCATCTGTGGTGAGAACACAGACTGGGGGCGCAGCTTTGGCCAGGCGATCCAGACACAGTTGGAAGCGGCGGGCTGGACCACGGTGGAAGAAGCATACTTTAACCTGGACGAGGTAATGTTTTACCCCATGCTCAACAAGTTCAAGGCGGAGGACGTGGCGTTGGTGGCGGCCACGACTACCTCAATGCCTTCGTTCGCAGCCTTGATCAACCAGGCGGACGAGATCGGGCTGGAGAGCCTGATCATCGCGGACGGGCTGGGGTGGACCGGCGAATGGTACGAGATGACGGGCACTCTCTCTAATTACGTCATTGACCAGATTCCCGGCTGGGCGACGGCGGAAGGCCACGCCTTTGCCGAGGCCTTTGAGCAAAAGTGGGACATCACGCCCAGCCCTTCGGCGGCCGGCCTGGCGTACGACGGCGCCAAGATGTTCCTCCAGGTCGCCCAGCACGCGCTGGACGAATACGGTGAACTGACCAGCGAGACGGTTTACCGCTGGGCCAGGGAAAACTTGCAGACGGGGCAATGGTCCTACACCGACGGCATCGTGATGCAGAATTACCAATATACACCCGAAACCGTGCCCGACCCGGTGGTGGGCCAGGGCTACTATATCTTTCCCGTGCGGCAGTATATGAACGGCGTGGGTCAGATCATCTACCCACCCGAGTGGGCCGAGATGACGCTACAGCCCAAGCCTTAGCGGCGAGAGCCAGGTGACCGGCACTTCAAGTACCGGTCACTTGTTCTTCCTCCGCAAAGGCCACTTGCAGCGCGCGCTCGGTCACCCCACCGTACACGCGCTCCATCTGTGCCCAAAAGCCGCGCGCTTGCAGCCCTGGGAACTCGGGCACGCCCAGGCGTTTGAGCAGCGCCATCTCGACCTGGGGCCACGCCAGGTCAAAGGCCAACGCTTCCGCCCCGGGATCCGGCTTCCAATAGCGATCCAGGCATTCTTCCAGCGGCGGCGCCTCGACCGCCTCGACGCCGTCGGGCACATAGGGCGCCGGCGCGACCGTTTCCAACCCACCCGCGCGCCGCTCGCGCAGGGCGGCAATGACCGCGTCCTTGTCGCGCCCGCGCAACTCGAACAGCAGAAACGGGTCCTCGTCAAAGCGCTCGCCCAGCAGGTAATAGACGGCCGCGATGTGTTTGCAGGGGTTGGCCCAGTCGGGGCACGAGCAGTTGGTGTTCAGGTCACCTTTGGAGGCGGGAAAGAGCGGCACCTGGACCGCGTCAAAGACCTGTCGCACGTCGGCCGGCATCTCGCCGTTGAGCAATTGCGCGGCAAAGATGGCCTGCGCCGCCAGGGCGTCGAAAACCTGGTGCCACTGGCGGTCACTGAGCGGCTGCAGCTTGATGTCGACCTTGTAAGGCGTGCGGCGCGAGCCTTGCACCCGCGCCGTAATGTGGCCCGGCGCCAGGTTGATTTCCATCACCTGGCCGCGCCGGGCATAACTGCGCCCGCGGCTCAGGCGCCCGGAATCCATCAACACTTTTAGCGCGTTGATCCAGCGGTCGGCCCACCAATTTTTGACAAATTTGCCGCGCTGGCTCTTGGCCTTGATGCCGTCCTCGACCTCGATGGGGCGTGTGGGTGTATAGCTCGGCCAATAGCTGTCGTAATAACTCGCCCGTCGTCTGGACATGGTCCTGTCACTCCTGGCGCAACATGATAATGTCGCGCAGTTCGTCGGTGCTCAACTCGGTTAACCAACCCTCGCCGGCGCCGACCACGCTCTCGGCCAAGGCCTTTTTGCTCTCGATCAGCGCGTCGATGCGCTCCTCTAGCGTGCCGGCACAGATATACTTGTACACCTGCACGTCGCGGGTCTGGCCGATGCGGAACGCGCGGTCGGTAGCCTGATCCTCCACGGCCGGGTTCCACCAGCGGTCAAAGTGAAAGACGTGGTTGCCCGCCGTGAGATTCAACCCCGTGCCGCCCGCCCGGAGCGAGAGGATAAAGACCGGCACGTCGCGGGCCTGAAAACGGGCCACCATGCGATCGCGCCTCTTTTGCGGCGTGCCGCCGTGCAAAAAGAGCACCTCGACGCCAAACAGCGCCCGCAGGTGCGCCTGCAACATGTGGCCCATCTGGGCGTACTGGGTAAAGATCAGCGCCTGGTCGCCGACAGAGAGCGCCTCTTCTAGCATCTCGCCCAACCGCTCGAGCTTGCCCGAACGGCCCGGCAAGGCCGAGCCGTCGTCTAGAAACTGCGCCGGATGGTTGCACACCTGCTTCAAGCGGGTCAGCGCGCCCAATACCACGCCGCGCCGCTGGATGCCTGTCTCGCCTTGCTCTTCGGCCTGGGTGACGCGCAGCAGCGACTCTTCTACCACCGCCTCGTAGAGCGTGGTCTGCTCGGGCGTCAGGTTGCAATAGACCTTGCTCTCGCGTTTTTCGGGCAGGTCCTGGATGACGGTGGGGTCAGTCTTGACGCGCCGCAAGATGAACGGGCTTACCAAGCTCTTCAGGCGCTCGGTGGCGTCCTGATCCTGGTAGCGTTCGATGGGCAACGCGAACGTCCGGCGAAACCCCGCGCGCGAGCCCAAAAAGCCCGGGTTCAGGAACTGCATGATCGACCACAGCTCTGACAGGCGGTTTTCGACCGGCGTGCCGGTCAGCGCGACACGGTTCGTGGCCGGCAGGCTACGCACGGCCTGTGTGCGCTTGGCTTGTGGGTTCTTGATGTTCTGCGCCTCGTCCAGGATCACGTCGCTCCACGCGATCTTGCCCAAGTCGTCCACGTCGCGCAGCACCAGGCCATAGGTGGTGATCACCACGTCGTGCGCCCGCGCTGCCTCGATGAACGCCTCGCCCTCGGGCCGGTCCCCGCCGTGATGCACCAGCACGCGCAACGGGGGACCAAAGCGCTGGATCTCGCGCTTCCAGTTGCCGACCACCGAGGTGGGACACACCACCAGGGCCGGCGCCACCGGCCCGTCCGCGCGCTCGCGCCACCGCAACAACAGGGCAATGGCCTGCACCGTCTTGCCCAGCCCCATGTCGTCGGCCAGGCAAGCGCCCAGCCCCCACTTGCGCAGAAAGGCCAGCCAGGAATAGCCGTGCACCTGGTAGGGCCGCAACTGGCCTACCAATCCCTGCGGCGGGGGCAGCCTCTGTAATTGGTCGCCATCTTGCAACTGTGCCATCAAGTCGTCCAGCCAGCCTGAAACCTCGACGCCTTGCAGGGGCAGCCCTTCGGCCGCGGGCACGGCGCCCAGCGCCATCCCCAGGGCGTCGCGCAGCGTCATCTCGCCTTGGCGCTTTTTCTCCCAGAACGCGATGGCGGCCTCTACCTCGTCGGGCTGCAGCACCACCCACTGGCCGCGCACCTGCACCAGCGGCGTTTTTAACGCCGTCAGCCGTTTGAATTCTTCTTCAGATAGGGTCTCGCCGCCCAGGGCCAACTGCCAGTCAAAGCGCACCAGTGCGTCCAGGTTGAGGATGCCCCGGCCGACGATGCTGGCGTCAGACGAGAGCTTGGCGCGCACGCCCAGCCGGGCGCCGGGCTTGTCCCACCAGGGCGGCACCAACACGCCAAAGCCACTGCCTTCCAACAGCGGGCCGACCTCGCGCAAAAAAGCATAGGCTTCGTCCGTCTCGAGTGGACAGGCGTGGGGGCGCGGCGTGCGCAGGCTGTCCAGAATGGGCGGAAAGAGGCGCGCCGCCAGGCCCAAACCGGCCAACAAGCGTTCCTGGGCGCCCTCAAATTTGCGGTTGAAATAGTGCGCGGTTCCGCCACGTGCGCGCCACACCTCTTCCGCCGGCACCAACAAGCTGGGGTCATCATAGGCCTGCAACATGTAGCGCAAGGCCCAATCTGTATCTGGCCTCGTATCTGGCCCCGTGTCCGGGCTATCGGGAGGCTCTAACCGGAAGCAGAGCCGGAAATCCGCCTCGGCCGCCCCGCGCAACTGGGCCATCCACGCCTGCCAGGCGTCGAACCAGCCCGCCAGCTCGCGGCGCTGCGACAGCGGCACCTGGATGACGTCGTCGTCGCCCCACAGAGCCGCCCACCACGCGCCGGCGACGCCCTCTGGCGCCTTGCGCCGCCGGTCCAGGCGTTCGGCGCCCCACTCGCGGGGCGCCCGGTCCAACAATCGCTTGACAAACGCGTCCAGCAGCGCGTGCGGCGCCGGGGCAGACGCGGGGTCCGGCGTCTCACCCGGCAGGTAGAGCGCGCGGCACACCGGCGGCATAGCCTGCGCCAGGGCGCTCAATCGCGCCCGGTCGCGCGGCTCGTCCAACACTGGCAGCCATTGCGCGCGATATTGTCCTTGTTCTTCGTCCTGAGACATGCCGGGCAGGTACTTTTGGCGCGCCAGCAGCTCCAGCCCCAGCTTGGCCACCTCGGCCCAGTAGCGCAGGTCGGCGCCCCAGCGCCCTAACGCCAGGGGTTGATCCAGCGGGAGGGTGACCAGCAGGTCCAGCGCCGTGAGCGCGTCCAGCGCTAGCCCGTTCACTTTCCACGGGACCAGGTGTGGCGCTTCCAGCACCTCGTCTTCCAGCTCGGGGAGCAGCCAGGGCGGCAAAATTGGCCCGGCATCGCTCGCAGGCAGCAGGATGACGCGCGTGGCCGTGGCAGCGGCGGCCGTCTCTGGCGCCAGGGGCAGCGCTGCCTCCAGGGCCGCGCGCAGTTGCTCTGGGGTCGCGGCGTGGGGATGGGGCCGCACGCGGGGTTGGCGCCCGCGCGGTTTCGGGGCCGGTTCCGACGATTCGCCCCATAGGAAAAAAGCGCCGGTCGACCAACTGCCATGCAGGACTAGCCGGAACGAGGAATCTGACATATGCGTCGCACCTTTCCAAACTCAATGCCGTTGCTGTCATTATATAGATGCTTGGAGAACTGTCAAGGATTGTCTGCCCCGTCCCTTGTATCAATGTCAACCAATCTTTTGACAAATGTGCCTTGTTGCTATATAATGCACCCGTTCAAGTGGATTGGTCCACTAGGCACTCGCAAGTGTGTCGCAGACAATGTGGATGTACATAGACCACACGGAATTGGCGTCACTGCCCCGAAACGACTTGTCCGCTTGTTTGTTTCTATGAGCAAGCGGTTCGCTGTTTAATCGGCAGAACAATATAATAATAAAACATGATCGGGCTGAGATTGCGACTTGGCTCAATAAACCAAGGAGTATTCTCAGTGAGTTTCGAACAATTTTCTCTCGACCGGCGCATTGGCGCCGCTATCAAGACGGTTGGTTATACCACCCCCACCCCCATCCAGCAGCAAGCCATCCCTGTCGTGCTCAATGGGCACGACGTGATGGGACTGGCGCAGACCGGCACCGGCAAAACCGCGGCTTTTTTGCTACCCATTCTGAATCGATTGACGCAAGGTCCCCGGCGCCAGGTGCGCGCGCTCGTCGTCGCGCCCACGCGCGAGCTGGCCGAACAAACCCGCCAGATGAGCGATGACCTGGGCCAAAACACCAAGGTGCGCAGCGTCTCTATTTATGGCGGCGTGAGCAAAAGGCCCCAGGTCGCCGCGTTGCGACGCGGCGCCGAGATTGTCGTCGCCTGCCCCGGCCGCTTGCTCGACCTGTTGGGTGACGGCAGCATCGATCTGTCCCACGTCGAAGTGTTGGTGCTGGACGAGGCTGATCGCATGTGCGATATGGGCTTTCTGCCCGACATTCGCCGCATCATCCGGCGATTGCCGGCCAAACGCCAGACGCTCTTTTTCTCGGCCACCATGCCCGAGGATATTCGCACGTTGGCGGATAGTTTTCTCAACGACCCCAAGACCGTGCAGATCGGCATGATCGCCCCGGTCGAGAGCGTGTCGCACGCGCTTTACCCTGTGCCGCACAAGCTCAAGCGGGAGCTCTTGCTGACCTTGTTGTCGCAGACCGGCACGGGACGCGTGTTGATCTTTACGCGCACCAAGTACCGCGCCCGCAACCTGGCGCGGGACCTGGAAAAGCGCAAGTATCGCGCGTCCGCGTTGCAGGGCAACATGTCGCAAAACCAGCGCCAACGGGCAATAGACGGCTTTCGGAATGGCAAGTATGATGTCATCGTCGCCACCGACGTGGCTTCGCGCGGCATAGACGTGGCAGACATCACGCACGTGATCAACTTTGATATGCCCGATACCGTCGATGCCTACACCCATCGCATCGGTCGCACCGGCCGCGTCGATCAAACCGGTGAAGCTTTTACATTTGTCACCGACAAAGATATGCAACTGGTGCACGAGATTGAAAAGGTGCTGGGCACACAGATTGAACGGCGCTGGTTGCCCGATTTGGATTATGGTGGCTGGAAGCTCCAAGAGTCACCCCGGCAGCGCGGCTCAAATGGCTCAAACGGGGCGCGACAGGCGCGTTCGCGCCGCCAGAACCCGCGCTCCAGACGCCGGTCCGCACAGCCGCGCTCCAGGACAAAGTGAGGCGGCTCCCCCGGTTCCATAAAGCGTGACCTCTACCCTATTGTAATCGCTCGTTTCATACTGTCTTTTTCGGGCCGCCGTTTTCCCTGTCTCGTACAGGGTTGCGGCCGGCTGTGAATGACAAGGTTGACGTCCTGGCAGTTTTGAGCGCCTGCCAAGGATTGCAAAGATTGCGCTCATATAGTGAATATAGTTAATTTTTGGATTGAGGCGTAAAGAGATACTTGAAGGATACGCATGAACAAGTCAGCGTTCCACTGTGTCTCGGAAATAAATTTTGCCGACGTCCAATAGTATGATATTAGGAAGAAAATGAGTAAAGAATTGAAAATTATCCCCCTCGGCGGCTTGGGGGGCATCGGAAAGAACATGACGGTGTATGAATATGGCCGCAATATTTTAATCGTTGATTGTGGCGTGATGTTTCCGGATAACGACATGTATGGCATTGACCTCGTGTTGCCGGACTTGGATTACGTCATCGAGCATCAAGACAAGCTGCGTGGCGTGGTCCTGACGCATGGACACTTGGATCACATTGGCGCCTTGCCGTATCTGTTGCGGGAGGTAGACACGCCCGTTTATGGCACCCCGCTGACGTTGGGATTGCTTAAAAAGCGGCTGGCGGAACATCATCTGCTTGACAAGGTGGACCTGCGGGTGTTATCCATGTCGCCCAAGCAACCGTTTGGCCCCTTTCGGGTCAGCCCGTTTGCCGTGGCGCACTCGATCCCGGACGCGGTGGGGTTTGTGATTGAAACCCCGGTCGGAAAGGTCGTCCATACCGGCGACTATAAATTGGACGAGACCCCAGCCGGCGGCCGTACGACAGATTTGGCGACCCTGCGCAAGCTGACGCAGGGCGGCGTGCTGGCCATGCTGGGCGATAGCACCAATGCCGACCAGCCGGGACGCACGCAGACCGAGCGCGTGGTGCGCGAGACCCTGGACCGGCTGTTCGCCGAGGCCAAGGGACAACGCATCATTATCGCCACATTCTCCTCACTGCTGGCCCGTGTCCAAGAGATCGTGAACCTGGCCGAAAAGCACGGGCGCAAGGTCGCCCTGACCGGGCGCAGCATGATCGAGAACGTCGAGCTGGCCCGTGAGCTGGGGTATCTAAAAGTGCCCGAGCGCTTGATCGTCGACGCCCGGGCGGGCGTGGCGCCGGAAAAGCTGGTCCTCATCTCGACCGGTTCCCAGGGCGAGCCCCGTTCGGCGTTGAACCGCATGGCCGAGGGCACGCATCGCCAGGTCCAGGTCGGGCACGGTGACACCATTATTATCTCTGGCGGCACCATCCCAGGCAACGAAGAAGACGTCGGTCGGATGATCAACCATCTCTTTGAGCGAGGGGCCGACGTCATCTATGGCGCTATGGCCACCGTCCACGTCTCGGGCCACGGGGGTCAGGGAGATATGCGCGCTATGCTCGAGGCGGTCAATCCCAAGTACTTGATCCCGGCCCATGGGGAACCGCGCCACCTGCACTTGCACAAGAAATTGGCGCAGGAAGCGGGCCTGCGACCAGAAAACATTTTCGTACTCAAGGAAGGTGTGCCCTGGTTGAGCGATGGACAGCAGGCCTGGACAGAGAAAGCATTAAAGCTGGACGACGTGTGGGTCGATGGGCGCCTGGTCGGCGAGATCGGCGAGATCGTCATGCGCGACCGCCATCGCCTCTCCCAGGACGGCTTTATCGTGGCCCTCATTCCCGTGAATAAGAAACGGCAGTTGGTCGGCGAGCCGCAGATCGTCAGCCGTGGGTTCGTGTATCTGAACGAGGCCGAGGACCTGTTGGCGGCCTGTCGGGCGGAGATCAAGCGGCAGTACAAACGTGGCAACGACAACCTGCGTCGCGCGTTGGAGCAATTCTTTTACCGCGAGACCCGCTCCCGCCCGGTGGTGCTGCCCCGCTTTATTCAGGTCTGAGCTTACTCCTCCCCCAGCGGGGGAGGCTGGG